>JANMZP010000058.1:0-2125 GCA_031383435.1 Betaproteobacteria bacterium | reverse complement strand
GCTTGCACCGCTCAGGCGCCGGCCAGCCGGTGGTGTGCTGCACGCTGCGGCGGCTGTACCAGTGCCACGATCTCGTCACTCTGCTCGGGCGGGCAGAGCGTGTCGTGCTCGCCGCTCAGGGCCAGCACGGGCGTGGCCAGGCGCCTGAGCGGTGCAAGCAAGCCCGGGCGCTGGCGAGCGTAGGCCAGCAGGTTTGCAAAGCGCGGCAGTCCCACGGCCTGCGCCTGTGCGACCAGCGAAGCCAGCTTCGCGTCGTCCTGCGCCAGGCCATAGCCGGGTGCCAGCTTGCTCGTCGCCAGGGCCTGCAAGCCGTCTCGCTGAGCCAAGGCCCACTGCGCGGCGCGGCGCGCTTCACTACTGTCTCGGCCGGCACGCGCGTTCGCACCCAGCAGCACTAGCCCGGCCACCTGGGCCGGGTGGCGAAGCGCCAGGTGCAACGCCACGATGCCGCCCAGCGAATGCCCCAGCCACACAGCGGCACGGTCACCAGCCCATCGGGCCAGGCGGTTCACCTCGTCGTCGATGTGTGCGGCAGTGCCCAGCAGCTCGGTGTGTGCATCCAGCCCCTGCAACAGCGCCTGCAGGCTGCGGCCGTCCAGCAAAGTGCCGGGCAGCGCGATGAGGCGCGGCGCCAGTGGCTTCACGCCGCCATGGCCGGCGGCAGCAGGCTCAGCCGCGCCAGCCGGCCGCCGGCATCGATCGTCGTGTCCAGCGCAGCGGCTGCGGCATGCACGTCGGGGCTGAAGCGTGGCGTCTTGCGGTGGTCGCCGTTGACCACGAGCAAGGCTTCTGCGTCCTGCGTGCCGGTGTTGATGAACTGCCGCGTGCAGCCACCGGGCAGCGACAGCGTGTCCCATGCGCCCAGCTCAGCCCTCACGCTGTCATCGCCGGCATTGAGAACCACTTGCAGCGCGCCGCGTGCATGCACCAGCACGGCGTTCTCGTCGACGGCAAACGGCGCACTGCACTGCCCCGCCGGCACACGCAGCCATTCGACCGAAAAGCCCTGCGGATCGGGCACGGCCGGCCGATGGTCGCGGTACTGGCTGATGCCCCAGCCGATCACCGGCGCCAACTGCCAGGCCTGGCCGGGCAAGGTGGCATCCAGCGTGGCGACATGAAAGTCTCGCTGCGCTGGCTTCACACAGCGCGCCGACATGTCCGCCACCGACCAGTGGCGCAGCACGGCCACCTCGTTCGGCGGCATCAGCGGCAGCAGGGTGACTTCGGGCGGGGGCGGGTGGCCTGCGGGCAAGTCGATCAACCCGTTGTCGCGGCCCAGGTACAGCCCCGTTGCGCGCGCCCTGCGCATCACCTCGGGGCTCCAGATGATGCCGCCGGTGTCGTCGCCACCCAGCACCGTCATCAGGAAGCCGTGCTTGCTGCCGCTGTTGCTGAATCCGCGGAACATCCACGTCGGCATGCAGATCACGTCGCCTTCTTCCAGCACGGCTTCGCCTTCGTCACCGGCAGCGCCCCAGCGCAAGGTGAAGGTGCCTTCGCAGGCGATGAAGACCTCGGACGTGAAGTGCAGATGCAAGTTGTTGGTGATGCCCGGGCCCAGGCCGGCTGCGCCGATGTTGAAACCATGCGGCTCGCGCAGGTTCACCACCTGACCGGGGTTCTGCGTCACGCCCGGGCCAATGATGGAATAGTTTTCTTTGGGCGTGCTGCCGGGCAGGCGCACGTCGATGAAGGCGTCGTCGCAGGACCGGTACTGGCTGCGGCGAATGTGGCGGCGCTGGACTTCTGCGGGGGTGAGGTTCATGGTCATGGGTGGGGTGGTCACGGGGTCTGTCAGCCTTTGACAGCGCCTTGGGTCAGGCCAGAGACGATCTGCTTCTGGAACAGCGCCACCAGGATGATGAGCGGGATGGTGATGCTGACCGCGCCGGCCACGCCCTGCATCAGCAGCGCGTCGCTCTCGGCGGTGATGGCACTGGCGATGGCCGCCGGCATGGTCATGCGGTCGGCGTTGGTCAGGGCCGAGCTGAGCATGAAGTCGTTGTAGGCCAGCAAGAAGCTGAACAGGCCGGTGGTCACGACACCCGGCCACATGACCGGAATGATGACGCGCCGAAAGGCCTGCAGGCGCGTGCAGCCGTCGACCATGGCGGCTTCGTCC
>JANMZP010000033.1:0-12876 GCA_031383435.1 Betaproteobacteria bacterium | reverse complement strand
CGGCTGACCGACCGCGGCTCTGGCAAGCATCGAAGCTTGGCGCTGTCTTTACTGACCGACTGCGGTCGAACCGGTGGCCGGGTCGTCCTCGGCGCTTTCTTCCAGGGCTTCGGGCGCGCCGGCCGGAATGCGGTCCAGTGGACGGCACAGCTGGCGGTTGAGCTGACCCAGACGCTCAGACTTCTCGATGGCCGCGAGGACGACCTCGGGGTTCATCATCAGCATGAAGGGGTTGCGTTGCGATGCCGTGTAAGCCATGTGGTTGCTCCGATGGTGGGACGCCACCTCTATCGGCAACTCTAGGCGTGGGCGCAGGCCGCGTCTCGTCAGCGGCCCGCCAAGGCGCGTGTCAGATGATTTCTGACACGAAGGTGCGGCACGGCGGACGGCGCTGTCAGCGCGCGGGTGCTGCTTTCGAGGCCGCCAGTCGGACCGCCAGCCTGTCGCGGCCACCCAGGCGGGCGAAATCGACGGCGCTCAGGTCCTGGATGTTGCGGGCCGCGAGGCTGGCACCACGGCCCAGCAGCAGGTCGACGGTTTCTTCCGGGCCGTAGCGCGCGGCCATCATCAGCGGCGTGGTGCCGTTGGGCGACGGTGACTCGATCGCCGCGCCACGGCCCAGCAGCAAGGCCACCACCGCTGTGGCGGGCCCGGTGGCGGCGTAGTGCAAGGCCGTCCAGCCGCTGCGGTTGAGCAGCGCGCCGCGGTCCAGCAGGCGCACTGTCCACTCGGCGTTGCCGCGCAAGGCGGCCATCATCACGGGTGTTTCGCCGCTGGCATTGGCGGTGTCGATGGCGGTGCGTGGGTCGGCGATCAGGGCTGCAGCGACCTTGGGCGAGCCGTCGCGCAACGCCAGAAACAGGCCAACCTGGCCTTGTTCACTGGCGGCATTGGGGTCGAAGCCGCGCGCCAGCAGTGTCTCGACGGTGCTGACATTGTCGACGCTCACGGCCCTGAAAAAGTCTTCATATGGACCCGCATGAGCGGCAGAAAAACAAGCAATTACAAATAGATAGACAACGAAATTCAACAATCGCTTCATGTCAATTTTCCACTCTTTGGGAGGCTGGCGCAACGCCGAACAGGGCCTCGAAGTTGGCGCTGGTGGCCTGCGCCACGGTGGCCAGGTCCAGCCCTTTGAGGGCCGCCAGTTGCGCGGCCACATGGGCCACCCAGGCTGGCTGGTTGATCTTCCCGCGGTGCGGCATGGGTGCCAGATAGGGGCTGTCGGTCTCGATCAGGCAGCGCTCCAGCGGCAGCCATTGCGCCACCTCGCGCAGCGCGTGAGCGTTCTTGAAGGTCAGGATGCCCGAGAAGGAGACATGGAAGCCCAGTTCGACGGCCGCCTGCGCCACGTCCATGGTTTCGGTGAAGCAGTGAAAGACCCCGCGCACCGCGCCCTGCCCTTCGTCGCGCAGCACAGCCAGCGTGTCGGCGCTGGCGTTTCGGGTGTGGATGACGAGTGGCAAGCCCGTTGCACGGGCCGCGCGAATGTGCACGCGGAAGCGCTCGCGCTGCCAGGCCATGTCGACCCCGGTGCGGCCGTTCAGGCGGAAATAGTCCAGCCCGGTTTCACCGATACCCACCACGCGCGGCAGGCGGGCGCGGGTGAGAAGGTCATCCAGGGTGGGCTCCTGCACGCCCTCGTTGTCGGGGTGCACGCCCACCGTGCACCAGAAGTTGTCGTAGCCCAGCGCCAGTGCGTGGACCTGCTCGAACTCTTCCAACGTCGTGCAGATGCACAAGGCGCGGTCGACCTGGGCGGCCGCCATCTCGCGGCGAATGTCGGGCAGGCGTTCGCGCAGTGCGGCGTCGTTCAAATGGCAGTGGGAATCGACCAGCATGGCGCGGGGGAAAACAGGCGGGTGCAACAGTGAATGCAAGGCCACGCAGCGCGGGCCGCGACGTGAATCAGAGGGTCTGGGTCGGTTTCGCCGACTGGATGCTGGTGCCCAGCACTTCCTCGATCTTGACCTTCAGCTGGCGCGACTTGTCGTCGTTCGGGAAGCGCACGCCGACACCCTGGGTGCGGCCGCCCGAGGCGTTGGCCGGGGTGATCCAGGCCACCTTGCCAGCCACCGGAAAGCGTTGCGGGTCGTCGGGCAGCGACAGCAGCAGGTAGATGTCTTCGCCCAGGCGGTAGTCGCGCGTGGTCGGCACGAACAGGCCGCCGTCGGTGAACAGCGGGATGTAGGCGGCGTACAGCGCACCCTTTTCGCGAAAGACCAGTTGGATGACGCTGGGCCGACCCGGGCTGACCGCAGTGCCGGCCGGTGCGCCGCGCGGTGCCAGGGCACCTGCTTGGGTAGGAACATTCATGCAGGCAGTGTATCCAACGGGGGCCGCAAGGCCGCCGCGCCCTGCTGCACCAGCGCGTCGAGCAGCAGGCCCTCGTTCCACGGGTGGTCGTCGTGGCGGGCCACCCGGTCCAGTTCAAGCGACCACGCGGCCAGCCTGGCCATGCTGCCCGTGCGCGGCACGCTGCCGGCCGGAAAGTAACGCGGCGTGCCGCCAGCGGCCAGCGCCATGGCGTCGTGGCAAAGCTTGTGCAAGGCGTCCAGCGCGCGCGGTACCGGCCAGCCGGCCAGGGCCGCCGCCTGGCCGCCAGACAGCAGCGCCGGCAGCGCGGCCCAGCTGTCGCCGCTGACGCCGGCTTGCGCCAGCGCCAGTGCGTCCAGCGGCCGGCCGCTGCACGCGGCCAGCAGCACCCCGGCTTGCGACTGGCCCTGGCCGGCCAGCCACGCGGTGGCCACATCGGCCGGCGGTGCAGGCAGAACCTGCAGCTGGCAGCGGCTGCGCACGGTGGGCAGCAATTGCGCCGGATCGGCCGTGGTCAGGATCAGCCGCGTGCCGACAGGCGGCTCTTCCAGCGTCTTCAGCAGGGCGTTGGCCGACTGCACGTTCAGCGCGTCGGCCGGGTGCAGAACCGCCACCTTGCCCTGCCCGCGCGAACTGGTTTTCGTCGACCAGTCGATCAGTGCGCGGACCTCGTTGATGCGGATCTGTTTGCTCGGCTTGCGTTTGGCATCGTCGCTATCGGGCCGGTCGTCGACCAGCGGCCAGTCGAAGGCACGGCGCAGGGTTTCGGGCATCAGCACCATCAAATCGGGGTGCAGGTGGTTGCGCACCAGGTGGCACGCCACGCAGCGACCGCAAGGGCTGGCTGCGGGCACCGCAGCCAGCGATGCAGCGCTGCGGCCCTCGCACAGCCACGCCTGGGCCAGCGTCAGCACGTAGGGCAGTGCGCCCACCCCGGCCGATCCGTGCACCAGCAGGGCGTGGCCCCGCTGCCGGGCCAGCGCGTCGGCCAGCGGCGCGGCCAGCCACGGCAGCGGCAACGTGCCCTGTTCGTCGGCCACCAGGCCTGCCGTTGGCGTTGCCGCCGGGGCTGCGGTTACCACCAGCCGCACCTTTGCACCGCCGCTTCGATCTGCGCCCAAACCGCCACCTTCTCGCGCTCGGCGTCCAGCCGCGCATAGCGCTGCGGTGCCTGTGCCACGCGCTGCGTGTAAGCGGCGCTGACGCGCTCGAAGAAAGCCAGGTCTTGCGACTCGAAACGATCGGGTTCGCGGGCTGCCGCGCGGCGTGCAGCGGCGGTGGCCGGCGAGGCATCGAACAGCAAGGTCAGGTCGGGCTGCCGGCCTTGCTGCACCCAGCTTTCCAGCTGCACCAGAACGTCCAGCGAAAACCCGCGCCCGCCGCCCTGGTAGGCGAAGCTGGCGTCGGTGTAGCGGTCGCACAGCACCGTGGCGCCGCGCGCCAGTGCGGGTTCGATTTGCTGCTGCAAGTGGTCGCGCCGCCCGGCGAAAACCAACAGCACTTCGGTCAGCGGGTCCATCGCGGTGTGCAGCACCAGTTCACGCAGGCGTTCAGCCAGCGGCGTGCCGCCGGGTTCGCGCGTGACCACAACCTCGTGGCCGCGCCCGCGCAGCCAGGCTGCCAGCGTCTCGATGTGCGAGCTTTTGCCGGCGCCGTCGATGCCTTCGAAGGTCAGGAAGCGGCCGCTCGGGTGCAGCGCCTGCTGAGCGCCCGTCACGGTTGGTTTCTTTGGTATTGATTCACCGCGCGTTTATGTTCGTCCAGGCTGGCGCTGAAGGCGCTGCTGCCGTCACCGCGGGCCACGAAATACAGCGCCTTCGTGACCTCGGGGCGCACCGCCGCGCGCAGCGAAGCCAGGCCCGGCAGCGCAATCGGCGTGGGCGGCAAGCCGCCGCGCGTGTAGGTGTTGAATGGCGTGTCGGCCTGCAGGTCGCGCTTGCGCAAATTGCCGTCGAAGGCAGTGCCCAAGCCGTAGATGACGGTCGGGTCGGTCTGCAGCGGCATGCCGATGCGCAGGCGGTTGACGAAGACGCCCGCCACCAGGCCGCGGTCGGCGGCGGCACCGGTCTCTTTCTCGACGATGGAAGCCAGGATCAAGGCCTCGTCGGCCGATTTCAGCGGCGTGTCGGCTGCGCGTTCGGCCCAGGCGGCAGCCAGCCTTTGCTGCATGGCGCGGTGCGCGCGCTTCAGCACCGTCAGGTCGCTGACACCCCGGCTGTAGGCGTAGGTGTCGGGAAAGAAGCGGCCTTCGCCGGCCTCGCCCGGGGCACCCAGCGCGGCCATCAGCTCGGCATCGCTCATGCCGGCACTGGCGGCTTTGAGTGCCGGAGCGCGGGCCAACTCAGTGCGCACCTGGCGCAGCGTCCAGCCTTCGATGAAGCGCACCTGTTCCAGCGCCTCGTCGCCCTGCACCATCTTGGCCAGCAGGCGGCGCGGCGAGGTGCCGGCGTCGATTTCATAGCTGCCGGCGCGGATGCGTCGGGCCTGCCCGGACACCCGGAACCAGGCGTAGAGCAGCGTGGGTGAACTCTGCACGCCGGCCTGCACCCAGGCCTGGGCGACGTCGCGCGGCGTGGTGCCGGCTTCAACCGACAACTCGGCCGTCGTGCCGGCCAGCGGCAAGGGCCGCTCGACCCACCACCAGGCCAGGCCGGCCGCGCCCGCCAGCAGCCCGCACAACAGCGCGCACAGCGGCAGCAGCAAGCCGCCCAGCGCAGACACCACCCGACTCGACCCAGACCCACGACCCGCCATGGCGGCTGATGATAATGAGCCGATGAACAACGCCCCTGCTGCGAACACCGCCCCCGCGCCCCACGGCGCGCTGCGCTTGACCGATTGGGGCGTGATCCGTGCGCAGGGTGAAGACGCCCGCAAGTTTCTGCATGGCCAATTGACCCAAGACGTCGAACATTTGCAGCCTGGCATCGCGCGGTTGGCGGGTTTCTGCTCGGCGAAGGGCCGCCTGCTGGCCACCTTCGTGATGTGGTCGCCGGCGCCCGATGCGGTGTTGCTGGCCTGCAGCGCCGACCTGTTGCCGGCAGTGCTGAAGCGCCTGTCGATGTTCGTGCTGCGCGCGAAATGCAAGCTCACCGATGCCAGTGCAGACCTGCCGCTATGGGGCCTGGTCGGGCCGCTGACTGGCATTGATTTGCCCGGCGCGGCATGGCAGGTCAACGCGCAGGATGCGGGCATGTGCCTGCGCCTGCCTGACGCCCTGGCTGCCGACGGCACCGCCACCACGCGTTACCTGAGCACCGCCATCGGCACCCCTGCGGCACCGGCGCTGGACGCCGCCGTCTGGGCTGGCCTGGAAGTGCAAAGCGGCGTGGCCCGCGTGGTGGCTGCAACGGCCGAGCAGTTCGTGCCGCAGATGGTCAACCTGGAACTGGTGGGTGGCGTCAACTTCCAGAAGGGCTGCTACCCGGGCCAGGAAATCGTCGCGCGCAGCCAGTACCGTGGCACGTTGAAGCGGCGGGCCTATGGGGTCGAGTCGGTCGCCGATCTGGCACCGGGGCAAGAGGTTTTCCACAGCGCCGACCCCGACCAGCCCGCCGGCATGGTGGTGCTGGCCGGCCGCACGCCAGGCGGCACAGCGGTGGCCTTGGTGGAACTGAAGATTGCCACGCTGGGCAACGGCACATTGCACGCCGCTTCAGCCAGCGGGCCGCTGCTGACGCTGGCCGCCCTGCCCTACAGCTTTCCCGCTGAAGCGACCTGAAAGCCGACATGGCACGCGAACTGTTCGTCTACTGGAAGCTGCCCGTCGCGAGCGCCGACGGCGCTGCTGCCGCGACCGCTGCGATGCAGGCCGATCTGCTGCAGGCCCACCCCACCCTGCAAGCCCGCGCCTACCGCCGCAGTGACGTGCGCGGTGACGTCGCCACCGTGATGGAAACCTATGCCAGCAGCGACCTGGCCGGCGTCGGGCCTGCGCTGCAAGCAGCCATCGAGGCGGCAGCCGCGCGCCATCTGGCGGACTGGTGCAGCGGCCCTCGTCACGTCGAAGCGTTTGACCGGCTGGCCGGCTGACCCGGCCATGGCACCGCTGCGCGCTCAGGGCGCGCGGCGCATTTCGATGTGTTCCACACCGCCCTCTCTGTGCACCGCGCCGCTGGCCGTGAAACCCGCGCGGGCGTAGAACGGCACGGCGCTGGGGGCCGCGTTCAGCGCCAGCAATTGATCGCCGCGCGCCCGGCTGACAGCCGCCAAGGCCGCCAGCACGGCCTGGCCGAGACCCGCGCCCCGCAGGGCCGTGCAGGTGGCCATTCTGCCGATCTGGCCGATCTGGCCGACCCCGTCAACCGCCGCCAGCAAGCGCCCGGTGGCCACTGGCACCGCCGCGCGGTTGAAGGCCACGGCGTGCAGCGCCTGCGCGTCGGCCGCGTCCTCGACTACTGCAGCGGGCGCGCCCATGTCGTCGGCAAAAACGGCCTGCCGCAGGCTGCGCGCAGCGCCGCCCAACGCCGCCCAGTCACCGGTTTGCACCGTCACCATCGCGTCGCCCGCTTCAAAGCCCAGGAACCAGTCGCGCAAGACCTGCGGCACCGGCCGGCTGGTCTGGGTGGCCGGGTCAGCGAAAACGTAGACCAGTTCGCCGTGCACCAGACGCTGCTCGCCGCGAAAGACCGCCGCTTCAAAAACCATCGATGAATTGCCGATGCGCGCGCAGCGGATGCCGACGTCCAACTGGTCGTCGTAACGCGCCGAAGCCGCGTATTCCAGCGTCGCCTTGCGCACGTACAAGTCGCCCTGCAAGACGGCCATCGTCTCGTGGTAGGGCAGCGCAAGCGCCCGCCAGTAGCCGGCCACGGCGGTGTCGAAATACATCAGATAGTGGCCGTTGAAGACGATCTTCTGCAGGTCGACTTCAGACCAGCGCACGCGCAGGCGGTCGAGAAAACGAAAGGCGTTTCGGCTGGTGGACATGGTGCGGGTTCGGAGTGACAAAAGAAGCCGCGCGAGCATACTTTGCGGCTCATCCGAGCCCCTGAACCGCAGCACCTGGACACCGCCATGGCCCGCATCCTGTACCTGACGCAAATCGACCTGGATCACGGCGCCGTGCGCCTCTTGCCCGAAGAGTGCCAGCGCACGGGCATGCGCCGGCCGCTGGTCGTCACCGACGCCGGCGTGCGCGCGGCCGGCGTGCTGCAAGTGGCGCTGAACGCCTTGAAGGACACCCCGCACGCGGTGTTCGACGAAACACCGTCCAACCCCACCGAGGCCGCCGTGCGCGCCGCCGTGGCGGTATACCGGCGCGAAGGCTGCGACGGCCTGATTGCCGTGGGCGGCGGCAGCAGCATCGACCTGGCCAAAGGCGTGGCCATAGCGGCCACCCACGAAGGGCCGTTGAAGACCTACGCCACCATCGAAGGCGGCAGCCCCAAGATCACCGACCGCGTGGCGCCGCTGATAGCCGTGCCCACCACCGCCGGCACCGGCAGCGAGGTGGCGCGCGGTGCCATCCTGATCGTTGACGACGGCCGCAAGCTGGGTTTTCACAGCTGGCACCTGATGCCCAAGGCGGCGCTGCTCGACCCCGAATTGACGTTGGGCCTGCCGCCGATGCTGACCGCGGCCACCGGCATGGACGCCATCGCGCACTGCATGGAAACCTTCATGGCACACGCCGTGAACCCGCCGGCCGACGGCATTGCGCTGGACGGGTTGCAACGCGGCTGGACGCACATCGAGCGCGCCACCCGCGACGGGTCCGATCGCGCTGCGCGCTTCAACATGATGAGCGCCAGCATGCAAGGCGCGATGGCGTTTCAGAAGGGCCTGGGTTGCGTGCATTCGTTGAGCCACAGCCTTGGCGGCGTGAACCCGCGCCTGCACCACGGCACGCTCAACGCGATGTTCCTGCCGGCTGTCGTGCGCTTCAACGCCAGCGCTGCAACCATGCAGACCGAACGCCGCTTGCAGCGACTGGCGCACGCCATGGGCTTGCCAGGCTGCGACGCTCTGGGCCATGAAGTGGCTGGTGCCATCACCGCGATGAACGCCCGCCTGGGCCTGCCCAACGGCCTGCGCGCGATGGGCGTCACCGAAGACCTGTTCGAACGCGTGATTGACGGTGCGATGGTCGACCATTGCCACAAGACCAACCCCCGCCTGGCCACGCGCGACGACTACCGGCAGATGCTGTTGTCTGCGATGTGAACGCGGCCTTTGCAAGTTAGGGCCCTAGGTCAAGGGCCCTAGTTTTCAGGGCTGAACACGGCCTTTCAGGGGATGCCTTCCAACCCCGCGCTTTCCTACAGTTTCCTGGCCGCGACATGAAACGTTCGCGACAAAGCCACCGTAACTTCAGGAGCGCCAAATGGCCCAACGTACCCCTTTCATTTCCCGCCTGTCACTGGCCGCTGCCGCCGCATTGGCCCTGGTCACTGCCACCGGCGGCGTGCACGCTGCTGTTGAAGTCTTCACCAGCGGTGCCACGTTCTACAAGCGCGTCGTCACCAACACCAGCGTCAACACCACGGCTGCAACGGTCTTCGCCAACGTGCCCGGCACGCTGACCACGGTGTTCGTGCCACCGCTGACCCAGGTGCTGATCAGTGTCGATTTTTCCGCCGAAGCGGCCTGCTGGGGCGGCGGTGTCGGCAACCCCAACTGGTGCGAACTGATGGTGCAGATTGGCGGCGCTGAAGGCAGCCCGCAGGCCAGCACCACCAGCCTGGGCGACACCTACGCCTTCGCCACCACCGACAACGGCGCGGCCTCAACGGCCTCTTGGCGCGGCCACGCGCTGAGCCGTCACCGCTGCATCCGCAACGCGGGCACGGCGCCCTTGGCGGTGCCGGTTTCGATGCAGTGGAAGGTCATGCAGTTCGGTGCCGCCGCCAGCACGTTCTGGCTCGACGACAGCGCGATGGTGGTGCAGATGTCGCGTGACTGCACGGTGCAGTCAGTGACCACCGCACCCAACGTCGGGCCGGTCGCGCCGGGTGCTGCGCAGTCTGACCAGCGCTGATCCGGCGGTCCGCCTTCCCAACCCTTCAATTGCAGGAACCCACCATGAAATCCATCCACCACCACCTCAGCGTCGCGACCGCCGCGCTGGCCCTGTTCGGCGCCTGGGGCAGCGCCGAAGCGGCCACCGCCACCTTGTTCGGCACCCGGGCCGACTTCCTGACTGCCCTGGGTGCCGCCAGCACGGTGTCACAAGACTTCGAGGGTTATGCCGCCGGCACCAACCTCACCGGCGTGCAGGTGCTGCCGGGCGTCACGATGTCGACCAACCTCGACAGCCTGAACGTCTTCAGCACCGGCAGCACCGGCAAGGTCGCCTTTGCCACCTCACGCAACCAGCCCGAAGCGCTGTACGACGTCAAGCTGTCGGGCGGCTACACCGCCTTCGGTTTCGACATCGCCGGCTTCGACCCGAACACCCCGGGGCCGGGCTTTCTCAGCTTCTATTTCGCCGACGGCGACCTGACCTACACGCTGATTCCGGTGTTGCCCAACAACCCGACGGAATTGACGCCGCTGTTCTTCGGCGTCATCAGCGACACCGCGCTGGTGGGCATGCGCTGGTCGGAAGGGCCGGAAATCGGTGGTATCAACTGCTGCGAGGAAACCGGTCTGGACAACCTGATCGCGGCCGCGCCCGTGCCGGAGCCCGGCAGCAGCGCGCTGCTGTTCGGTGGCCTGGGCGCCGGGGCCTGGCTAATGCGCCGCCGGCGCATCGAGTCTGAATTGGTCTGACCGCAGTTTGCTCCCCGCAACGGCGCCCAGCTGGGCGCCGTTTCCATTTCTGCGGCCCATCGCCCCCCTGCGCAGCCTGTCGCATGCCGCATTCCCAGCGCTCGGGGCGCTGCTATGGTGTGCTACATCAGCAACACACCTGTGGGCAGCACATGCAGACCTGGGACCAAAGACAGCCGATTTACCAGCAACTCGCGGGCATCCTGGCCGCGCAGTTGCTGGATGGCGAACCCACCGAGGGCACCGCGATGCCGTCGGTGCGCGCCCTGGCGGGGCGTTACCTGCTCAACCCGCTGACCGTCAACCGCGCCCTGCAGGCGCTGGGCGATGAAGGCCTGCTGGAGAACCGGCGCGGCCTGGGCCTGTACGTGATGGCCGGCGCACGCGAACGGCTGAAAGCCGTCGAACGCCGGCGCTTCCTGGAAACCGAATGGCCGCGCCTGCGTGAACGGCTGCGCCGACTGGGCATAGCCCCCGAACAACTGAACTGGGAGGAGCGCGCATGAACGCCGCCAATACCGCCAATACCGCCAGGGCCGCCAACGGCATGCAGGCAGCGCCCGCCGAAAGCCTGGTCGAAGCCCGTGACCTGACCGTGCGCTATGGCAGCAAGCGGGCCGTCGATGGCGTCAGCTTCAGCATTCCGAAAGGCCGCGTCGTGGGCCTGCTGGGCCACAACGGCGCGGGCAAGTCGACGCTGATGAAAGCCATGGTCGGCCTGGCACCTACAGAAGGCGCCCTGAACGTGCTGGGACTGGACCCCATCAAGGACCGCGTGGCGCTGCTGGAATCGGCCTGCTACATCCCCGACGTGGCCACCCTGCCGCGCTGGGCCCGCGTGGGCGAACTGATCACCATGATGAGCAGCCTGCACCCGCACTTCTCAGCCGAGCGTGCCAGCGCCCTGCTCAAGCGCACCAGCGTGGGCCCGAATGACAAGGTGAAGAACCTGTCCAAGGGCATGGTGGTGCAGGCGCACCTGTCGCTGATCGCGGCCATCGACGCCAAGCTGATGATCCTGGACGAGCCCACGCTGGGCCTGGATGTGCTGTCGCGCAAGGCTTTCTACGAAATGCTGATCGACGAGTGGTGCGACGGCGAGCGCAGCGTGCTCATCAGCACCCACCAGGTCGAAGAAATCGAGTCGCTGTTGTCTGACGTGCTGATGCTGAACGAAGGCAAGCTGGTGCTGTCCATCAGCCTGGAAGACATGGACCAGCGCTTCGTCGCGCTGAGCCACGACGCCAGCGTGGCGCAGCAAATGGCCTCCGCCCACCCGCTGCTGAAGTACCGCGTCGGCCCCGGCCCGAACGGCAGCGCGGTGCTGTTCGACGGCCCGCCGCCGGCCGATATCGAAGCCCTGGGCCGCCGCGTGCGCCCCAGCCTGGTGGACCTGTTCGTGGCCTTGACGCGCAAGCCCGAACTCGACCGCACGCAGTTCTGAACGCAGGAAGCACCATGAAAAGACTGATTCCCCTGATGCAGCGCGAATGGCTGCAACACCGTTTCGGCTGGCTGATGATGGCCGCCATCCCGCTGGTTCTGAGCCTGGTTTTACTGAGCTTCGGCCAGATCCAGATCGACACCGATGACAAGGTTGAAGCCGGCGCGGCCTTTCCGGCGATGCTGGCCGCTGCATCCATCGGCCTGAGCATGGCGGTGATCTTCGTGATCGCCACTTTCAGCTCGCTGGTCATCGTGTCCAACCTGGCGCGCCGCGACCATGCCGACCGCTCGGTCGAGTTCTGGCTGTCGGTGCCCGTCAGCCACAGCGAAAGCTTTGCCGCGCCGCTCATCGTGCACCTGTTGCTGGTGCCGGCAGCGGCGCTGGTCATCGGCATGCTGGGCGGCTACGCGGTGTCTTTCCTCGTCGTCAGCCGGGTGGTCGGCGCAGAAGCCTGGTTCGGCCTGCCCTGGGGAACGATCCTGATGGCGTCGTTCAGCATGGTGCTGCGCCTGCTGGCCGGCCTGCCGCTGGCCATGCTGTGGCTGAGCCCGCTGATCTTGCTGGTGGTGCTGCTGACAGCCTGGTTTCGCAAATGGGGCTGGGTCATCCTGACGGTGGGCCTGGGTCTGGGCAGCTACCTGCTGAAGATGCTGTTCGGCCAACCCTGGCTGAACCGCATCAGCGGTGACCTGATGAAGGCCGCAGGCCGCTCGCTGATCAACGGCGACCAGGGCGGGATGGTCATCAGCAGCACCGCGCAGACCGTCGATGCGCTGAACATGCTGCCGGTTTGGGCGCTGGAGGACTTCGGCGCCGCCCTGCACGCCCTGGCCACGCCGCTGTTCCCGGCTGCGCTGCTGTTTGCGGCCGGTTGCTTCTTCCTGCTGGTGCAGTGGCGCCAGCGTGGGGCGGGTGCGGCGGGTTGAGGCACCGGCTTCCACAGCCCCACCGACCATGAAAAAGCGGCCCCGAGGGGCCGCTTTGCTTTAGGTCAGGGCCGCCGATTAATGCTGATCGCCTTCGAAGAATTGTTCGTCTTCGGTCGAGCCCTTCAGCGCGCCGGTTGAGGCGTCGCGCTCGATGGTGGTGGTCACCGCGTCGAAGTAACCGGTGCCCACTTCACGCTGGTGCTTGACGGCGGTGAAGCCGCGCTCGGCCGCTGCGAATTCCTTCTCTTGCAGTTCGACGAAAGCGCTCATGTTGTTGCGGGCGTAGCCGTAGGCCAGGTCGAACATGCTGTAGTTCAAGCTGTGGAAGCCAGCCAGCGTGATGAACTGGAACTTGTAGCCCATGGCGCCCAGTTCACGCTGGAACTTGGCGATGGTGGCGTCGTCCAGGTTCTTGCGCCAGTTGAACGACGGGCTGCAGTTGTAGGCCAGCAGCTTGCCCGGGAACTG
>JANMZP010000284.1:0-9654 GCA_031383435.1 Betaproteobacteria bacterium | reverse complement strand
GCGGTCCGCCACGCGGCTGAAGGGCACCAGGCCGCGGTCGACCATCAGCACCCGCGCCGGCTTGTGCCTGGCGAGCTGGATGGCCTCGTCCAGCAGCGGCTTGTAGGCCACGACCTTGCCGCCGCGGCTGCCGGCGTCGGCGCTGACGATGACGGTGGGCTCGGCGTCGTCGATGCGCGTGGCCAGGCTGACGCTGGCGAAGCCGCCGAAGACCACCGAGTGCAGCGCGCCGATGCGCGTGCAGGCCAGCATCGCGAAGGCGGCCTCGGGGATCATCGGCATGTAGATCAGCACGCGGTCGCCCTGCTGCACGCCCAAGCTCAGCAAGGTGGCGGCCATGCGCTGCACCTCGGCGTGCAGTTCGCGAAAGCTGTAGGTTTTTTCTTGGTTCGTTTCGGTGGAAACGAAGATCAATGCAGCCTGGTCGGGCCGCGCGGCCAGGTGGCGGTCGACCGCGTTGTGGCACAGGTTGGTGGTGCCACCGACGAACCACTTCGCGAACGGCGGCTTGCTGTAATCGCAGACCCGGGTCGGTGGCGTTTGCCAGTCGATCAGTGCCGCTTGCTCGGTCCAGAACGCGTCGCGGTCCTCGATGGAACGGCGGTGGAATTCGGCGTAGTCCATGCCTGGTCTCCTGTGCGGGCGCTGAAACGCGCCACTGTGGGCTGCATTTTCGGCAGTGCCCTTGCTGGTGGCTGACGCGGCCCGCGCGTCGGTCGGATGTCGGCAACGGGGCCCAGCGGCCCCGCTGTTTCAGATGCGCACCACCACGCGACCGCGCACCTGGCCCGCCATCAGGCGCTGTGCGGCGGCCACGGCGTCTTCCAGCGCCACCTCCTCGACCATGGTTTCCAGCAGCGCCGGGTCGAGGTCGCGGGCCAGCCGGGACCAGGCCTGCTCGCGCAGCGCGCGCGGGGCCATCACGCTGTCGATGCCGGCCAGCGTCACGCCCCGAAGAATGAAGGGCATCACCGTTCCCGGCAGGTCGAAGCCTTGCGCCAGGCCGCAGGCCGCCACCACGCCGCCGTAGCGCACCTGGGCCAGCGCGTTGACCAGCGTGTGGCTGCCCAC
Organism: Betaproteobacteria bacterium; assembly: GCA_031383435.1. Classification (GTDB taxonomy): domain Bacteria; phylum Pseudomonadota; class Gammaproteobacteria; order Burkholderiales; family Burkholderiaceae_C; genus Rubrivivax. The sequence continues at coordinate 8,583 of JANMZP010000284.1, read as the reverse complement.
CGCATCGACCACGGCGGCCCAGCGCTCTTTCTGCAGCGGTTTGCCCGGCGCACCCAACTCGCCGCGGTCGATGACCGCGCTGGCACCCAGGTGGGTCAGGTAGTCGGCCGCTTGCGGCTTGCCGCTGGCCGCCACCACGCGGTGGCCCAGCTTGGCCAGCAGCGCGATGGCGACGCTGCCGACGCCGCCCGTGGCGCCGGTGACCAGCACGTCGCCCCCACCCGATGACGCGGCCTTCAGCCCGTGCCGCTCCAGCGCCAAAACGCACAGCATGGCGGTGTAGCCCGCGGTGCCGATGGCCATCGCCTGGCGGGGCGTGAAGGCGGCCGGCAACTTCACCAGCCAATCGCCCTTCAAGCGGGCGCGTTCGGCCAGACAGCCCCAGTGGGTTTCGCCCACGCCCCAGCCGTTGTGCACGAACAGGTCACCCGCTTGCCAGTCGGGGTGGCGGCTTTCCAGCACCGTGCCGGCACCGTCGATGCCCGGCACCATGGGCCAGTTGCGCACCACCGGCGAACTGTTGGTCAGGGCCAGGCCGTCCTTGTAGTTCAGGCTGGACCAGGCCGGCTGGACCAGCACGTCGCCGGTTTCGGGCAGTCGGCTTTCGTCGATCGCGGTCACGCCGGCGCGGAAACCGTTGGCGTCTTTTTCCAGCAGCAGGGCTTTGAACATGGGTGTGTGTGCAAGGGGGTGACGGGGCTGCGATCCTGCCACGGGCGGCCCGCTTCAGACCCCGTTACAGCCTGAATTGACGCGCAAACCGCCGCTGCTATCCTCGCCGCTCTCATGTTGAAGCGCACCCGCCTGTCCCTGAATCTGCTGCCCAGCTTGCTGGCTGGCCTGTTGGCGCTGGCCGCCGGTGGGGCCCAGGCCGCACCCGAAGCCCAGCAGCCCGGCGATGCAGTGCTGCACCTGCTGAAGGAAAAGGGCTTGCTGCCCGACCCGGCGCAGATTCCGACACAGACGGCGACACAGAAGGCGTCACAGATGGCCGCGCAGTTGTCGACGCAGATGGACGCCAACCCGGTGGTCCAGCAGATGCGCGACACCGCCAGCGAGCTGGTGATGTCGGCGATGAACTTCCTGGGCGTGCGCTACCGGCGCGGCGGCAACAGCGCCGAACAGGGTTTCGACTGCAGCGGCTTCACGCGCTATGTTTTCGAGAACAGCGTGGGGCTGGTGCTGCCACGCCGCGCCGACCAGCAGGCCAGGAACGCCGGCCTGAAAGACATCAAGAAAGACGAACTGCGCCCCGGCGACCTGGTCTTCTTCAACACCATGCGCCGGGCTTTTTCGCATGTCGGCATCTACGTCGGCGAAGGCAAGTTCATCCACGCCCCGCGCGCCGGTGGCGAGGTACGCGTGGAAGACATGCGGGCGGCCTACTGGACGAATCGCTTCAACGGCGCGCGGCGCGCCGAATTGTCCGCGCCCCAGGTCACCGCCCAACCCTGACGCCGGCCGCCGCTGGCTGGCGGCGGCACAATCCGGCGATGGGCGAATCCTTCATTCCCGTCATTCCGCTTGCCGACCTGCGCTACGCCGCAGCGCCGCCCCGCGTGCCCGAACACCTGGCACCGGTCACCGGCCTGCTGAGTGACCGGCTGGGCCGGCCGTTGCGCGACCTGCGCATCTCGGTCACCGACCGCTGCAACTTCCGCTGCAGCTACTGCATGCCCAAAGAAGTCTTCGACAAGGACTACAAGTTCCTGCCGCAGACCTCGCTGCTCAGCTTCGAGGAAATCACCCGCACGGCGCGGCTCTTCGTGGCCCACGGCGTCACCAAGCTGCGGCTGACCGGCGGCGAACCGCTGCTGCGCAAGCACATCGAATTGCTGATCGGCCAACTGGCCGCCATCCGGGTCGATGACGGCAAAGGTAGCGGAACAAGCGGCGGTGCGCCGCTGGACATCACCCTGACCACCAACGGCAGCCTGCTGGCCCGCAAGGCGCAGGCCCTGCGCGACGCCGGGCTGCAGCGCGTGACGGTCAGCCTGGACGCGCTGGACGACGCCATCTTCCGGCGCATGAACGACGTCGACTTTCCGGTGGCCGATGTGCTGGCCGGCATCGATGCAGCGCTGAAAGCGGGCCTGGCCCCGATCAAGATCAACATGGTCGTGCAGCGTGGCACCAACGACCACGAGATCGTGCCGCTGGCGCGCCACGTGCGCGAACGTTTCGGCCCCAGCGTGGTGCTGCGTTTCATCGAGTACATGGACGTCGGCGCCACCAACGGCTGGCGCATGGACGAGGTGCTGCCGTCGGCGCAGGTGGTGCAGCAGTTGTCCGCCGCCTTTGCGCTGGAGCCGCTGGCCGCGGCCGCACCGGGCGAAACCGCGCAGCGCTGGCGCTACGTTGACGGCGGCGGCGAAATCGGCGTCATCAGCAGCGTGACGCAGGCCTTCTGCGGCGACTGCAACCGCGCCCGGTTGTCCACCGAGGGCAAGCTGTTCCTGTGCCTGTTTGCCAATCGCGGCCACGATCTGCGCGCCCTGCTGCGCGGCCAGGCACCCGACGGCACGCCCTGGAACGACGCCCAGATCGCGGCCGCCATCGGCCTGATCTGGGGCGACCGCGACGACCGCTATTCGGCCTTGCGCGGGGCCCTGCCGGCGGCTGCCGGTGCGCCCGCTGGCGACGCTGTGCGGCGGGTTGAAATGCACTACATCGGTGGCTGAATTCGGGCCTGGCGGGGGCCCGAATTCAGCCCCTTTCAAACATCGCACCCTGGCTTGCAAAACTTGATCCGGATCAAGTTTCCGGCGTGCGCTCCCAGCGCTCTTGACGCAGGTCAAGAGGCCCGCAAGGGTTCTCACGGGCATGACGCGCACATAGCTGCCGCCCAGGAGTAGAAGCCCTGACACGGGCGTCGTGGTGCGCGCCGTATAAACCGGCACCGTTGAAGAACTTCACCTTCAACAGCACCAAAAACCACCGTCGGAGAACCCCATGATCAAACGCCTTCTTGCTTCTTTTGCACTGGCCTTGCCGCTCATCGCGGCAGCCTGGGAGCCCTCCAAACCGGTCGAATTCGTGGTCCCCGCGGGCACCGGCGGCGGGGCCGACCAGATGGCCCGATTCATCCAAGGAGTGGTCACGAAGAACAAGCTGATGAACCAGCCCATCGTGGTCGTCAACAAGTCGGGCGGCGCGGGTGCCGAGGGCTTCCTCGACGTCAAGGGTGCCAAGGGCGACCCGCACAAGATCATCATCACGCTGAGCAACCTGTTCACCACCCCGCTGGCCACTGGCGTGCCCTTCAACTGGCGCGACATGACGCCGGTCACGATGATGGCGCTGGACCAGTTCGTGCTGTGGGTCAACGAAGAGTCGCCGCACAAGACGGCCAAGGCCTTCTTCGACGCGCTGAAGGCTGGGCCCGACAAGGCCATCAAGATGGGCGGCACCGGCAGCAAGCAGGAAGACCAGATCATCACCGTGCTGCTTGAAAAAGCCGCCGGCAAGAAGATGACCTACATCCCCTTCAAGGGCGGTGGCGACGTGGCCGTGCAACTGGTCGGCAAGCACATCGATGCCACGGTCAACAATCCGATCGAAGCCGAATCGCACTGGCGTTCGGGCAAGCTGCGCCCGCTGTGCGTCTTCGACAAGGCGAAGATGCCCTACACCGCCAAGCTGACCGCCACCCAGAGCTGGGCCGACGTGCCGACCTGCCCTTCGGCCGGCATTCCGGTGGACTACCTGATGCTGCGCGGCATCTTCATGGCACCGGGCGTGACGCCCGATCAGCAGAAGTACTTCGTCGATGTGATGGCCAAGGTGCGTGCACTGCCCGAGTGGAAGGAATTCATGAACAAGGGGGCCTTCAACCAGACCGCCCTGACCGGCCAGGCCTTCTTCGACTGGTTGGGCAGCAACGAACAGATGCACCGCAGCCTGATGAAGGAAGCTGGCTTCCTGGCCAATTGATCACCGCACCATGAGCACATCCAACAACAACAACAACAGCAGCGAGGTCGGCGAGCGCTGGCCGGAACTGGCCGTCGCCGGTTTCCTGTTCCTGATGGCCGTCCTGGTCATCACCGACAGCATCCGCATTGGCACCGGCTGGAGCGACGAGGGCCCGCGCTCCGGCTACTTTCCCTTCTACATCGGTCTGGCCCTGCTGGGCTCATCGGCCTGGATCGGTGCCAAGCAACTGCTGAACTGGTCGAAGAACGAAGTCTTCGCCGAGCGCAGCCAACTGGCCCTGGTGTGGGCCATCTTCTGGCCGATGGTGGTCTATGTCGGTCTGGTTGCCGCCCTGGGCATCTATGTGGCGTCGGTGATCCTGATTGCCTATTTCATGATCCGCCACGGCAAGCACAAGGTCCCGACTGCCGGCGCGGTGGCGGTGGGCGTGCCACTGGCCGCCTACCTGACGTTTGAGCGCTGGTTCCTGGTGCAGTTGCCCAAGGGCCCGCTCGAAGCATGGGTGGGGCTGTAATGGACGAAATCAACAGCCTCTTCCAAGGCTTCGGCGTCGCGCTGACGCTGCCCAACATCGCCTACATGTTCATCGGCATCACGCTGGGTGTGCTGATCGGCGTGTTGCCCGGCCTGGGCGGCGCGAACGGCGTGGCGATCCTGCTGCCGCTCACGTTCAGCATGAACCCGACCTCGGCCATCATCATGCTGAGCTGCATCTATTGGGGTGCACTGTTCGGCGGGGCCATCACCTCCATCCTGTTCAACATCCCGGGCGAGCCGTGGAGCGTGGCCACCACCTTCGACGGCCACCCGATGGCGCAAAAAGGCCAGGCCGCACAGGCCTTGACGGCCGCTTTCACCTCGTCCTTCGTGGGCGCGATGTTCGCGGTGCTGCTGATCACCTTCCTGGCGCCGGTGGTCGCGACCTTCGCCTTGAAGTTCGGACCGGCGGAGTTCTTCGCGGTGCAGTTACTGACCTTCTGCAGCTTCGTGGGCATGAGCAAGGAACCGCCCGCCAAGACCATCGCCGCGATGATGCTGGGCTTCGCCCTGGCCGCCGTGGGCCTGGACTCGGTGACCGGCCAGTTGCGCATGACCTTCGGCGCGCCTGAACTGCTGAAGGGCTTCGACTTCCTGATCGCGGTCATCGGCCTGTTCGGCATCGGCGAAATCCTGCTGACGATGGAAGAGGGTCTGGCCTTCAAGGGCAAGAGCGCCAAGATCAACTTCAAGGTGGTCTGGCAGACCTGGGGCGAGTTGCTCAAGCACTGGCAGCTGTTCCTGCGCAGCGTGGCCGTGGGTTGCTGGATGGGCATCACGCCCGGCGGTGCCACGCCGGCCAGCTTCATGAGCTACGGCATGGCCCGGCGCATGTCGAAGGACCCGGACAGCTTCGGCAAGGGCCGCATCGAAGGCGTGATTGCACCCGAGACCGCCGCCCACGCGGCCGGCACCTCGGCGCTGCTGCCGATGCTGACCCTGGGCATCCCGGGTTCACCCACCGCCGCCGTGCTGTTGGGCGGCCTGCTGATCTGGGGTTTGCAGCCGGGCCCGATGCTCTTCATCGAGCAGAAGGATTTCGTCTGGGGCCTGATCGCCAGCATGTACATCGGCAACATCGTCGGCCTGATCGTGGTGCTGACCACCGTGCCCTGGTGGGCCGCCATCCTGCGCATCCCGTTCTCGATCATCGCGCCGGTGATCATCGTGATCTGCGCCATCGGTGCCTACACCGTGCACAGCTCGATGTTCGATGTCTGGCTGATGCTGGTCTTCGGTGTGCTGGGTTACCTCTTCAAGAAATTGAAGTACCCGATGGCCCCGCTGGTGCTGGCCCTGGTGCTGGGCGACATGGCCGAAAGCAGCTTCCGCCAGTCGATGCTGCTGAGCCAGGGTTCCTTGAGCATCTTCTGGAGCAACCCGCTGGTCGGCAGCATTGCCGGTCTGGCCATCACCATGCTGCTGTGGCCGCTGGTCGGCAAGGTCAAGGGCCTGCTGACCGGGCGTAGCGCGTAGCCGTCAACGCCGCAGACACGGCGGTGGTCTTGTTGTCGGCGTAACCCGCCGCACGCAAAGCGGCGCGAACCTGGGCATCACCCAGGCTCGCGCCTTTTCCTTTGGGGTGCACCACCCACATCGCGCGGGCCGGCATGCCGGCGTGCACCTGCAGGGCGGCCGCCAGTTCGGCCGGTGAACGCGCCACGGCGACCAGCACGGCGGCGGCTTCGGCACTGGCCGCCGTGGCACCTTGCAAGGCCTCGGCCAGCGCCGGGTCGTCCGGCAGCCCGCAGACCCACGCCGGGCTGGCCGCGCTGAGGCCCAGCTTGGACTGCAGCGAGGGCAGCGGCGTGGTCAGCTTGTCCAGCCAGCGCAGGGCTTCATCGGCACCCAACTCCAGCGCCACGGCCTCGTCGGCCACACTGAAGCACAGGCGTCGGCCTTCGATGCGCAGGTCTTGCATCTGCGCGGTGGCGTAGTGGCGGCGGATGGCACCGCGCAAGATCACGCAGCCGGTTTCCAGCAAGGCCTTGGCCTGTGCGGCTTCAGCGCCGGCGGTGCACCAGCAGGTGGCTTCTCGGCCCATCAACGTTCTCCTCAAACAAGCTGCGCATGCAGCGCGTTCAGCGCAGCCAGCGCGTTCGGCGGGTTCGACACCCTCAGCGCAGCACCGAATCGACGCCCCGGTTGGCCAGTTGGTCGGCGCGCTCGTTGCCCGGGTCGCCCGAGTGGCCCTTGACCCAGCGCCAGCTCACGCTGTGCGCGGCGTTCAAGGTGTCCAGCTTTTGCCAGAGTTCGATGTTCTTCACCGGCTTCTTGTCGGCGGTGGTCCAGCCGCGCTGCTTCCAGCCGATGATCCATTTGGTGATGCCGTCTTTCACGTAGACGCTGTCGGTGTAGACCGTCACCCGGCTGCGCTGGTTCAGCGCGGCCAGGGCCTGGATCACGGCCGTCAATTCCATCTTGTTGTTGGTGGTCAGCTTGTCGCCACCGAACAATTCCTTTTCGTGTTCGCCGCTTTTCAGCCAGGCACCCCAGCCGCCCGGGCCGGGGTTGCCCTTGCAGGCACCGTCGGCGTAGATCACCACCTCGGTCAGTGCTTCGCTTGCCACGCCAGGCTTCACGCCCGTTTCCATCTCAGCCATCAAATCTCCAGGTCACTCATTTCACGCGGGCGGTGGGCGCGGGCGATCTCGCCACTGCGGTTGGCCACCACCGCCGGGGCGGCGTGGGTCTTGCGTTTCTCGTTGCGCACCAGGCCGACCAGGCGCATGCCGCGCACGCGCTTGACGGCCACCACGACATACACCGCACCCAGCACCGGCCACCAACGGTCGCCGACGCGGTCCATCCATTCAAACCGCTGCAACCAGCCTTCACTGTGCAGCGGCGGACGCCAGCAGCCAAAGCGGCCGGCTTCGACCTCGAAGCCCAGCAGGCGCAGCCAGTCGCGCAGCCGCCAGTAGCCCAGGAATTCACCGCCACTGGGCAGGTACAGGGGCTGGCCGCGGCCGAAGCCCATGCCACGGCGCATGTGGCCGGCGCGTTGGCGCAGGCCCCACAAACTGGCCGGGTTGAAGCCGGTGATGACGACCCGGCCTTCAGGCACCAGCACGCGTTCCACCTCGCGCAGCGTGTGGTGCGGGTCGCGCGCCAGTTCCAGCGCGTGCGGCAAGACCACCAGATCGACGCTGGCGTTGGGGAACGGCAGCGCGTCAAATTCGCAGTGCAGGGCCACCGCCTCGTGGCCCGTCTGCGTGGTCAGGCCAGGGTCCAGTGGCAGCGGCAAGGGCAAGGCTTCGGGCACGATCAGCGTGTCGCTGGCCACCCAGCGGTGGGGCATGCGGTTGGCCCGCAAGCCGGCCATTTCCGGCAGCCCCAGCTGCAGCGCGTGAAAGCCGAATGCGTCGGTGACGGCATGGTCCAATCGGTCCTGTTCCCAGGCCAACAGCATGCGCCCCGGCGCGGTGTGCAGCCAGGACCCCAACTCCAGTATCGACTCGTCTCTCGTCATGAATCTCGCAGCGCTACCTGCCTTCTCCGACAACTACATCTGGATGCTGCACGACGGCACCAACGCCGTCGTGGTCGACCCGGGTGATGCGGCCCCGGTGCACGCGGCACTCGATGAACAGAGACTCGCCCTGCGGGGCATTCTAGTGACGCACCACCACGCCGATCACGTCGGCGGCGTCGATGCGCTGCGCGGCCGTTTGCAGGGTACGGTCTACGGCCCGGCGCACGAAAAAATACCCACGCCGTTTGTGCCCTTGGTCGCTGGCGAGCAGGTCGAGGTGCTCGGCCTGCGCTTCCAGGTGCTGGACGTGCCGGGCCACACCGCCGGCCACATCGCCTATGTGCAGACGGGCGTTGCTGATGCACAGCTGCAGGCACCCCTGCTGTTCTGCGGCGACACGCTGTTCTCGGGCGGCTGCGGCCGTTTGTTCGAAGGCACGCCGGCGCAGATGAGCGCCTCGCTGGCCCAGTTCGCGGCGCTGCCGGCCGACACCCGGGTCTGCTGCACCCACGAATACACGCTGTCCAACCTGCGCTTCGCCTTGGCTGTAGAGCCCGGCAATGCGGCGCTGCGGGCCTACAACCACCATTGCCTGGCGCTGCGCGCGGCCGGCCAACCCACCCTGCCCTCCACCA
>JANMZP010000255.1:0-15183 GCA_031383435.1 Betaproteobacteria bacterium | reverse complement strand
GCGGTGGGCGGGCACATCGCGCCGGGGCTGGCATCGCTGGTCATCCAGACCCAGGTCTTCTTCACCATCGGCCTGGCCATGTTCACAGCCGGCGAACGGCTGCGCCGCTTCCAGTGGGCGGCGCTGGCGCTGGCCACTTCGGGGGTGGTGGTGATCGCTGCGCACACCGACGCCCACACCACGCCGCTGGGCCTGCTGATGGTGCTGGCCGCCGCGCTGTGCTGGGCCAGCGGCAACCAGGTGGCGCGCGGCATGGGCCGGGTCGACATGCTGGGCGTGGTGGTCTGGTCCAGCGCTTTCGCGCTGCCACCGCTGCTGCTGCTGACGCTGTGGGTCGACGGCCCGGCGCGCATCGCGCAGGCGCTGGCGGCGGCCGATGCCACCGTGTGGGGCGTTGTGCTGTGGCAGGCTGTGGGCAACAGCTTGTTCGGCTATGCGGTGTGGGGCTGGTTGCTGGCCCGTCATCCGGCGGCCACCGTGGTGCCGATGGCCCTGTTGGTGCCGGTTTTCGGCATGGCGTCTTCTGCGCTGATGCTGGGTGAACCGCTGCCCGCCTGGAAGCTGCTGGCCGCCGCGCTGGTGATGGCCGGGCTGGCGCTCAATCTGCTGTGGCCGCGCCTGCGGACGTGGCCCCTACTGCAAAAGGTCTGACCGCGATGTGGTTGTTGATTCTGGAAGCCTTGCTGGCCGGTGGCCTGTTCGTGTTCATCGTCTGGTGGACGATGTTTGCCGGCCGGCGCAAAGGTGAGCGCAAGGACGATCCGCCGCCCTGAGCGTCAGCCGGTGGCGTTCGCGCCGTCGGCCCTCGGTGGCCAGAGAAAACTCAGGGGATGGCGGCGCAAGCGTCGCAAGATGGCCATCACCACGCGCCGGCGCTGATGCAGGCGCACGCCGCGTGAACGCAGCGCCACCACGAAGGCCAGGCCGAAGCTGACCGACAGGTTCAACACGCCGGTGACGCTGATGCCGGCCACGCACCACCAGAAGGCCGGTTCGTGCAGCAGCGGCGTGCCCAGCGCGCCCAGCGCGGCAGCCAGCTGGCCGCTGGACAGCGTGACGTGGCGCACATCCAGCGGCACGCCCACGAAGCCCAGCAGCGCCGGCACCAGACCCAGCAGCAGGCCCAGCGAGATGTTGGCCGCCAGCCCGGACACATGGGCCCGCCACCAGCGCGACCAGCGCAGCGCGCGCGCCGCACCCAGCCGCGCCACGATGCGCGGGTTCCACGCGATGGCGCTGTCCAGCCGGTGGAAGACGAACCAGTTTTCGGCCCAGCCGGCGACCAGCGAACTGACGAAGAGCAGCACGCCGGTGAAGGACGCGAACAGCACGCAAGGCCCCAGCAGGGTCAGGCTTTCCAGCACGTGGTGGGCGTCTTTCTCACCCACCAGCGGCGCGCCCCAGATCGCTTTCACCAAGAGCTGCACGCCGAGCACCAGCGGCACGCACATCGCCACATTGCCGATGATGCCGGCCACCTGCGAGCGGATCAGCTGCGCCACGCGGTCGACGAAGGCTTCGAGGGCGTCGTCGGTGTCGCTGTCGGTGCCATTGACGCCGCCTGCGCCGCCTGCGCCGTCTGCGGCGTGTGCAGCGTTGCGGGGTTGCATGCTGGGCAGGCTGGCCGCCATGGCCGGGGCCGTCATCGCCGGTTGCTTGGTGGCCACCGTCCAGTGCAGCAGCATCACGATGACGAAGCTGAGCGCGTAGTTCACACCCGACCAGGCACCGGTCCAGAAGGCCGACAGCCCGATGGCCAGGATGGCGAACTTGGCGAAGGTGGTCACCGCAATCACCGCGCCGCCACCGGCCGCACGCTTCAGCATGTCGCGGTATTCGCTGTGGTTGCGCGTGATGTAGTGCTCGCCGGTTTCTGCACTGCGTTCGGTGACCTGGCGCGCCAGCAGCGAATAGTGCTGCGCGAACAGGGCCCGCACGCCGCGCTGCTCGCCCAGCGACTGCAGCAGCGCCAGCAGCAGGGCGCGCCCTTCAGCCTGCGCGTCGGTGGCCAGCACGCAGCCAATCAGCTGGTCGATGCGCTGCGTGCGCGCCTGCAGCTGTTCCAGGTCGTAGACGATGTTCACCGACACACCGAACTCTTCCAGGTGCGGCATCACGCTGGCCGCAGCGCGGCGGCAGGCGCCCTGCAGCGCGCGCAGCATGGCGGCGTCTTGCAGCGCGGCCTCGGTGCGCCCTTCCAGCACAGCGGCGCGCAGGGCGGCGGCGGCTGCCGTGATCTGCCGGAAGGGTTCGTCCTTGATCGCCACGGCGTCCATGCGCAGGCGCAACGCCGGGCTGTAGCCGCCGGCATGCACGGCGCTGATCAGGATGGTGATGGCGTCCAGCAACGCGCCCTGCGCAAAGTCGCGGCCAGGGCCGAACATGGCCACGCTGCGGGCCATCGTCGGGGCGTCCAGCGCTTCCACCCAGGCGGCGTCGCCGGGCTCGAACAGCAAGCGGAACAGGGCCGCCAGGTCGCGCGTTTCCGGCGTGCCGGGCAGCACGCGGTTCTGCACGCGGGTCAGCAATTCATTGGCGAAAGAGCGGCGCGCGCCAAAGCCCAGGTCGGCGTACAGCGCCGCCGCGTCGATCTCTTGCCAGAAGGCCTGCACCAGACCCTGCACGCAGTCGCGCAGCGCAACCTGCTTGTCCAGTTGGTTGAGCAGGTGGCGCAGGCGCAGCACGGGCAGTGGTGTGCGCGCGTCGCCGCCGCTCTCCACGGCCGCCGGCGCGTGGCGCAGCCATTCCATCAGGCGCACCAGCCACAGGTGGCGTTCGGCCAGGCCCGCTTTCGGGTCGGCAGCGTTGATCAGTGCAGTCAGGTCCCAGGCAGCCATGTCAGCGGTCTGCCGGGCTTCAGTGCCGCAGGGCGCTCAATGCAGCGCGCCCGGGTAGACCAGGCTGAATTCAGCCACCGTGGCCTCGAAGGGCCGGGCCTCTTCGGTCATGCAGAAAAAGGTGCCACGCATGCTGCCGGCCGGCGTGGCAATGCGTGTCCAGCTGGTGTATTCGAATTGTTCACCGGGTTTGAGCAAAGGCTGGTGGCCCACGACCGCCAGGCCGCGCACGTCTTCCACGTCGCCATTGGCATCGGTGACGACCCAGTGCCGTGCCACCAGTTGGGCGGTGATGTCGCCGCTGTTGCGGATGGTGATGGTGTAGGCGAAGGCGTAAGGCCCTTCGGTAGGGTTCGACTGCTCGGGCAGGTACTGCACGCGCGCCTCACATTGGAACTCGGGTTTGGCCATCAAGACATTCTGCCCCCAAGCTCGCCGGCGCTCGCTGCCCCCCGAGGGGGATGCTCCGCCGACGGCCCGGCAGAGCCGGTTCCGTGGCTCCGAGCTGGGTCGCCATCTCTAGAATCCGGCTGATGACCCCCTACCGCATCGCACCCAGCATCCTTTCGGCCGACTTCGCCCGCCTGGGCGATGAAGTGCGCGACGTGATTGCTGCCGGTGCCGACTGGATCCACTTCGACGTGATGGACAACCATTACGTGCCCAACCTGACCTTCGGGCCGATGGTTTGCCAGGCGCTGCGCAAGCACAGCAGCGTGCCCATCGACGTGCACCTGATGGTGCAGCCAGTGGACGCGCTGGCGCTGGCCTTCTGCAAGGCCGGTGCCGACTTGGTCAGCTTCCACCCCGACGCCAGCCAGCACGTGGACCGCACGTTGCAGCTCATCAAGGCCGAAGGCAAGCAGGCCGGCCTGGTCTTCAACCCGGCCGAGCCGCTGGACGTGCTGGAGTGGGTCATCGACCGGGTCGACCTGATCCTGATCATGAGCGTGAACCCCGGCTTCGGCGGCCAGAGCTTCATCGACAGCGCGCTGCGCAAGATCGAGCAGGCGCGCAAGCTGATCGACAGCACCGGCCGCGACATCCGGCTGGAGGTCGACGGCGGCATCAAGGTCGACAACATCCGCCGCGTGGCCGATGCCGGTGCCGACACCTTCGTGGCCGGCAGCGCCATCTTCAACACGCCGGACTACAAGGGTGTGATGGCCGCGATGCGGCGCGAGCTGGCTTGAACGGGAAGTCACCATGCATGCGCTGAGCCTGGACCTGTTCGGCGAAGCGCAAACCTACGACGCCGCGGGCGCGGCGGTGTGTCTCGACCTGGGCGGCGAGGCGCGCCGCCACCAGGGCATCACGCTGACGCCCGAGTGGCTGGTGAACTTGATGCTGCACAGGCTGGCGCAGCAGGGGTCGTTCGACAACATCGTTGATGCAGGTGCGGGCAGTGGTCGCTTCTCTATCCGGGCAGCACGCTTGTTCCCGCAGGCCCATATCTGGGCCGTTGAGCGCAGCGACGCGATGTGCGCCGCGCTGCGCGCCAACCTGGTCATTGAAGGGCTGTCCCGTCGGGTGACCGTGGTGCACGGCGACTTTCGGGACGTGCCGCTCGCACTGTCCGGCTGCACGGCCTTTGTCGGCAACCCGCCGTTTGTGCGCCATCACGACATCGAGCCGGTGTGGAAGCAGTGGTACGCCAGCACGATGGCGGGCTGGGGCATCAAGGCGTCTCAATTGGCCGGCTTGCATTTGCACTTTTTGGCGCGCACAGCACAGTTGGCGCGCCCCAATGACCGCCTGTGCATGGTGACTTCGGCCGAGTGGCTGGACAACGGCTACGGCTCGGCCTTGCGCACGCTGTTCAGCGCGCCGGGCCAGCCGCTGGCCCTGACGGGTCTGTGGGTGGCGCCACCCGAGACACCCGTGTTCCCGGATGCACTGGTGTCTGCGGTGGTGTTCGAGGCCACCTCTGGGCCTGTCGGCCCTGCGGTTGAACTCGGCACGCTGGCGGGCCGCGCAGTTCACACCGCCCGCGTGCTGTCGCGTGCCGAGCTCGCACCCGCCGCACGCTGGACGGCGCTGTGTCAAACCGAACTGGATGCGCCGACCGAAGGCATCGAATTGGGTGAACTGTTCCGCGTCACGCGTGGACAGGTCACCGGCTTGAATGACGCCTGGGTATTGCCGCTTGGGTCGAACCTGCTGCCGCAGTCGCTGACCCTGCCGGTGGTCAGCAAAGCCCGCGAAATCATCGACGGCACGGTTGAATCCATCGACGCCTTGGACCGTTTGCGCCGCGTGCCCAACCTGCCTGTCGATCTGGACCTGTTGTCCGCACCGGACCGGGCCGGCGTCGATGACTTCCTTGCGCTGGCGCGCGCCCAGGGCGCGGCCGATGGCTACGTCGCGCAACAGCGGCGCGCCTGGCATGCGCTGGACCTGCGTGCACCGCCGGTCGCCTTCGTCAGCTACATGGGCCGCCGGCCGCCCGTTTTTCGCACCAACCCGCACGGTGCCAGCTACCTGAACATTGCTCACGGTCTGTATGCGCGGCAGGCCATGCCGGCCGCGCAATTGCAACGCGTGCTCAGCCACCTGAACAGCCACACGCGCATGGGCGCAGGCCGCATGTACGGCGGCGGCATGGCGAAGTTCGAACCCAGCGACATCTCGCGGCTGCGCATCCCGAAGCAGGTGCTGGAGCCGCCACCTTGAGGGGCCATCCGCTGCAGGGCGTGCGGGTGTGGTCGGCCGACGAAGTGGCCGCCGACGTCGAGGCCGCCCGGGCTGAGTTTCGTGCCCGGCGCCTGGGCGAGCCCTTGCATCGCTATCTCGACGCCTTCGATGCGGCCGAACCGGCGGTGGCCAAACTGATCGCTGAAGTCGAAGCCGTCTTGGCGGGCGGCGCAGCAGCAGAGGCCAGCTTGCGGGAGCTTTGGGGCAGCGAGCTGGGCCGCACTGCATTTCGTTACTTGGGCGCGCCGCCAATTTCCGATGACGATTTGAAGACCCTTGCCGAGGTACCGCTCAGCGCGGTCGCTGCGGGTCGAAGCCACGGCGAAAAGCTGCTGGCCGTGATGCGGGTCATCGTGGACCCGCGGCGTTTTCCCTGGCTTGCCGCAAAACGACCCGCCCGGCAGGCTGAACGGCAGGCGGCGACGCTGGCCACCACGGCGCTGGTGGCTTCGCAGCGGGTGCAGACCCTGCGTCGGGGCGACGAAAAGTCGTCTGTCGAAGGTGCGGTGAAAGGTCTGCTGGTGGGCATGGGCTGGACGCTTGCGTCAACCCGGCCTGCGCGTGGCGTGCAGAAGTTGGTGACGGACGCGCCGCCGCCACGAACGTTCCTGACCCAGACCAACCTGGGCGCCGACAACGCCGATGTCATCGTGCGGCTGGACGACGGACGATTGCTGGCCGTCGAGTGCAAAGGCTCGAACAGCGAAATCAACAGCCGCAAGCGCTTGAACAAAGAAGCCGTGCAGAACGCTCGCGCCTGGCTGGCTGGATTTGGTGCCGACCAGGTGGTGCCAGCGGTCGCCCTGCAGGGCGTCTTCAACGCCCGTTACGTGGTCGAGGCTCAGGGCACGCCGATGGCGGTGTTCTGGAGCCATCGGCTGGCCGACCTGCGTGACTTCGTCGAAGCCGCGCGCTGATCTTCGTTTGCGCGACTGACGCCTTGCGCGGGACCGGCTCTGCCGGACCGCTGCAAGAGCCCCCTTGGGGGGCGAAGGCGCGCAGCGACAGGCCAGCGGGCGCTACGTCCGGTCGATCCGCCGCGCCAGCACCACCGACGTGGTGGTCTTCATCACGCCTTCGATCGCGCCGATCTCGTCCAGCAGGTGGTCCAGCCGCGCGGTCGATTCAGCGCGCAGCAGCGCCAGGTAGTCGAACTCGCCGCTGACTGAGCACAGCTGCCGCAGTTCGGGGAAGGACGCCAGTCGCTGCGTCACCAAGGGTGCGGCACGCGGTGCCACGGTGATGCCGACATAGGCCTCGACGCCCGCGCCGGCCTCGGTCTGCGCCAGGCGCACCGTGTAACCCACGATGACGCCACTGCGTTCCAGCCGCGCCACGCGGGCCAGCACGGTGGTGCGGGCCACGCCGAGTTGCCGCGCCAGGTCGGCCGCGCTGCTGCGGGCGTTGGCCTGCAGCAGGGCCAGCAGGCTGCGGTCTAGGGTGTCCAGGGCCATGGGTTTCGGGGGGTGTCAGCGAGTGGGTCGCGGCAAAGTGCCGCATTGTCGGGGGGGCATGTGTGACACGCCCTTGAAGGCCCCCGCCGCGCACCGCAAATACCCTACAGTTCAGTCCGCACCCCCCTGGTTCAGGGGGTGCCCACGAGAAAAAGCTGTCAGGGAGAGACCACCGCCATCCGGCGCAAGGACTTTGATGAAACTGCGGACCACGGTCATCTTCACCGGGGCCACCTTCGAGGTGCCCCAATGCATACAACGCATCGACCACCGGGCCACACACGGTTGGCAGTTGCGCTACGGCGGCACCAAGCTGTACTCGGACCACAGCAGCGACGGCAGCGGTGCGGCCGCCTCGCTGGAAGCGGCGACCAAGGAATTGCTGAAACGCATCGCGGTGTTGCCGGCGCCTTCCCTGTTGCAGCGCGCGCCCAGCGTCAGCAAGACGAGCGACCTGCCGGTCGGCATCAGCGGCCCGGTGTTGCGGGTGCGCCGGGGCGGCCGTACGCGCGACTGCAGCCTGTCGGTGCTGATCCCGCGCTTCGGCCAGAAACCGCGCCGCCGCACGGTCTACATCGGCACCGAGAACACCTACACCGAAGCGCGCTTCGAAGCCGCGCTGGCCAAGGCCATCCTGATGCGCACCGAGGCCGAAGAGGCCTACGAAGTGGCCACCACACGCGCCCGCCGCGCCGGGGCCCGCGAGCACAAGAAGCAGGTGCGTGAAGCCAAGGCCATGGCCACGGCCTGACGCGGCGGCTGCTGACGCTGCGCGGCAGTTTGGATTGATTCGACGAAATCGCTTGTCGATACGTCGAAAATGACCGCCGTTCTGACGAAGTGCTGCTGTCATTCGTCGCGCAGGTCTTCCAGACTCGGTGTCAGTTCAATACCTTGACGGAAGACCCACCATGCGCATCACCCTGCTCGGCGCCGGCCACATCGGCCAGACCATCGCCCGCCTGTTGGCCGACAGCGGCGACTACGACGTCACCGTGGTCGACCGCAGCGCCACCGCGCTGGCGCGGCTCAGTGAACCGCTGGCGCGGCTCAGTGACCCCCGGGCCGGCCAGACGGGCCCGCGCATCCACACCCGCGTGGCCGACACCGCGCAGGCCGCCGACCTGCTGGCCGCCCTGCGCGGGCAGGACGCCGTCATCAACGCGCTGCCTTACCACCTGGCCACCCTGGCCGCGACGGCGGCGCTGGAGGCCGGCTGCCACTACTTCGACCTGACCGAAGACGTGGCCGCCACGAAGGCGATCCAGGACCTGGCCTGCGGCGCGCGCACCGCCTTCATGCCGCAATGCGGCCTGGCGCCCGGCTTCATCGGCATCGTGGCCCACCACCTGGCGCAAAGCTTCGACACGCTGCAAGACGTGAAGATGCGCGTCGGCGCGCTGCCGGCCTTCCCGACCAACGCGTTGAAATACAACCTGACCTGGAGCGTGGACGGGCTGATCAACGAGTACTGCCACCCCTGCGAGGCCATCCGCGACGGCCAGAACATCGAAGTCCTGGCGCTGGAAGGCCTGGAGCATTTCAGCCTGGACGGCACCGAGTACGAGGCCTTCAACACCAGCGGCGGCCTGGGCACGCTGTGCGAGACGCTGGCCGGCCGCGTGCAGACGCTGGACTACAAGAGCGTGCGCTACCCCGGCCACCGCGACCTGATGAAGCTGCTGCTGGAAGAGCTGCAGCTGAACAAGGACACCGAAACGCTGAAGGCCATTCTGCGCAAGAGCATCCCCAGCACCATGCAGGACGTGGTGCTGGTTTTCGTCACCGTCAGCGGCATGCGCGGCGGGCAACTGGTGCAGGAAGTTTTCGCGCGCAAGATCTTTGCCGACCGCTGTGAAAGCGCGCCGCTGTCGGCCATCCAGATCACCACGGCCGCCGGCATCTGCGCGGCGGTGGACCTGTTCCGCGAAGGGCGTCTGCCGCAAAGCGGCTTCATCCGCCAGGAACAGGTGGCGCTGCCCGACTTCCTGGCCAATCGTTTCGGTCGCGCTTACCAGCAGTCGCGTCAGGTGGAATCCATCGGCTGACGCCAATGTTGTGGGTGCTGCAGCGGGTCCTGTTGCGTGTGCGGCGGCGGGGCCCGGCGGCTGGGTGACACTTGCGGCATGAGCCCCACCCGCAAGATCCCCAAGGCTGCCAAGACCCGGCCGCTGATTGTCGAAGACCTGTGGGCTTTCGAGCGCATCGGTGGCGTTGCGCTGGCACCCGACGGCCGGCGCGCCGTGTGTTCGGTGACCACCCATTCGATGGCCGACAACAGCACGGCCACGCACTTGTGGCTGCTGCCGACCGACAGCGCCGCACCGCGCCGTTTGACGGCCTGTGGCGGCAAGGACGGCCAGGCCGCGTGGTCGCCCACCGGCGAGCGCATCGCCTTCGTCGCCAAGCGTGAGCAGGAAGGCCACCAGGACGCCACGGCGCAGCTCTACCTCATCGCGGCCGACGGCGGCGAAGCCTGGCGCGTCAGCGATTTCGCGCCCGGGATCGCGTCCTTCAAGTGGCTGCCCGACGGCCAGCGCATCGTCTTCGCGGCCTGGGTCCATCCCGATTTGAAGGGAAGCACCGCGCAGGCCAAAGCGCACAAAGCGCAGGCTGACCGCAAGGACAGCGGCTACGCCACCAGCGCCGCCTTCTACCGCCACTGGGACCACAACCTGCCGCAAGGCCGCGTGCTGCATCTGCACCTGCTGGACGTGGCCAGCGGCAGGGTTCGCGACCTCTTCGAAGGCACGCGTTTCGAGTTACCGCGTGACGAGGTCGGCAACGAGGTCTACGACGTGCGGCCCGACGGCCGCCGCATCGCCTTCGTGCACGACCCGGCAGCGGTGCAGCAAACCGGCAACCGGCTGGCACTGGCCGATATCGAACTGCGCAGCGGTGACATCGAAACCGTGCTGGACGACGCCGCCTGGGACTTCGCCGCGCCGCGCTACAGCCCCGACGGCCAGCAACTGGCGCTGACTGCCGCGAACGTGGCCGCGCACCACACCGCACTCAGCCAGCTGGCGCTGTTGCAGCGCAGCGGCAGCTGGCGGGTTCTGAGCGAGGGCTGGGACCACTCGGTGAACGCGCCCCTGCGCTGGGCGGCCGGTGGCGCAGCCATCCTCTTCACCGCCGAAGAACGCGGGCGATGCCACTTGTGGCGGCACGATCTGGCCGACGGCCGCTGCACCATCGAGCAAGCTGGCGGTTGGGTGCAGGGCTTCGACGCGGCGGGCGGCGTGATTGCGCTGGCCGCCGACAGCGCCCGGCACCCGGCGCGCCTGCACGCCTTGTTTGCCGGTTCAGCGCCGCTGCGGCTGGAAACCTTCAACGACGAAGCGCTGCAAGGCCTGGCCTTGGGCGAGATGCGCGAAGTCCACTTCAAGGGTGCCTTGGGTGACGACATCCAGATGTGGCTGACCTTCCCCGTCGGCTTCGACGCGAAGAGGAAGCACCCGGTGATGCAGGTCATCCACGGCGGCCCGTTTGCGGCGGCCGGCGATACGTTTTCCTACCGCTGGAACGCCCACGTTTTGGCCTCTACCGGACAGCTTCATGGGCAGACCACCGGGTCGGTTGCCGGGCAAGTTGTTGCCCAAGTGAATTACCACGGCTCCAGCGGTTTCGGCTTCGCCTTCAAGCACAGCCTGATCGGCCGCCAGGGCGAACTGGAACTGCAAGACATCGAGGCCGCCACCGACTGGTTGCTGCAGCAGCGCTGGGCCGACGCCGAGCGCATCACCGCCACCGGCGGCAGCTACGGCGGCTTCCTGGTGGCGTGGATGAACGGGCACGTGCTGCCGGGCCGCTACCAGGCTTACGTCTGCCATGCGGGTGTGTTCGACCGCATTGCCACCTTCAGCGCCGATTCCTATGCCGTGCGCCCGAAAGACCTGGCCGCGCTGTACTGGGAAGACCTGCCCCGCGTGCTGGCGCAAAGCCCGCACGCCAGCGCGGCGCGCATGCACACGCCCACGCTGGTGATCCACGGGGCCCAGGACTTTCGCGTGCCCGACTGCAACGGCCTGGCCTACTACAACACGCTGAAAGCGCGTGGCGTCGACGCCCGCCTGCTGTGGTTTCCCGACGAGAACCACTGGGTGCTGAAGCCGCGCAACTCGCAGCAGTGGTACCGCGAGTTCATGGCCTGGATCACGCGCCACACGGCACCCCGCAAAACCTGAACCTGACGATCTGAAGCATGGAACAAAGGCTGACGATGACTGTGAACGCACCCGCCTTCAGCACCCTCACGGCGGCCATCGTCGATCTCGACGGGACGATGGTTGACACCGTTGGTGACTTCGATGTCGCGCTGCGCCTGGCGCTGGCCGACCTGGGCTGGCCGCCGGTCAGCCGCGCCTTCATCTCGCGCACCGTCGGCAAAGGGTCTGAACACCTGCTGACCCGCACGCTGGCCGAGGTGGGCGCGCCGGCCGATTTGTACGAAGCCGCCTGGGCGCGCTACCAGCACCACTACCTGCTGATCAACGGCCAGCATGCCTATGTTTTCCCGGGTGTGGTCGAAGGTTTGAAAGCGATGCGCGCAGCCGGTTTGCGACTGGCCTGCCTGACCAACAAGCCCGGCGCTTTCGCCAGGCCCTTGCTGGCGCAAAAAGGGCTGGACGGCTACTTCGACCACGTCTTCGGTGGCGATGCTTTCGCGCACAAGAAGCCGCACCCGCTGCCGCTGCTGAAGGCCTGCGAAGCGCTGGGCAGCGCACCGGCACGCACGTTGATGGTCGGTGATTCCAGCAACGACGCCCAGGCCGCCTGCGCTGCCGGCTGCCCGGTGGTGTTGTTGCGCTACGGCTACAACCACGGCGAGCCGGTGGAAGCCGCCGGTGCCGATGCGGTGCTGGACCGCCTGGACGAATTGCGGTTTGCCTGAAGCGGTTTGCCCGGAGCGTTGTGCCTACAAGTTGGAAGACCGCGCGGCGGCCGATGGTGCCGCCTGGCCCAACAGCGCGTCTTTCAACAGCCGGTCGGCCGGGCTCTGCCCCAGCCAGATGCGCAGCAACGCGTTGAAGAACTCGGGCTCTCTCACAGGCTCACCCTGCGGCTTGCCGTTGACCAGCACGGTGGTGCCCACGCCGGGAACCCAGTCCACTGAAAAATTGTCGCCGGCCACCAGCTTCTTCTTCGCCGAGAAGATGTCGGCCATGCGCAGCGTGCCCGGTATCGACTTGCTGAACTCTTCCCTGGGCGCGTTGTCCTGCATGCCGCGCGTGAACAGCCGGCCCAGTTCATTGGCGTCGATGTCGCGCAGCATCACCACGTGCAGCCGCTTGGGGCCGGTGGCGGCCAGCACGGCCTCGGGCGTGGCCGCCTTGGCACCCAGGTACAGCCCGGCGGTGTAGACCTTGATCACGAACTTGTAGCGCACGCCCGCGCCGTTCAGCAGCAAGGTGCTGCCCGCCAATTGCACGCTGGGCGGGTACTTCACGCCGGCCAGATCGACCGTCTGCGCCTGTGCGGCGGGGCCGGGCATCAAGGCCGCAGCGGCTGCGGCCAACAGGATTCGACGGTTCATGGCGTGGGGCTTGAAACAGTTCCAAAGGATGGCAAACCAGTGTGCCACGCCAGGTTTGGCGCAGCGCGCCGAGCAGACCCCCATCAGGCCCCATGACCCGGGGGTGGACGCTGCGCTAGACTTCGCACGCGATGTTTTCCACAGCCAGCCACACCCTCACCGCCGCATGCCGGCCCGGTCCCAGCGACCGGGGAGCCTGGCCCTGGCGTCGCTCGCACAACGGCCAAAACGGCGTCTGACGGCGTTTGCGCCGTCACCCCCCGCTGCCGGGTTTTGCCCCGCCAGCCGTCATGAACAGCCGACACGCACTGGATTTCTGCCAGACCCCAGACCGCAGCGCCGGCTTCGATGTGTACAGGTGCGACAAGTGATCACTGAACTTGAATTCAAAAGTCTGGCCGACCAGGGCTACAACCGCATTCCGCTGATGGCCGAAGCCTTCGCGGACCTGGAAACCCCGTTGTCGCTTTACTTGAAGCTGGCCGGCGGTGCCAAACACAGCTTCTTGCTGGAAAGCGTGGTCGGCGGCGAGCGCTTCGGCCGCTATTCCTTCATCGGCCTGCCGGCCAAGACCCTGCTGCGGGCCAGCGGTTTCAAGACCGAAGTCGTCACCGACGGCGCCGTCACCGAGACCGACAGCGGCAACCCGCTGGACTTCATCGAGGCCTACCAGAAGCGCTTCAAGGTGGCCTTGCGCCCCGGCTTGCCGCGCTTTTGCGGCGGCCTGGCCGGCTACTTCGGCTATGACGCCGTGCGCTACATCGAACCCAAGCTGGCGCACACCTGGAAGCGCGGCGGCATCGACACGCCCGACATCCTGCTGCTGCAAACCGAAGAGCTGGCGGTCATCGACAACCTGTCGGGGCGCCTGTACCTCATCGTCTACGCCGACCCGGCGCGGCCCGAGGCTTACTTCAACGGCAAAAAGCGTTTGAGTGAGCTCGTGGACAAGCTGAAATACAGCGTGACCGTGCCGCCCGTGAAGCGCGGCCCCAGCTACGCAGTCGAACGTGAATTCGACAAGGGTGCCTACATCGCCGCCGTTGAACGCAGCAAGGCCTACATCGCCGCTGGCGACATGATGCAGGTGCAGATCGGCCAGCGCCTGCAGAAGCGCTACACCGAAAGCCCGCTCAGCCTGTACCGCGCGCTGCGTTCGCTGAACCCGTCGCCCTACATGTATTTCTACGACATGGGCGACTTCCAGATCGTCGGTGCGAGCCCGGAAATTCTGGTTCGGCAAGAGCAGACGCCCGAGGGCGCGAAAGTGACCATCCGCCCGCTGGCCGGCACCCGCCCGCGCGGTGCCACGCCCGAGCTCGACAAGGCCCTTGAAGTGGAACTGCAGGCCGACCCGAAAGAGCGCGCCGAACACCTGATGCTGATCGACCTGGCGCGCAACGACATCGGCCGCATCGCCAAGACCGGCAGCGTGAAGGTGACCGAGTCTTTCGTCGTCGAACGCTATTCGCACGTCATGCACATCGTCAGCAACGTCGAAGGCCTGCTGAAAGACGGCATGAGCAACCTCGACGTGCTGCGCGCCACTTTCCCGGCCGGCACGCTGACCGGCGCGCCCAAGATCCGCGCGATGGAAATCATCGATGAGCTGGAACCGGTGAAGCGCGGCATCTACGGTGGTGCTTGTGGCTACCTCAGCTTTGCCGGCGACATGGACGTCGCCATCGCCATCCGCACCGGCATCGTCATGAACAACACGCTGTACGTGCAGGCTGCCGCCGGAGTCGTCGCCGACTCGATTCCCGAAATGGAATGGCGCGAAACCGAACACAAGGCACGCGCCTTGATCCGCGCCGCAGAACTCGTCGAAGAGGGGTTCTGAGCATGCTGCTGATGATCGACAACTACGACAGCTTCACCTTCAACCTTGTGCAGTACTTCGGCGAACTGGGTGAAGAGGTTCGCGTCTTCCGCAACGACGAGATCACGGTGCAGGGCATCGCCGAGCTGAAGCCCGAACGCCTGGTGCTGTCGCCCGGGCCGCGTTCGCCAGCCGATGCCGGCGTGTGTGTCGCGGCCATCCGGCACTTCGCCGGCAAGCTGCCGCTGCTGGGCGTGTGCCTGGGTCACCAGGCCATCGGTGAAGCGATGGGCGGCAAGGTCGTTCGCGCGCAGGTCCAGATGCATGGCAAGGCCAGCACCATCAACACCGACCAGCAGGGCGTGTTCAACGGTCTGCCGCAGCAGTTCAGCGTGATTCGCTACCACTCGCTGGCCATCGAGCGTGCGTCGTTGCCGGATGACCTGGTCGTCACGGCCACGTCCGAAGACGGTGAAATCATGGGCGTGCGCCACCGCGGCCTGGCCATCGAAGGCGTGCAGTTTCATCCCGAATCCATCCTCAGCGAACACGGCCACGCCCTGTTGAAAAACTTCCTGGATCACGTGCAATGAAGACGATCGACCTGCGCAGCGATACCGTCACCCAACCCACGGCCGCGATGCGCGCGGCCATGGCCGCAGCCGAGGTCGGTGACGACGTTTTTCACGACGACCCCAGCGTCAACGCGCTGCAAGCGCGCATCGCCGCCATGCTGGGCAAAGAGGCCGCGCTCTTCGTGCCGACGGGCACGCAAAGCAATCTGTGCGGCCTGATGGCGCACTGTGAGCGCGGCGAGGAATACATCGTCGGCCAGATGGC
>JANMZP010000253.1:0-18740 GCA_031383435.1 Betaproteobacteria bacterium | reverse complement strand
TGCAGGCGCTGGAACAGGCCAAACAGCCGGTCGGCCGACCGCATGTCAAAGCCGGCGCCGTTGTCGTGCACCGCAAAGGCCGGCTTGCCGGCCTGCGTGCTGGCCTGCAGCGAAATGCGCGCCTGCACCACCTTGGCGCTGTACTTGAAGGCGTTGCCCAGCAGGTTTTCCAGCACCAGGCGCAGCAGCGTCGGATCGCCAGCGGCGGTCAGGCCGGGTGTGATGTCGAATTCGACCTCGCGTTCGGGTGCGCCGCGCTGGAGGTCGTCGACCACAAAGCTGGCCAGTTGCGACAGGTTGACGCGCTGGCGGGCCAGCGGCTGTTGTGACAGCTGGGCCAGGGTCAGCAGCGCGTCGATCATCAGGTTCATGCGCGCCGCGGCGCCCAGCACACGTTCCAGGTGGTCGTTGCCGACACGGTCCAGCACGCGCCCGTAGTCTTCCTTGACGATGCGCGTGAAACCTTCGACCACGCGGATGGGGGCCCGCAAATCGTGTGAAGCGGTGAAGCTGAAGTTGTCGCTTTCGCCGGCCTGTGCCGCCGCGTGGCCGGCGTTGGCCAGGGCGTTGTTGCCGCCGTGCTGGGCCAGCAGCAGGCCTGCCGGCGTGGCCGGCTGACCGGGCGCGCGCTGGTCGTCGCCGAAGCGTCCGACATGCCAGCCTGCAGCGCTGGCCAGAGCCGTGCTTGTCTGGGTCGTTGTCGTGGTCGCTGTCGTGGTCGCTGGCGCAGGCAGGTTGCCGGCCAGCGCGTCGCGCAGCGCGGTGGCGGCGTCGGGCGGCAATTGGGCCGCCAGCGCGGCCAGGTCGGTCGCGCCCTGCAGCGCCGGCCACAGGGCCCGCGCGGCGGGGTTGCTGTGTGCCACCCGCCAGCCGCCGTCGGCCGCCTGCACCGCCAGCAGCGCCGGGCCCGGCCAGGCGCCCAGCAGCGGTGGCAGGGCGGTAGCGCTGGCGGCCAGGGCGATGGCGTCGTCCAGCGGTTGCGCGCTGCCCACAAAGCCGGCAAAAGCACCCAGGTCGTCATGACGCGGCACGCCGCGCAGGGCCCAGGCCGTCACCCCGTCCAGTGGCGGGTGACTGATCAGCTGCAGCCCGCCAAAGGCCTGCATGCCGCGCAAGCGGGTGATCAGCGCGCCGTCGCGTCCATCGCGTCCATCGCGGTTACGGCCGTCGAACAGGGCGCATTCGGTAGCCGCGCCATGCCCCGGGCCCTGCCACAGCGTGAGGCGGTGGGCCGAATCGGTCTGCCAATGCCAGCCTTCGCCCAGTTGTTGCCAGGCGCGCTGTTGCGCGCGGGCTTCGCGCAGTGCGCGTTCGGCGCGCCGGCGTTCGCGCAGCGTACCCAGCGCAAAGGCCAGCCCCGCGGCGGCGAGCACCGCGGCGAGGGCAAAACCGGCATAGGCCCAGGCGGCGCTGGCTGCGGCCGCGGTCGTGGCTGCGGTGGTGGCGCTGCCGTCGGTGCAGCCGCCCAGCGTCAGGCCGGTCAGCGCAGCGACCAGTCGACCGGCGGTCTGGCGGCCAGCCGCCTGGCAGGATGCATGCATGGCGTGAATTGTAAGTACCCGCCAGGGCCGGGTCGGGCCGGCAGGCCTGCGGCGGGCTCAAGTTCGCCGTCAGATACCCGAAACCCTGTTGAGCGCCGTGTTGTGGGTCGTCTTTCGACCACCGTATGGCGGCGCGCATGCCGGAGTCCCCCATGCTCGCAGCCTTTCATCCACCGGCAATCACCCGCTTGACGGCGGCGCGCCACCTGCGCATCCTGCGTGCAGGGGCTGGACTGGCGGGCCGCCCTTGTGCGACTTGCCGTGTCCTGTCCTTGCTGTCCTTGCTGTCCCTGCTGTCTTTGCTGTCCTTGCTGACTTTGCTGCTCTCTCCGCCCCTGTTGACCCTGCCATGACTTCCGCGCTGCCCCCCGCGCCGCCCAGCGGCGCTGCCTGGACCCCTGCCGTGCTGGACGAAGTCGCCCTGGACCGCCTGCGCGAACTCGACCCCGACGGCCGCCACGGCGTGCTGCGGCGCGTTTTCAGCGCTTTCGAAATCTCGCTGATGCGCATGCTGGTGCAGCTGGGTGCCGAGCGCGAGCAGGGCAACGCCGGCGTGGTGTCGTCAGTGGCGCACACCCTGAAATCGTCGTCAGCCAGCGTCGGTGCGCTGCAACTGTCGAAGGCCTGCGCCGAAGTCGAAAGGCGTCTGCGCGACCACCAGACGGGCGATCTGGATGCCGATGTGGAAAAACTCCTGACTGAAGGCGGATCTGCCTTGCTGGCCGTTCGGGCTATGCTGCATGGGTGAGCACCCAGCGCGCACCGCGCCCATGACCGCCGTACACCCCTTTGCCGATGCCAGCCAGAAGGCTGTGCCGGAAGTCTTGCTCGTTGACGACGACGAAATCAACCTCTTGCTGACCGAATTGGGGCTGCGCGAGCGCGGCTTCAAACTGGTCGTCACCGACAGCGGTGAAGCGGCGCTGGAATTGCTGCGCGACTGGACCCCCGACATCATCGTGCTCGACGCGCTGATGCCCGGCCTGGACGGTTTCGACACCTGTCGCCGCATCCGCCGCATGCACGGCTTCGAGAACGTGCCGGTGCTGATGCTGACGGGCCTGGAAGACGACGCCTCCATCACCCGCGCCTATGAAGCCGGGGCCACCGACTTCTTCGTCAAGGCCACGCAATGGAGCTTGCTGGCGGGTCGCTTGCATTACATGTTGCGTGCCTCGCGCACGCGCATTGAACTGGAGCGCAGCAAGAGCAAGCTGGCTCGCGCGCAAGACCTGGCGCGCATGGGCAGCTTCGACTGGTGGCGAGTCGACCGCAACAACCGCGGCGGTCTGCGCACCTCGCCCGAAGCGTTGCGCGTGTTCGGCTTCGGCCCGCAGGAAGAGGTTTCGCTGCGGCTGATCCTGCGCATGGTCCCGCAGGGCGACCGGCGGGCCTTTCTGCGCCTGCTGCATGGCGCGCTGAAGCACTCGTCGGTGCTGGCCACCGACGTGCCCATCGTGCTGCTCGACGGCCGCCAACGCATCATCCACGTCGAGGCCGAACCCGAATTCAACGAGCAGGGCAACGGTGCCGGTTACACCGGCATCGTGCAGGACGTGACCGAGCGCCGCCAGGCCGAAGACCGCATCCGCCAACTCGCCAACTTTGACGCGCTGACCGGGCTGCCCAACCGCCGCCAGCTGATCTGGCGCGCCGAGCGGGCGCTGGAACAGGCGCGCCGCCAGCAGCACCAGTTCGCGATGCTGCTGATCGACTTGGACCGCTTCAAGCTGATCAACGACACCCTGGGCCACGGCGCCGGGGATGAGTTGCTGGTGGAAGTCGGCCGCCGTCTGCGCGCCTGCGTGCGCCACAGCGACCAGGTTGCCGACGTGGCACCCGAGGGCAGTGCCAACAGCGCCCGCTCCCACCGCGCACTGGAAGCCGTGGGCCGCCTGGGGGGCGACGAATTCGTCGCGCTGCTGCCCGAGGTCACATCCGATCGCGACGCCGAGCGGGTGGCCCAGCGCGTGCTGGAAAGCCTGCGCGAACCGATCTTCGTCAGTGGCCAGGAATGCTTCGTCACGGCCAGCGTGGGCGTGGCCATCTTTCCGCGCGACGGCAACACGGTGGTCGACCTGCTGCGCAATTCCGACATCGCGATGTATTCGGTGAAGGCCCAGGGCAAGAACGCATCGGCCATCTACAGCCCGGCGCTGGCCAGCCAGGGCCGCGAGAAGCTGGAACTGGAAACGGCGCTGCACAAGGCCATCGAACGCGACGAGATCGTGCTGCACTACCAGCCCAAGATCGACGTGCGCGCGGCCAAGATGGTGGGCGTGGAAGCCTTGATGCGCTGGCAGCGCGGCAGCACGCTGGTGCCGCCGAATGACTTCATGCCGATGGCCGAAGACACCGGTCTGATCGTGCCGCTGTCGGAGTGGGCGCTGCGCGAAGCAGCGCGCCAGGCGCGCGTCTGGCAAGACGCTTTCGGCTTCAACGATTCCATCGCCGTCAACCTGCCCAGCCGGCTGTTCGAGCGCACCGATCTGGTCGAGCACATCCACCAGTGCGTCACGCTCTACGACGTGCCGCACCGCGTGATCCGGCTGGAAATCACCGAGTCGAACCTGATGAAGGAGTTGCAGAACGTGATCCCGTCGCTGCACCGCCTGAACGAGATCGGGGTGGAGATTTCGATCGACGATTTCGGCACCGGCTACTCGTCGCTGGCCTACCTGACCACGCTGCCGATTTCCGAACTCAAGATCGACCGCAGCTTCGTGCGCGAACTGGGCGTCACGCCGCAAAGCTCGGCGGTGGTCACGGCGATCATCGCGCTGGCCCGTTCGCTGGGCCTGCGCGTGGTCGCCGAAGGCGTTGAAACCCTGCGCCAGCTGGAGGTGCTGCACCGCCTGGGCTGCGCCGTGATGCAGGGTTTCCTGTTCAGCCGCGCGGTGGCACCGCAAGACCTGCAGACCTGGCTGGAGCAAACCGTGCTGCCGCGCAAGGCACCGTGGATCGGTGCCGCCAGCGACAGCGAGGGCGGCGACGACGCCCTGCGCGCCGCTGGCGCGCGGCCGTTCCGCCAGTGACAGGCTGAGGCGCAGCGCGTGAGCACACCCAGCGCCACCGCGCTGGCCAAGGCCGCCTTTCGGCGGCTGGCCCAGGCGCAGCAGGAACCCACGCCGGAGAACTACGCCCGCGCCTATGCGGAAGAGGCCGGCGGGGCGGCAGCGGTTGAACCGGCCGCAGCCGCTGCAGGCGCTGCATGCGCTGCAGCCGCTCCACCTGCCGCACTGGCGGTAGCCGCGGCGGTGGCCGTGCCCACGCCCGCTGCTGCAGCTGAAACCGCCGACCCCAAAGCCGAAGGCCAGGCCTGGGCCGCGCTGGTCGGCCGGCTGGCGCGCAACCTGGAACGCGGCGGCAAACAGTGGACCGGGGCGCGCCGCAAGCAAAGCCTGCAGCGCGTGCTGGACGGCAGCCGCAGCGACCCGCAGCGCCTGCTGCAGCGCCTGCAGTCGCTGATGGGTGCCTGGGAGGGCGACCTGCCGTCCGACCCGGCGCAAACCGGTGCCGAAGACCCGCCCACGGAAGCCGTCGTCCGGCCTGCAGCGCCGCCGCCGGACGCTGCCGTCTGGACGCCCCTGCTGCAGACGCTGGGTGCCACCGTGCGGGCCGGGCTGCCGCCGGAACCCCTGCATGCGGTGCAACTGGCCGACCAGCTGGCCGCTGCCGCCGATGCCCTTGCCAGCCACGGCGTGACGGCGCAGCGCGTGGCCGATATTGAAGCGTTGTGCGCCCAGGCCTGCCGCGTGTTCGGCCACCGCCACCACCTGCTTGAAGGCCTGGGCGCGCTGTGCCAGGAACTCAGCAGCAGCCTGGGTGAACTGGCCGAGGACGACAGCTGGGTGCGCGGGCAGTGCGAGGTGTTGCAGGTGCATCTGGGCCCGGCCGACGCCGCGGCGCTGACCGTGCGCGGCGTGCGCGCCGCGCGCACCGTGCTGGCCGAAACGCGCGACCAGCAGCAGCGCGTGCGCGCCCAGCGGCAAGCGGCGCGCGAGGCCTTGAAGCAGCTGATCCACAGCATGCTGCTCGAAGTGGGCGAACTGGGCGAGCACACCGGCCGCTTCCAGCTGGCCACCGCAAGGCATGCCGAAGCCATCGCCCAGGCCGACACGCTGGAAGGCCTGGCCGGCGTGGTGCACGCCCTGCTGGACGACGCGCGCTCGGTGCAATCGGCGGTCAGCCGCACGCAAGAGCGGCTGCTGGCCGACCGCGCGCGGGCCGATGAGCTGGAAGACCGGGTGCGCGAACTGGAAGTCGAACTGCGCCGGCTGTCCGAAGAGGTGTCCACCGACGCGCTGACCCAGGTGGCCAACCGGCGCGG
Source organism: Betaproteobacteria bacterium (assembly GCA_031383435.1). Lineage (GTDB taxonomy): Bacteria > Pseudomonadota > Gammaproteobacteria > Burkholderiales > Burkholderiaceae_C > Rubrivivax. Next base: position 12,869 of record JANMZP010000253.1, on the reverse strand, counting down.
TCTGACGCTGGCCTTCGAAGCCGAGATGGCGCGCACCGAACGCGAACGCGTGGGCGCGGCCGCAGGTGCTGCCGACCGTGCCGCCGACCGTGCCGAAGACAGCGCCGCGCCGCTGCTGGCGGTGGGCCTGATCGACATCGACAACTTCAAGAAACTGAACGACACGCTGGGCCACGCCGCAGGCGACGTGGCGCTGAAGACCTTGGCCGCCGCAGTGCGCGAACGGCTGCGCCCGGCCGACCACCTGGCGCGTTTCGGTGGCGAAGAATTCGTGGTGCTGCTGCCGGGCACGGCGGTGGACGAAGCCCAGCAGGCGCTGACGCGCTTGCAGCGCAGCCTGACCGAGGCGCTGTTCCTGCACGACGGCCATGAGGTCTTCGTGACCTTCTCGGGCGGCGTCACTGCGTGGCGCGACGGCGAGACCTTGCAAGCCGCGCTGGAACGCGCTGACGAAGCGCTGTACGAGGCCAAGCGCACGGGCAAGAACCGCACCTGCATCGGCTGAAGCGGCGCGGCCGTGCTGCGCGGTGGGGCTGTGCTGGACGCTGCTGCTGGTCTGTGGAAGCCTTTGGACACAAAGCCGGTTCAAGCGCGGGCTGCCAGGGGCCGAAATCCTGGTTACCGAAGACGGCTGTGCCGTTCGATGCCTGCTTGCACCCCCGAACATGAGCGTCCTGGCCCATATCACCCGTCCTTTTCGCCGCGCCTACGCGCTGATTTTCCGCCGCCACGTGACCCTGCGCGTGGCCCAGGGCAGCGTGCGCGTGGTGCTGCAGGAGCGCACCGCCGCGCCGCACAAGGACCAGCCGCCCAGCCGGGCCGAACTGGCCGCCCGCAAGGCGCAGCAGGAATTCAAATTGATGCAGTTGCAGCTGGCCGAACTGCTGAACGACCTGCCCGAAACCCGCACCACGCTGCGCCACCTCGACTTCGTTGAAAAGGCGCTGGAGCGCAAAGGCTTGCGGGCCCTGCAGAAGCTGCCGGTGGACGTGCTGCAGCGCGCGCTGGACCAGCTGGAAGGCCTGGTGGTGAACTGGTCGCCCGTGGGCCTGGCGGCGCTGCGCTCGCGCATGGCCGTGGCCATCATCGACCGCGAGAACCAGAACCCCGACGCCGAGGCCGATGCCTACCGCACGGCGGCCGTCATCGACACCCTGCCCGACAGCCCGTTCCAGGACGGCCTGGACGTCAGCACCGACGACGACGCCCTGACGGCGGCCTATGCGGCCCTGGGCGACCTGGCACCCGGGGCGGTGGCTGTCGAACTGCAGGGCGAGCTGGGTTCGTCATCGGCCAAGGCGTTGGCGCGTGAACTGACGCGAGCGGCGGCCGACGCGCCGCTGGACATCCGGGTGCACGACCTGCCGCACTGAGCGCGCGGGCAACAGTTTGAGCTGGGGGGGCGGCTGTCTTGTCCGCGCGCTCAGCCGGCTGCGCCGAGCATGAAGGCGGCGAAGAAGGCCGCCAGTTCGCTGTGCGCCTGCAGCGGCAGCACGTTCGCCACGTACTGGTCCGGCCGAACGACGACCAGCGCGCCCTGCTGGCGATCGATGCCGCGCAGATCGAAGATGTCGGGATCGCCGTGCAGGCTGAGGCGTGGGCTGTGGTGCGGGGCGCAGTAGGCCTTCTCGTAGTCGATGAGGCCGAAGCGGCCCTTGCGCGGCAACAGCAGCGCCGGCAGGGTCTCGACCTGCATCTCGCGGTGCCCCTGCTGGAAGACCGCGCGGCAGTCGATGACGCTGTCGATGTCCGCCCCGGCCGGCGTGTAGCGGCGCAGCGGCGACGCCGCCGCCAGCGCCAGGAAAGTGGCCAGTTCGCGCAGCCGCACGCCGCTGGCATCGGCAAAGGCGTAGAGGCGCCAGGCACCATCGGCGCGGGCAGCATGGCCCAGGTGCACCGGCTTGGCGTCGGCCAGGCGCACCACCGGCGCCGAGTGGAAACGCATGCCCACCGGGTAGCCCGTGGCCAGGCCCTGGTGCGTGGCCGGCGCGGTCAGCACAGTGGTCGGCGTGTAATGCGTGGCCACCCCGGCCGTGTAGCGGCCCGACTTCACGAAGTAGGCCTGCAGTTCCTGCGGATCGACCCCGCCCCGTTCAGGATGGCCGGGGTCGCGGGGCGGTGAGGCCATGATCGTCGACCATTCCTTGTCGAAATCGATCAGCCCCTGGGCGAGGACCTGGCGTTCCGCCGAGTAGGTGCGCAGCAGTTCCGGCTGGGCGCGCCGCGCCAGAACGGCGGCCAGTTTCCAGCCCAGGTTGAAGCTGTCCTGCATCGACACGTTCATGCCCTGGCCGGCCTTCGCGCTGTGCGTGTGGCAGGCGTCGCCGGCGATGAACACGCGCGGCAGGCGCTGTGTTGCCCCGTCTGCGGCCGGCGCGACCGGCACATCGTCGAAGCGGTCGGTGACGCGCTGGCCGACCTGGTAGACCGCGAACCAGACCACGCTCTTGACGTCCAGTGTGTAGGGCCGCAGCACGCGTTGCGCGGTAGCGATCACGCTGTCTTGCGTGTGGGCGTCGCGGAAGCTGTCGCGCTGGCCCGGTGCGATCTCGCCCAGGTCGACGTACAGCCGCACCAGGTAGCCGCCCTCGCGCGGGATCAGCAGGATGTTGCCCTCGTCGGCCGACTGGATGGCGGCCTTCATGCGGATGTCCGGGAAGTCGGTGGTGGCCAGCATGTCGACCACGCCCCAGGCATGGTTGGCGAAGTCGCCACGCGGCACCGCACCGATGGCCTCACGCACGCCGCTGCGCGCGCCGTCGCAACCCACCACGTATTTCGCGCGCACCGTCTTCAGCGCACCGCTGGCCGTCTCGCGCAAGGTCACCGTGACCGGGTGATCGGTGTCGTTCACCCTGTCGCTGGCGGCTGCGGTTTCGACCTGCAGCGTGACGAACTCCAAACCGTAGTCGGGCACCAGCCGGGTTGGCGACATGCGCATGTGGTCCAGCAAGACCTGCTGCAACCGGGCCTGGTTGACGATGACGTGCGGCATCTCCGACAAGCCGTCCTCGGTGTCCTGCACGCGTCCGGTGCGCACGATGCGCCCGCGGTCGGCCGGCGAGGGTCGCCAGAAGACCGTTTCGTTGATCCAGTAGGCCTCGCGGATCAGCTTCTGGCCCAGGCCGAAGGCCTCGAACATCTCCACCGTGCGGCAGGCAATGCCGTCGGCCTGGCCGACCTGCAGCGGGCCGTCGCGGCGCTCGATCAACCGTGTGCGGATGCCCGGGAAGGCGGCGAGTTGGGCGGCCAGCACCACGCCGGCCGGGCCGCTGCCGACGATCAGCACGTCAACGGTCTCAGGCAGGTCGGCCGACGGGGGCAAAGTGTCCGCTGCGGGCGGCTGGATGTCGGGGTCGCCAGGGGCATAGCCATTCAGGTAGAACTGCATCGGGTCTCCAGCGGTCAGCCGGCACTGTCTGCGCGAACGACTATGGTGTCAAAGGCAGGCAGCGAATACGTCGCATGTCGTTTTCATATACTGCCGTGTGGCCAAACTCGATCTCGCCTGGCTCGACGTCTTCGTCGAGATCTACAAGACGCAGAACGTGTCGCGTGCAGCGCAGCGCCTGGGCTTGGAGCAGGCCAGCGCCAGCATCACGCTGGGCAAGCTGCGGCGCTACTTCGGCGACCCGCTGTTCACGCGCACCTCGCAGAGCATGGCACCCACGCCCCGGGCGCAGGCCCTGTACCCCGAACTGGCCGAGGCGCTGGCATGCCTCGCGCGAGCCCGGGGAGGGCGTGTAATCTTTGCGCCGCAATCGGCGCAGCGTGCCTTCCGCATCTGCATCACCGACATCAGTGAGATCGTGCTGCTGCCGCGCCTCATCAACCACTTGCAGGCCACCGCGCCCGGCCTGGTCATCGAGGCCGAGAAGATCTCGCCCGACAGCCGGCGGCGTCTCGAAACGGGTGAGGTCGATCTGGCGGTGGGCTTCATGCCCGACCTGGAGGCCGGCTTCTACCAGCAGGCCCTGTTCGCGCAGGACTTCGTCTGCCTGGCCGCCCAGGACCATCCCCGGGTGCGCGGCAAGCCCAGCCCGCGCGCGTTTCTGGCTGAAGGCCACATCGTGGTCAGCACCGCCGGCACCGGCCACGCCATCGTCGACAAGGTGCTGGAGCGCCATGGCCTGGCACGACGGGTGGTCTTGCGGGTGCCCAGCTTTCTGGGCGTGGCGCGCATCGTGGCGCAGACCGACTGCCTGGTCATCGTGCCCCGCCTGCTGGGCCATGCGCTGGCCTTGCAAGAGCGCGTGCAGGTGCTGGAACCGCCCGTGGCCTTGCCGGCCTACAAGGTGAAGCAACACTGGCACGAGCGCTTCAACGCCGAGGCCGGCAGCCTGTGGCTGAGGCAGACGATGGTCGAACTGTTCTCGGGCCTCAACCCGCAGGGTGCGGGCCGGCGTTCAGGTCGTTAGCGTCGTGGGCATCGTGAGCGCCGGGGTGCAGCGGGTGCATGGGTACTGGCGCACAGGCACGGGTGGATGTGTCCTGGCGGAAGCGGTGAGATTCGAACTCACGGGCCCTTGCGGGCCGCCGGTTTTCAAGACCGGTGCAATCGACCACTCTGCCACGCTTCCTGTCGAAGGCGACGATTCTAGAGCCCGGGCTGCTGGGCGGCTGCGCAGGCCACCTGATGCACCTCGCGGCGGCCGCCGTCCACCCGCACGGCCGTGAGGGCACCGCCCCAGACGCAGCCGGTGTCCAGCGCCAGCAGGGTGGGGCGGTTGATCAGGCCCAGCGTGCTCCAGTGGCCGAAGGCGATGGGCTGGTCTGCGGTCAGCCGGCCGGGCACGTCGAACCACGGCATGAAGCCCGCGGGCGCGCCGCCGGCGCCCTCCTTGGTCTTGAAATCAAGCCGGCCGTCGGCGCTGCAGAAGCGCACGCGCGTCAGCACGTTGACAACCAGCCGCCAGCGCGCATCGCCCTGCAAGTCGTCGCGCCAACGGTCGGGCTGGTTGCCATACATGACGTGCAGGAAGTCGGCCAGCGCCGGCCCGCGCAACTGGGCCTGCACCTCGGCGGCCTGCGCCAGCGTCTGGGCGGTGGTCCACTGCGGCACCACACCGGCATGCACGCACAGCCAGCCGGTCTCGATGTGGGCCAATGGCTGGGCGCGCAGCCACGACATCCAGTGTTCACGGTCGGGCGCGTTCAGCACATCGCCAAAAGTGTCGCCGCGCTGCAGCGCGCGCGCGCCATGGGCCACGGCCAGCAGGTGCAGGTCGTGGTTGCCGAGCAGGCAGGTGGCCGCCGCACCCAGGCCGGCCAGCCGGCGCAAGGTGGCCAATGAAGACGGCCCGCGGTTGACCAGATCGCCCACCAGCACGAGGCGGTCGCGCGACGCTGAAAAGCCGATCGCGTCGAGCAGCCGCTCGAGCGATTCATCGCAGCCTTGCACGTCACCGATGAGGTAATTCACCGGTCGATTCTGCTACGCTCGCGCCCCTCTTCTCAGCCCCCGTCAGCACACTGGCGGCGCGCATGGATTTCACCCTGCTGCTTTTCCTGATCCTGATCAACGGCCTCTTCGCGATGTCGGAGATGGCCCTCAGCGCCAGCCGCAAGGCACGCCTGCAAGTGATGGTGGAAGCCGGCCAGCCCGGTGCCCAGGCGGCGATGGAACTGCACGAAAACCCGACGCTGTGGCTGTCCACGGTGCAGATCGGTATCACCTCCATCGGCGTGCTGAACGGCATCGTCGGTGAGGCGGCCTTCAGCGAACCGGTGGCGCATTGGCTCATCGGCACTTTCAACGCGCCGGCCGCGGGCGCGGCTATCGGTGCCACGGCCCTGGTGGTGGTGATGATCACCGTGCTGACCATCATCTTCGGCGAGCTGGTGCCCAAGCGCCTGGGCCAGATGCACCCCGAGACCGTGGCCCGCCTGGTGGCGCGGCCGATGAACTGGCTGTCCACCGCGACGCGGCCGCTGGTCTGGGTGCTGAGCGTCAGCACCAACGCCATCCTGACCCTGATGGGCATGCGCCACGGCCCGTCGCGCGCGGTGACCGAAGAGGAAATCGCAGCCAGCCTGGAAGAGGGTGTGGACGCCGGCGTCATCGAGGCGCAGGAACACCAGATGGTGCGCAATGTGTTTCGGCTGGACGACCGGCAGATCGGTTCGATGATGATCCCGCGCGCCGAAATCGTCTGGCTCGACGTGGCCGACCCGCTGGACACACTGCTGCAGTGCATCACCGACAGCGGCCACACGCGCTTCCCGGTGTGCCGCGGTTCGCTGGACGACGTGCAAGGCGTGCTGCGCCTGGCCAGCCTGCTGCAGCCGCTGGCCAAGGGCGACACGCTGGTGCTGTCGGACCACATGGTGGCGCCGGTCTTCGTGCCCGAAACCTTGTCGGGCATGGAGTTGCTGGAGCAGTTCCGCGCCACCCGCACCGACCTGGTTTTCGTGGTCGACGAGTACGGTGCGGTGCAAGGCGTGATCACCGAACGCGATTTGCTGGAAGCCATCACTGGCGAGTTCGGTGCGCCCAGCGACGACGGTGCGTGGGCCCTGCAGCGCCCGAACGGCAGCTGGCTGATGGACGGCCTGATTCCGGTGCCCGAGTTGAAAGACAGGCTCGAAATCAAGGACATGCCGGAAGAAGATCGCGGACGCTACAACACGCTGGCTGGCATGATCATGCTGTTGCTTGGCCGCCTGCCGAACACCACCGATACCGTGGAATGGGAAGGCTGGCGTTTCGAGGTCGTGGACCTCGATGGCAAGCGTGTCGACAAGGTGCTCGTGGAGCGCCTGAAAACCCCTGGAGAAGCCTCTTGATCAATCAGAAATTGCACCTGCAGCCGCACGCGCTGGACACCAACCTGCACCGCAACCTGAAGCTGAAACTGCCGCTCACCGACTGGAGCGTGGCCAAGGGCTTGAACGCGATGTTTGTCGCGGCGGCTGAATTCGGCGATGTGTGTCGCGAATACCCCATCGTCTTCATCAAGGCCGGCAAGGAAGACGACGGCACCGACGCCATCGCCCCGGTGGCCGTCTTCGGCCTGACGCAGGACGACAACCTGTACGTCGAAGGCACGAACTGGCGCGCCCAGTACGTGCCGGCCGTGCTGCGCGCTTACCCCTTCTGCATTGCCCGCGTGGACGCCGAGCGCTTTGCCATCTGTATCGACCAGGCCTACGCCGGTTTCTCGCAGACCGAAGGCGTGCCGCTGTTCGAAGGTGAGGCCCAGCCCAGCGAGATGCTGAAGGCGATGACGACCAATCTGGAAAACCTGGAAGCCGAAATCCAGCGCACCCGCATCATCGGCAAGCGCCTGCTGGAATTGGACCTGCTGCGCGACATGAGATTCGACACCACCCTGCCCGACGGCCGCCAGCACACGGTGGACGGCTTCCTGACGGTGGACGACAAGAAGGTCACCGAACTGCCGGAAGCCACCGTGATGGAACTGCACCGCACCGGCATCCTGGGCCTGATCCACCTGCACTGGGTGTCCATCGGCAACATGCGCCGTCTGGCTGACTGGTACACCGTGCGCACCTTGGGCACCGCTGCCGCAGCCCCGGCCGTGGCCGCACCGGCTGCCGCCACGGTTTGATTCAGGCCCGGCCGGGGCCTGCGGTTCCCGGCTGGGCTTGCGGTGCCCGCAGCACCGCCATGACCTGCGCAGCCTGGGGCTGGGCCTTGGCCACCCAGTCATCGAAGCGGTTGCGCGCGTCCTGGCCGTAGCGCTGGTAAAGCTTGTGGCCCACATAAGCCACCAGGGCCAGCAGCAACAGCGTGCGGGCAGCCTTGGCGAAGGCCACCAGCACGGCGATGCCCATGCCCAGCGCCACCCACTTGAACCACCACACGCCGTGGTAGGTCATGGCATTGATGGTGCCGGTGAGACCGACGACGAACAGGGCCTTGAAGGGCATGACCACGGCGTGGGTCACGTCGCGGATGGGGCTGAAGACGAAGCGCAGCGGGTTCATGGCGACCTCCTGTGGATACGATGAACGAAGACTAGGGCGGAGCCTGGTTGCCGCCCAGCCGCTTGCGACCGAACGCCAGCGCGCGACGCCAACCCACACCCTGCGCCGACGACTGGCCGTGCGGCGCACCCGTCACCTCACACGAAAGCACACCCTCATGACCGTCCTGCTCAGCAAAGCGCCCCGCGGCAGCACGCCGCTGCACGCCACCGATCGCGCCAGCTTCGCGGCCCACGCCGCCGTCCTGGAACCCGCCGCCCAGCGCTGGCTGCACAGCGTGGGCTTCACCGGCGCGCCCGACACGCACGCCTTGCTGCCGGCGGCCGATGGCGGCATCGCCGCCGGGTGGGTGGGCGTGCACGGCGCCGCGCACCCGTGGGCCCTGGCGGCCTGCCCGAAGGCCTTGCCGGCCGGCGCTTACCACCTGGGTGACACCGACGGCACGGCCAGCCTGGCGCTGGACGCCGCTGCCGCCGCGCTGTCCTGGGAGCTGGGCAGCTACACCTTCGACCTGTACAAGCCCGCGCGCCGCGCGCCGGCGCAATTGCATCTGCCGTCGAACGCCCACACCCAGCGCGCGCTGATCGTTGCGGCGGCCATCGCGTCCACCCGCGACCTGGTCAGCACGCCGGCCGAACACCTCGGCCCGGCCCAACTGGCCGATGCCGTCAAGCTCGTGGCCAAGCAGCACGGCGCCACCTTCAAGCAGACCGTCGGCGACAAGCTGCTGAAGGGCTTCCCGGCCATCCACGCGGTGGGCCGCGCAGCCAGCGCCGAGCGCGAGCCGCGCCTGATCGAACTGAACTGGGGCAACCCGAAGCACCCCAAGATCAGCCTGGTCGGCAAGGGCGTGTGTTTCGACAGCGGCGGCCTGGACATCAAGGGCGCCGACGGCATGCGCCAGATGAAGAAGGACATGGGCGGCGCGGCCAACGCACTGGGACTGGCGCAGATGATCATGGCGCTGAAGCTGCCGGTGCGTTTGCAGTTGTTGATCCCGGCGGTGGAAAACGCCATCGCCGGCAACGCCTACCGGCCGGGCGATGTGTTCAAGACGCGAAAAGGTCTGCACATTGAAATTGGCAACACCGACGCCGAAGGTCGCGTGATCCTGTGCGACGCGCTGGCCTACGCCGCCGAGGGCGAACCGGTGCTGCTGATCGACATGGCCACGCTGACCGGCGCGGCCCGCGTGGCGCTGGGTGCGCAATTGCCGGCGCTGTTTTGCCGCCGCACCGACCTGGCCCGCGACCTGGTCGACCGCAGCATGGACCTGCACGACCCGATGTGGCACATGCCGCTGTGGCGCGGCTATCACGGCGGCATCGAAAGCGACATCGCCGACATCGTCAACACCGGCAAGAGCGCGCTGGCCGGCGCCATCAACGCGGCCCTCTTCCTGGAAGACTTCGTGCCGGCGGAGCAGGACTGGCTGCACATCGACCTCTTCGCCTGGAACAACGAGACCCGGCCGGGCCGACCGGTCGGTGGCGAAGCGCAGACCCTGCGCACGCTGCTGGCCTACCTGGAAGCCCGTTACGTCGTGATGTGATCGACCGGCGTGGGCGCGATGCCGAACAGCATCGCGCCAATTGCCACCGGGTCATTCGTCAGGCGTACCGCGTCGAACGCTGCTTGCGCCTGTGGGTGTCGGCGGCGCAGCAGGTTCAGCCATTGCTTGAGCCGCCCGCTGCGATGGCGCGGTGCCACATGGCTGGCGATGCGCTGCCAGAAGTGCGCCAGCAGCGGCAGCAGGTCGGCCCAGCGCGGCTGGTCCGCGCCGCGCAGGGCCAGCGCCAGACCGGGGTCGGCGACGATGCCGCGGCCCAGCATGATCGCGTCGCAGCCGCTGACTGCCAGGCAGCGCCGGGCATCGTCCACCGTCCACACCTCGCCATTCGCCACCACCGGTATCGCGACAGCCGAGCGGATCTCGGCGATACGTTCCCAGTAGGCCGGCGGCCGGTAGCCGTGCAGCTTGGTGCGGGCGTGCACCACCAGTTCGGCGGCACCCGCATCGGCGATGGCGTGGGCGCAGTCCAGCATGCGGCTTTCGTCGTGCACGCCCAGGCGCATCTTGGCCGACACGGGGATGTGGGCCGGCACCGCGCGGCGCACCGCCGCCACGATGGCATGGACCAGTTCGGGTTCGTCCAGCAGCACCGCGCCGCCCCGGTGGCGGTTGACCGTGGGTGCCGGGCAGCCGAAGTTCAGGTCGATGCCTTCCGGCTGCAGGCCGGCCAGCCGCGCCGCGTTGTCGGCCAGGCAGGCCGGGTCGCCGCCCAGCAGTTGCGGGCGTACCGGCGTGCCAGCGGCGGTGCGCCCGCCGGTCAGCAGTTCGGGCACCACGCGGGTGAAGACGCGCGCCGGCAGCAACTGGTCGGTGATGCGGATGAATTCCGACACGCAGCGGTCGACACCGCCGACGCGGGTGATGCAGTCGCGCAGGCTGTGGTCGAGCAGGCCTTCCATCGGCGCCAGCAGGATGCGCGGCGCGCGGGGTGGGCGCGCCGGGCGCGGCGTGGGCATCGGCAAGGCCATCGGCACTGGAAAAGTCAAGGTGTTCATCGGCTGCGGGATTGTCCCCGGTCCGCAGGCCTGCACAGCCGGCACGGCCCTGGCTAGAATTTTCCGACCAACCGGTCGATGAATGCCTGGAGCCTGCGCATGTCTGTAGCCCCCGCCCCCGAAGCCCCCGTCCTCGTCAGCACCCACGGTGCTGTTCGCTGGTTGACCTTGAACCGCCCGGCATCGCTGAACAGCTTCACGGCGGCGATGCACGGTGTGTTGTTGGCGGCCTTGAACGAGGCCGCTGCCGACCCCTCGATCCGTGCCGTGGTCATCACGGGCGCGGGCCGGGTCTTTTGCGCCGGGCAGGACCTGAACGATCCGGCAATGGTCGGCGACGTCGATGTCGGTGCCGTCATCGAAAGGTTCTACCGCCCGCTGGCCACCCGCGTGCGGACCATGCCGGTGCCCGTGATCGCAGCCGTCAACGGCGTGGCCGCCGGGGCCGGGGCCAACTTCGCGCTGTGCTGCGATTTCGTTGTTGCCGCGCGCGGTGCCAGCTTCCTCCAGGCCTTCAGCAAGATCGGCCTGGTGCCCGACTGCGGCGGCACCTGGTTGCTGCCCCGACTGGTGGGCCGCGCCCGTGCCCTGGGCCTGGCGATGACCGGCGACAAGCTGCCGGCCGATGAGGCGCAGCGCATCGGCATGATCTGGCAGTGCGTGGACGACGTGGCCCTGGCCGACAGCGTCACGGCGCTGGCCAACCGCCTGGCCGCCCTGCCCAGCAAGGCGCTGGCCGAAACCCGGCGGGCCATCGACGCGGCCGCGCCGATGAACTTCGGCGACGCCATCACGCTGGAAGCAAACACCCAGCGCGAACTGGGCCGGGCGCATGATTTCGGCGAAGGCGTGGCGGCTTTCTTCGCCAAGCGCGCGCCGCAGTTCAAGGACCGCTGAGCGATGCCCGCCACGGTGTCCGCCCAGCACCTGGCCGAAGCCGTGCGCGACGCGATGTGGGCCAAGGACCGCGCCTCGCAAGGCCTGGGCATGGCCGTGCTGGCCGTGGGCCCGGGCACGGCCACGCTGTGCATGGCGGTGCGCGAAGACATGCTCAACGGCCACGACATCTGCCACGGCGGCTTCATCACCACCTTGGCCGACAGCGCGTTCGCCTTCGCCTGCAACGCCCACAACGAGGTGACGGTGGCCTCGGGCTTCGACGTCAACCTGCTGGCTGCTGCGCGCTTGGGCGATGTGCTGACGGCCAGCGCGAGCGAGTTGAACAAGGCCGGCCGCACGGGCGTTTACGACATCGCCGTGCGCAACCAGCACGGCCAGGCGGTGGCGGCCTTTCGCGGCCGTTCCTACAGCATGAAAGGCCAGGCTGTGGTGGCCGGCCTGCCCGTTGGCAAGCCGAAGTAGAGAGGTGCAGGAGATGCTCGTGAAGTCCGCGTCCGACACCGTACTGGAACCCATCGAACGCGCCAGCCGCGACGAATTGCAGGCCTTGCAGTTGCAGCGTTTGCAGCTGTCGCTGCAGCACGCCTACGAGCGCGTGCCGCACTACAAACAGGCCTTCGATGTGGCCGGCGTGCATCCTTCGGACTGCCAGACGCTGGCCGACCTCTCGAAGTTCCCCTTCACCGTGAAAGCCGACTTGCGCGCCAACTACCCGTTCGGGATGTTCGCCGTGCCGCGTGAGCAGGTGGTGCGCATCCACGCCAGTTCGGGCACCACCGGCAAGCCCACCGTGGTGGGCTACACGCAGGGCGACATAGCCCGCTGGTCTGACCTGGTGGCGCGCAGCATCCGCGCCGCCGGCGGCCGGCGCGGCGACATGGTGCATGTGTCCTACGGCTACGGCCTGTTCACCGGCGGGCTGGGCGCGCACTACGGTGCCGAGAAGTTGGGCTGCACCGTCATCCCGATGGGCGGCGGGCAGACCGAGAAGCAATTGCAGCTGATCGAGGACTTCAAGCCCGACATCATCATGGTCACGCCCAGCTACATGCAGGTCATCGTCGAGGAATGCCGTCGCCAGGGCAAAGACCCGCGCCAACTGTCGCTGCGCACCGGCATTTTCGGGGCTGAGCCGTGGACCGAAGCGATGCGCCGAGACATCGAGGCCAGCGCCGACATCAAGGCCGTCGACATCTACGGCCTGAGCGAGGTGATGGGCCCCGGCGTGGCCAGCGAATGTGTTGAAACGCAGGACGGCCCGGTGGTGTGGGAAGACCATTTCTACCCGGAGATCATCGACCCGGCAACGGGCCAGGTCTTGCCCGACGGCAGCGAAGGCGAGCTGGTCTTCACGACGCTGACCAAGGAAGCGCTGCCCGTCATCCGCTACCGCACGCGCGACCTGACGCGGCTGCTGCCGCCCACCGCGCGCAGCATGCGCCGCATGGGCA
>JANMZP010000227.1:0-4519 GCA_031383435.1 Betaproteobacteria bacterium | reverse complement strand
CACGCGCCATCGAACGACTGCTGCCTTTCTGCTCGGCGGTTCGCCGCTGCCGGCCATTATGGAGAGCTCTACATAATGGCCGTTATGTAAAGTGCGCGGTTATGTGTAGGGCGCGGACGCCATCAGGCTGCGGGCCGCCTGAATGCTGGCGTTTCCGGCATCATGGGCCACCATGCGCTGCACATAGCGTTTGCTTTCGGACGAGGTGTACCGAGGGGAAACAGTCTAGTCACGCGGGAACCGGCGACGCCATCACGAGAGCAGCCCGCCCCAATCGAATGCGTTCGTTTGCGAAGCGCACCTCTCGACATGCGCTGTCCAATCCCTTGGAATCGACCAGTTCGCAGCACGGCTTCAGATGATGTCGCGGTGCGCAGCGGCAGCAAGGATTCATCGCCTTTGGCCCCGCTGGCGATAACGAAACTATGGGTAGCTCCGCAGCATGAGCGCGGGTCCCGGCACGAGGGAGAAATTGCACAGGCTCTCCCTGAGCTACTCATAACCGAGCACTGTGCATAACAGCCACTTGCGGTCGTCCAGCCAGCGGAGAGAATCGTGCGCCGGTGACTGGTTTCAGAGTACAGCCGCCGTAGGCGCAAATCGCCTCAAAGATGCACGTTCTCCGAGGAGGTCTCTCGAGATCTTTCCACGCTGGCTGACGTCCGAGGCCGGTTGTGCGTCTGCAGTTCAATCAACCGAACTGGCGCTGCCGACCCCGAGCGGTATTGCATTGCTTGCGACTCGTTTCCGCGAAGCCGTCGGTTGGCGGCGAAACCCAAGTCGTCGGGCCTGACAGCGCAGCAGCCTTGGCATTGGTGCGATCAGCCGCTGCATGAACTCCAGAAGCAACATCGCCAAGCGTTATGTCCATTGAGCCAGGCGGTGCCTCGAGCATCAGCGGCAGCCTTGCTCAAGCGCCCGGCGGTCGCCCGATCCGCAACGCACGGCAGCGTGCACGATGGACCCGCCGACTTCCGCGCACAAACTGCGCGTCACCGCCGGCAGCGGTCTGAGCATGCGGGTCTCGTCGAGATCGCCGTCGTTGTTCACCACGCAATCCGACCTCTCCTTCGAGAGATCGCGCCAGGTGGCGGCGCGATGCGGAGGCAGGCTCGACGCTTCCCGTCAGTTGAAGGGGCGCAGTCAGGTAAGGGTCATGAGGGGCGGCACGGTGGGTGTCGCAGAAGCGAAAACGCAAGCTTTGCGACACGCGGCAGCAGCGCCATGGGGGCATCACCCAACCCACGACCGGTCCTTCTGCTCGGTAAAAAGTGGGCAGTTCCGGGGATGGGCCGGTGAAGGCAGCGCATAGAGTCAAGCAGCGCTTGCTGGTCCGAACTGGTGAAGCAGCGCGCTCAGCCCGCCAAGATGCCCAACCCCTCCCGAAAGCTCGGCCTTCAACTGCTGGCCGCGCTGATCGTCCTGAACGCTGCGGTCGCGTTGTGGGCGACGCGCGCCATGGCCGAGAAACGCCTGGCTGTTGTGCAGAAGGCCGAGGCCACCACGCAGAACCTGGCCGCGGTGCTGGACCAGAACATCGCCGGCTCGGTCGAGAAGATCGACCTGGCCCTGCAGAGCTTAGTTGATGAGCTGCAACGCCAGTTGCGCGAAACCGGCCAGCTCGACGCGCCGCAAGTCAACGGCATGCTGGCCACCTACAAGCAGCGCATGGCGGGCCTGAACGGCATCCGCGTGTGCAACGCCGAAGGCCTGGTGGTGCTGGGCTCCGACGTGCGGCCCGACCAGCTGCAGAGCTGGGCCGACCGCCCGTTCTTCGCACAGCTGCGCGACCAGCCCGCAGTGGGCCTGTACATCACCCAGCCGCTCACCGGCCGGGTCACTGGTGTCCAGGTCGTCTCGTTCGTGCGCCGCATCAACCTGCCCGACGGGCGGTTTGGGGGCTTGGTTTCCGCCGCAGTCCCCGTGGCGCATTTCAACCAATTGCTCGCGGGGCTGGACCTCGGGCGCGGCGGCGTGGCGGCGCTGCGCGGCGCTGATTTCGGGCTGATTGCCAGGCAGCCGCCCAGCCCGGTGGCCGCGGCCGGGACGGTGGGCAGCCAGGTCATCCCGCCCGAGCTGGCGCGGGCCAAGGCGCTGGGCCAGACCCAGGGCAACTACACCACGCGACAGACCTCGGACGGCACCGAGCGCACGGTGAGTTTCAGGTTCCTGAAGGACTGGCCGTTCACGCTGGTGGTCGGGCTGGCGGCGCGAGACTACCTGGTCGACTGGCAGGCCGAGCGCACGGCCACGCTGTTCAAGTTGGCAGGCTTCGCCCTGCTGACGAGCCTGATGGGCTGGATGCTGTGGCGGGCGGCCCGCCGGCAGCGCCAGGAAGCCGAGCGCAGCCAGGCGCTGCTGCGCGGCGCCAGCGACGGCATCCACATCGTCGGGCCCGACGGCATCGTGACGGATGCGAGCGACGCCTTTGCGCGCATGCTGGGCTGCCGCCCGGGCGAAGTGATCGGAACGCCCATCCAGCGGTGGCAGGTCGACGCAGGATCGAAAGGGGGCCAGCCGCTGCCCGAAGGCGAGACCGGCGCCCGACGCGTCGAGACCCGGCTGCGCCACCGCGACGGCCACCTGCTGGATGTGGAGATCGCCAGTCACCCGCTGGTGCTGGACGGCAAGGCCGTGCTGTTCTCGTCGGCGCGCGACATCGCCGAACGCAAGGCGGCCGAATTGGCGGTGCTGCAGCACAACGCTGAACTGGAACAACGTGTGCATCAGCGCACAGCAGAACTGGAAGTGGCCACCGCTGGCATGGCGCAGGCGCGCGACGTGGCCGAGGCCGCCAACCGCGCCAAGAGCGAGTTCCTGGCCAACATGAGCCACGAGATCCGCACGCCGCTGGCCGCCATCATCGGTCTCAACGACCTGCTGTTGCAGGACGCCGCCACGCCCAGGCAGGCCGAGCGCATTGGCAAGATCACCGCTTCCGGGCAGCACCTGCTGGCCATCGTCAACGACATCCTGGACCTGTCGAAGATAGAGGCCCAGCAGGTCAAGCTGGACAGCAGCGACTTCCACCTCGCGGCCGTCTTCGACCACGTGGTCACCATCATCGGCGGCGCGGCGCACGACAAGGGGCTGCGGCTGGAGGTCGACATCACCGCGGCGCCACCGTGGCTGCGCGGTGACGGCACGCGCGTGCGCCAGGCGCTGCTCAACTTCGCCGGCAATGCCGTGAAGTTCACGCACCACGGCAGCGTGGTGCTGCGCGCGCGCCTGGCGGAAGAAGCCGGCGACGAGTTGCTGTTGCAGTTCTCGGTGCAGGACACCGGCATCGGCGTTGCGGCCGACAAGCTGCCGCGCCTGTTCCAGGAATTCGAACAGGCCGACAGCTCCACCACAAGGCAGTACGGCGGCACCGGCCTGGGCCTGGCCATCACGCGGCGGCTGGCGCAGCTGATGGGCGGCGAGTCCGGCGCGGAGAGCGCGCCCGGCGTGGGCAGCACCTTCTGGTTCACGGCGCGCCTGCAGCGCGGCCTGGGCGCCGCGCCTGGCGCTGCGCCGGGCGTGACTGCAGCGGCGGCGCCCACGGCCTTTGCAGCGGCAGCACAAGACAGCGACGTCCAGGCGCTCTTGCGCCAGCGCCACGGGCAGGCCCGCATCCTGGTGGTCGAGGACAACGAGGTCAACCGCGAACTGGCGCTGTGCTGGCTGGGTGACATGGGGCTGTCGGCAGACACGGCCAACGACGGCCGCGAAGCCGTGGAGCGGGCGCAGGCGGTGGCCTATGACCTGATCCTGATGGACATGCAGCTGCCCGTCATGGACGGCCTGGAGGCCACGCGCGCCATCCGCGCGCTGCCGGGCGGCGCGGACATGCCGATCCTGGCGATGACGGCCAACGCCTTCGACGAAGAGCGCGCACTGTGCCTGGCCGCCGGAATGAACGACTTCATCACGAAGCCGGTGAACGTGACGGCGCTGCAAACGACCTTGCTGAGGTGGCTGGAGCCGACGCCAGTTTGAAGCGCGAGGAGCGCCAGAAGCGCCCCGGGCGCGCCCGCGACGCCCAGGACTGACGCGGGTTTGTGCAGCTCAGTTCCGGCCTTCCGGCTCGGGGCAGCAGCGAACAATGAACGACCTATGCCACCCCGGCCCCAAGAGACATCGCAGCCCTGCCCGTTGCCTGACCCCGCGTCGTGCTGGAACTGCATGCACAGCTTGACTGCATCATGATCATGAACATTCCCATGCGTGCAGTTCACATGACCATCCATCGGCCGACGCAGGCCCAGGGCGCAGATTTCTCGACGTGATCGGCGAACGACCGTTTACTGAGTGGACCGGCCGATCGACTTGAAAAATTCCAGCGGCGCCTTAGGATCGGCAGCACCAGTTCTCAGGCGGCGGGAGCTGACGTGCGTCCCCTGCGCAGTGGTCGCCTCGTGGTCCGCCCACAGCGCTGCGGACCAAGGTCGGGTTTCTGGGTACTGCTGACCTTGGCAGCATGACGGTAACTTCGCGCCACCCGAGCGTCTGCTGACCACGGGCGCCAACTGGTACTGCC
>JANMZP010000173.1:0-22096 GCA_031383435.1 Betaproteobacteria bacterium | reverse complement strand
TCAGTCGCCGAGATCAGCCTGCAGGCCACGCTCGAAACGGCGGCTGCATGAGCGGCGCCGCGATGGACGAGATGCCCGAGGCAGCGCTGGCGGCAGCGGATCATGTGCTGGGCGACCCGCACGCGAAACTGACGCTGCTGGAATACGGCGACTACGAGTGCCCGGCCTGCGTCCAGGCCGAGCCGCTGATGCGGCACCTTGTCGACGCGCACCGAGGCCGGCTGCAGTTCGTGTTCCGACACTTCCCGTTGGTGGAGGTTCATCCGAACGCGGAACTGGCGGCAGAATCGGCCGAGGCAGCAGCAGCACAGGGCCAGTTCTGGCCGATGCATCACCTGCTTTTTGCGCAAACCCATCGCCTCACGCCAGCGGCTCTGGTCGGCTATGCGCAGTCCCTCGGACTGGACATGAACCGCTTCAACGCCGAGATGGGCGATCGCATCTACACCCAACGGATACAGGAACATCGCCGCGCCGGCGAACGCAGCGGCTTGCGGGCCACGCCTGCGTTTTTTCTGAACGGCAAGGCCGTGGACGTTTCGTTCGGTTTCGAGAAGCTGGACGGGGCCGTGCAAGCCACGCTGAAGGCAGCCTGAAGCCCAAGCTGTTCTGGGTCGTGTACCTGACTTCGTGATGGTGGCCGCTCGGCGCTGCTGGCTCGGTCCGTCCTGCTCCCGATGCGCAAGAAGCTCATGCCGCCGCCCGGCCTGACTTGCGGGTCGGTCAGATCACCCCGCGCTTGCGCAAGCGGCTGAGCGTCTCGGCCGACAGGTTCAGGTAGGACGCCAGCTGCTTCTGCGGAATGCGGTCCACCAGGTCGGGCCGTTTGCGCAGGAAGCGGTGCACGCGGCCCGGGGCGTCCAGCAGGTGCAGGGTGATGGTGTGGCCCATCACCTCGGTCATCAGCCGCATCACGGTGGCTTCGAACAGCTCTTTCGTGGGCTTGTGGCGTTCCAGGAATTCCACCCATTGGGGCAGCGCCAGGCACGCCACGCGCACCTTGGTCACGCAGACGATGCCGTAGGGCGTGGGCGTGCCCATGCGCCAGGCGGCATAGCTGGTCTCCATGTCGCCCTCGGCGGCGAAGCGCAGGATCATCTCCTTGCCTTCGGCGTTGGACACCACGCGCTTCAGAACGCCGCTCAAGATGAAGTACTGCTCCATCTCGCGCACGCCCTGGTGCAGCAGAAAGTCGCCCTTGTTGCCCTCGACGATGACCAGGTGCGATTCCAGTTCGGCCCGGTCGACTTCGGGCATGCCCTTCAGCACCTCGTTGCGCTGCAGTTCAACGCGGATGACGTTTTGTTCGGGGTGGCTGGACAGCGGAATCACAGGGTTCAGGCAGGCAGTGTTAACCCCGCATTCTAGTTTTTCGAAAGTTGACCCCGGTCAACGCAGAAAAGCGGCCTGCCGAACCATAGTCTCGCCTCGCGCCGGGGCCGGCGGGGTGCCGATGACCCACCGCCCCACCCCAGCCGCAGCGACAAGCTATTCAATCGACGGAGAGACTCCAACATGACGACCGACACGCAAAACCAGGCCCCCGCTGTAGAAATGACCGACGGTTTCCACCTGGTCATCGATGCCCTCAAGCTGAATGACATCGACACCATCTTCGGCCTGCCCGGCATTCCGGTCACCGACCTGTGCCGCATGGCGCAGGCCGAGGGCATGCGCGTCATCTCCTTCCGCCACGAACAGCACGCCGGCAACGCCGCCGCCGCCGCCGGCTTCCTGACGCAGAAACCCGGCATCTGCCTGACCGTGTCGGCCCCGGGCTTCCTCAACGGCTTGACCGCGTTGTCGAACGCCACCGTCAACTGCTTCCCGATGATCCTGATCAGCGGCTCTTCCGAGCGCGAGATCGTCGACCTGCAGCAGGGCGACTACGAAGAGATGGACCAGCTGGCCATCGCCAAGCCGCTGTGCAAGGCCGCCTACCGCGTGCTGCACGCCGAAGACATCGGCATCGCCGTGGCGCGCGCCATCCGCGCCGCCGTCTCAGGCCGCCCGGGCGGCGTCTATCTCGACCTGCCGGCCAAGCTGTTCGGCCAGGTGATGACCGCCGAGGCCGGCCGCCAGTCGCTGGTCAAGGTGATCGACCCGGCACCGCGCCAGATCCCCGCGCCCGACGCGGTGCAGCGCGCGCTGAACCTGTTGAAAGGCGCCAAGCGCCCGTTGATCATGCTGGGCAAGGGTGCCGCCTACGCCCAGGCCGACGCCGACATCCGCGCGCTGGTCGAGAAGACCGGCATCCCCTATCTGCCGATGTCCATGGCCAAGGGCCTGCTGCCCGACACCCACGCCCAGTCGGCCGCTGCGGCCCGTTCCTACGTACTGGCCGAAGCCGACGTGGTGGTGCTGATCGGGGCCCGCCTGAACTGGCTGCTGTCGCACGGCAAAGGCAAGACCTGGGGCGCGGACCGGGGCCAGAGCAACAAGAAGCAGCAGTTCATCCAGATCGACATTTCGCCGACCGAGATCGACAGCAACGTGGCCATCGCCGCGCCGGTCATCGGCGACATCGGTTCCTGCGTGGCGGCCCTGCTGGGCGGCATCGACGCCAGCTGGGTGAAGCCGCCGGCCGAGTGGACCGGCACCATCAACGAGCGCAAGGACAAGAACCTGTCGAAGATGGCCGCCACGCTGGCGCTGCGCCCGTCACCGATGAATTACCACAGCGCGCTCAGCGTCATTCGCGACGCCGTCAAGGCGCGCCCCGATGCCATCGTCGTCAACGAAGGCGCCAACACGCTGGACTTCGCGCGCAGCATCGTGGACATGTACGAACCCCGCAAGCGCCTGGACGTGGGCACCTGGGGGATCATGGGCATTGGCATGGGCTTCGCCGTCGCGGCGGCGGTCACCACCGGCAAGCCGGTGATCGCCATCGAAGGCGACAGCGCTTTCGGTTTCAGCGGCATGGAAGTCGAAACCATCTGCCGCTACAACCTGCCGATCTGCGTGATCGTGTTCAACAACAACGGCGTCTACCGCGGCACCGACGTGAACCCGACCGGACACAGCGACGTGGCCCCGACGGTCTTCGTGAAGGGCGCGCGCTACGACATGCTGATGCAGGCTTTCGGTGGCGTGGGCGTCAATGCCACCACCGCCGATGAACTGGACAAGGCGCTGGCCGAAGCCATTCGCAGCGGCCGCCCGACGCTGATCAACGCCGTCATCGACGAGACCGCCGGCACCGAAAGCGGCCGCATCGCCAGCCTGAACCCGCAAAGCGCGGTCAAGAAGTAATTCAACCTTTTTTCGCCCCATCCCGATCATTCAGGAGCACTTCCCCATGAGCAACAAACCCCTCGCCGGCATCAAGATCATCGACTTCACGCACGTGCAAGCCGGCCCCGCCTGCACCCAGATGCTGGCCTGGTTCGGCGCTGATGTGATCAAGGTCGAGCGCCCCGGTGCGGGCGACGTCACCCGCAGCCAGCTGCGTGACATCCCGGGTGCCGACGCGCTGTACTTCACCATGCTGAACAGCAACAAGCGCTCGCTGACGCTGGACACCAAGAAGCCGGAAGGCAAGGCGGTGCTCGAGAAGCTGATCAAGGAATGCGACGTGCTGGTCGAGAACTTCGGACCCGGCGCGCTGGACCGCATGGGCTTTACCTGGGAACACATCCAGAGCCTGAACCCGGCCATGATCCTGGCCTCGGTCAAGGGCTTCAGCGACGGCCACCACTACGAAGACCTGAAGGTCTACGAAAACGTCGCGCAGTGCGCCGGCGGCGCGGCTTCCACCACCGGCTACTGGAAGGGCGAGAACTCGGGCCCGACGATCTCGTCGGCTGCACTCGGCGACAGCAACACCGGCATGCACCTGGCCATCGGCATCCTGACCGCCTACATCGGCCGCCAGAAGACCGGCAAGGGCCAGAAGGTGGCCGTGGCCATGCAGGACGCCGTGCTGAACCTGTGCCGCGTGAAGATGCGTGACCAGTTGCGCCTGGACAGCGTGGGCTACCTGGAAGAGTACCCGCAGTACCCGCACGAGATGGAAGCCTTCAAGGACGGCGTGGTGCCGCGTGGTGCGAATGCCGGCGGCGGCGGCCAGCCGGGCTGGATCCTGAAGTGCAAGGGCTGGGAAACCGACCCCAATGCCTACATTTATTTCACCGTGCAGGGCCACGCCTGGGGTCCCATCTGCGACGCACTGAGCAAGCCGGAATGGAAGGACGACCCGGCCTACAACACGCCGGCCGGCCGCCAGCCGCACATCATGGACATCTTCGCCACCATCGAAGACTTCATCAAGGACAAGACCAAGTTCGAAGCCGTGGACATCTTCCGCAAGTTCGACATCCCTTGCGCGCCGGTGCTGTCGATGAAGGAGTTGCTGCACGACAAGTCGCTGCGCGCCAGCGGCTCCATCGTCGAAGTGCCGCACAAGGTGCGCGGCAGCTACTTCACGGTGGGCAGCCCGATCAAGTTCTCGGACACCAAGCCTGAAGTGACTGCCTCGCCGCTGCTGGGCGAGCACACCGACGAGGTGCTGGCCGAGTTGGGCTACAGCGCCGGCCAGATCGCTGAAATGCACGCCGCAAAAGCCGTCTGACGGCTGGCGCTGCCCCCAGGAAGCGGCGCCAGCGGGCGCCGTTTCTTTTGATGCACGGCAACTTTGAAGAGGCAGGGCACCATGACCACCGCCATCGATTTCCACCAGCTCGTCACGGCCGTCGGTGACGGCATCATCGCCTCCGACGCCAACGGCGACATCATCTTGTGGAACCCGGGCGCGGTGCGCATGTTCGGCTACACCGAGGCCGAAGCGCTCGGTCGCCAGCTCGACATCATCACGCCCGAAAGGCTGCGCAAGCGGCACTGGGACGGTTATCACAAGTCGATGGAAACCGGCACCACCAAGTACGGCAACGACCTGCTGCGCGTGCCGGCCACACACAAGGACGGCAGCGCGATGTCGATCGCCTTCACGGTCGCGATGCTGTTCGACGACGCACACAAAGTGACGGCGTGCGTGGCCGTGATCCGCGATGAAACCGCGCGCTTCAACGACGACCGCGCGCTGCGCAAACGGCTGGCCGAACTGGAAGCCCGCGTTGGGGCACTGCCCGACGCGCCGCCATAAGCTCGGCGCACACGCGCTTGCCCAAACAGCCCCGCCGGCACCCGACCCGAGATCTCGATGAACCACCCCATCATTCCCATCGCCGTGCTCGATGAGCCTCGCCAGCGCAAGCGCCAGGCGCCCAAGGGCCGCCGTGTCGATCCGCAGGCGCTGCAGCAGGTGCAGGCCTTGCTGGGCAGCGAGTCGCGCCAGTCCGACCTGCTGATCGAGCACCTGCACAAGATCCAGGACGCCCACGGCCACCTGTCGGCCGCGCACCTGGCGGCGCTGGCGCAAGAGATGAAGCTGGCGCAGACCGAGGTCTACGAGGTGGCCACTTTCTATCACCACTTCGATGTGGTGAAGGAAGGCGAAGCCGCGCCCGCGCCGCTGACCGTGCGCGTCTGCGACGGTTTGTCTTGCGAGATGGCCGGCGCCAAGGCGTTGCTGGCGAAATTGCCCGCGCTGCTGGGCCGTGAGGTGCGTGTGATGGCCGCGCCGTGCATCGGCCGCTGCGAACAGGCGCCAGCCGTTGCTGTGGGTCAGAACCCGGTGGCGACCGCGAGCGTCGAAGCCGTCGTCGAGGCGGTGGCCCAAGGTGTGACGAAACACGAAGCCGACAACGGCCCGGCCGTGATCGGCTACGCCGCCTACCGCTCGGCGGGCGGCTACGCCACCGCGCAGGCCTGCGTGGCCGGCACGCGCGATGTTGAATCCGTCATCAAGACCCTGGAGACCTCCGGCCTGCGCGGCCTGGGCGGAGCCGGTTTCCCGGCCGGCCGCAAGTGGCGCATCGTGCGGGCTGAAGCCGGCCCGCGCCTGATGGCGGTCAACATCGACGAAGGCGAGCCCGGCACCTTCAAGGACCGCGTGATGCTGGAACGCGACCCGCACCGTTTCCTGGAAGGCGTGCTGATCGCCGCCTGGGCCGTGGGCATCGCCGATGTCTACATCTACCTGCGCGACGAGTACCACGGCTGCCGCGCGATCCTGGCGCAAGCCATCGCCGACCTGCAGCGCGAAATGCCGACTGGCGAACTGCCGACGCTGCACCTGCGCCGTGGCGCGGGCGCCTACATCTGCGGCGAAGAGTCCGCGATGATCGAATCCATCGAAGGCAAGCGCGGCATGCCGCGCCTGCGCCCGCCCTACGTCGCGCAAGTCGGCCTGTTCGGCCGGCCGACCCTGGAACACAACTTCGAGACCCTGTACTGGGTGCGCGAACTGCTGGAAAAAGGCGGCGAGTGGTTCGCGTCGCACGGTGCGAACGGGCGCAAGGGCCTGCGCTCGTTCTCGGTGTCGGGCCGCGTGGCCAACCCGGGCGTGAAGCTGGCGCCGGCCGGCATCACCATCCAGGCACTGATCGACGGGTACTGCGGCGGCATGCTGCCCGGCCACAGCTTCTACGGCTACCTGCCGGGTGGTGCCTCGGGCGGCATCCTGCCGGCTGCGATGAACGACATCCCGCTGGACTTCGACACGCTGCAACCCTACGGCTGCTTCATCGGCTCGGCGGCTGTGGTGGTGCTGTCCGACCACGACACCGCGGTGGGCGCGGCGCGCAACACCATGCGCTTCTTCGAGCATGAATCGTGTGGCCAGTGCACGCCTTGCCGCAATGGCACGGCCAAGGCGGCGGCGTTGATCGAGCAGCCGAAGTGGGACGTGGCGCTGCTGGCCGACTTGTCGGCAGTGATGCGCGACGCGTCCATTTGCGGCCTGGGCCAGGCAGCGCCCAACCCCATCGACTGCGTGGTGAAGTACTTCCCGCACGAACTGGCCTGATGACCTGCCCAAGCCCGTGACCTAACGTCTGAACTGAAGGCCCCAACACCATGAACGCAGTCAGCCGCAGTGAAGCCGCGCAACTCGCCCAACTCACATCAGCCACCGTCAGTTTCGAGCTGAACGGCCAGGTGGTGACGGGCCGCGCCGACCGCACGATCATCGAGATCGCCAAAGATGTCTGCATCGAGATCCCGCACCTTTGCTACAAGGAAGGCCTGGACACCGTCGGCAACTGCCGCGCCTGCGTCGTCGAGATCGCCGGTGAACGCGTGCTGGCCCCGTCCTGCTGCCGCACGCCCACGACGGGCATGAAGGTGACCACCGACAGCGAACGCGCCGTGAAGTCGCAAAAGCTGGTGCTGGAACTGCTGCTGTCCGACATGCCCGAGGCCAGCCACACGCGGCACAACGAAGTTGACCAATGGGCCGCCAAGCTGGGCGTCGGCAAGCCGCGTTTTGCGCCGCGCGAAAGCGTGGCAGCCGACCTGTCGCACCCGGCCATCGCGGTGAACCTGGACGCCTGCATCCAGTGCACGCGCTGCCTGCGCGCCTGCCGCGACGAGCAGGTCAACGACGTCATCGGCCTGGCCTTCCGCGGCAACCACGCCAAGATCGTCTTCGACATGGACGACGCGATGGGTGCTTCCACTTGCGTGGCCTGCGGCGAATGTGTGCAGGCCTGCCCCACCGGCGCGCTGATGCCGGCGCGCGACGTGGCGCTGGCCGTGCCCGACAAGCAGGTCGAATCCGTCTGCCCGTATTGCGGCGTGGGTTGCCAGCTGACCTACAACGTCAAGGACGACAAGATCCTCTTCGTCAACGGCCGCGACGGCCCGGCCAACCACGAACGCCTGTGCGTGAAGGGCCGCTACGGTTTCGACTATGCGCACCATCCGCACCGGCTGACCCAGCCGCTGATCCGCCGTGCCGATGCGCCCAAGCGCGGCGACGCCGTGATGGACCCCGACCGGGTGATGGACGTGTTCCGTGAGGCGAGCTGGGAAGAAGCGCTGGAAATGGCCGGCGGCGGTCTGGCGCGCATTCGCGACACGCACGGCAAGAAATCACTGGCCGGTTTCGGTTCGGCCAAGGGCAGCAACGAAGAGGCCTACCTCTTCCAGAAGCTGGTGCGCACCGGCTTCGGCAGCAACAACGTCGACCACTGCACGCGCCTGTGCCACGCGTCCAGCGTGGTGGCGCTGCTGGAGGGCATCGGTTCCGGCGCTGTTTCGAACCCGGTGATGGACGTGACCCAGGCCGAGGTGATCTTCATCATCGGCGCCAACCCCAGCGTCAACCACCCGGTGGCCGCCAGCTGGATCAAGAACGCTGTGGCCAACGGCAGCAAGCTGATCGTGCTGGACCCGCGCCGGTCGGACCTGGTGCGCATCGCGCACCGCCATCTGCAGTTCAAGCCCGACACCGATGTGGCGATGCTCAACGCGTTGTTGCACGTTATTGTCACCGAGAACCTGGTCGACGCCGACTTCTTCGCCAGCCGCACCGTGGGCTATGACGACCTGCGCAAGAACGTCCAGGGCTACAGCCCCGAGGCGATGGCGCCGATCTGCGGCATCGACGCCGACACGCTGCGTTACACGGCGCGCTTGTATGCGCAGAGCAAGGCCTCGATGATCCTGTGGGGCATGGGTGTGTCGCAGCACGTGCACGGCACCGACAACGCGCGCTGCCTGATCGCACTGGCGCTGATGACCGGCCAGATCGGCCGTCCCGGCACCGGCCTGCACCCGCTGCGCGGCCAGAACAATGTGCAAGGCGCGTCGGACGCGGGGCTGATCCCGATGATGTTCCCCGACTACCAGCATGTGTCCAGCGCCGGCACCCGCGCGCGTTTCGAAGCCGCGTGGAACGTGGCACCCGGTTCGCTGGACGACCAGCCCGGTTTGACCGTGGTGGAAGTGATGCACGCCATCCTGCACGGCGACGTGCGTGGCCTGTACGTGATGGGCGAGAACCCGGCCATGTCCGACCCCGACGCCAACCACGCGCGCAACGCGCTGGCCGCGCTGGACCTGCTGGTGGTGCAGGACATCTTCCTGACCGAGACCGCCTACCTGGCCGACGTGATCCTGCCGGCCAGCGCCTTCCCCGAAAAGACTGGTAGCTTCACCAACACCGACCGTCTGGTGCAGATGGGTCGCCAGGCCATCAACCCGCCGGGTGATGCGCGGCAGGACCTGTGGATCATCCAGCAACTGGCCAAGCGCCTGGGCCTGGACTGGCCGCTCAGCCAGGTCTCGGAAGTCTTCGACGAGATGCGCCTGACCATGCCCAGCATCGGTGGCATCACCTGGGACCGCCTGGACCGCGAACATGCCGTCACCTACCCCTGCCTCAAGGAAGGCGACCCGGGCACCTCGGTGGTCTTCACCGACACCTTCCCGCGTGAAGGTGGCCGTGCGCAGTTCGTGCCGGCCGACATCATCCCGGCCAACGAGCGGCCCGACGCCGACTACCCGATGGTGCTGATCACCGGCCGCCAGCTGGAGCACTGGCACACCGGCAGCATGACGCGCCGCGCGACCATGCTGGACGCCATCGAACCCGACCCGGTGGCGCTGATCCACCCGCTGGACCTGGCCGCGATGGGCGGCGAGCCGGGCGATGTGGTCACGCTGCAGTCGCGGCGCGGCGAGGTGGTGCTGTACGCGCGGGCCGACGACAGCTCACCGCGCGGCGCGGTCTTCGTGCCGTTTTGCTACTACGAAGCGGCGATCAACCGGCTGACCAATGCGGCGCTGGACCCCTTCGCGAAGATCCCCGAGTTCAAATACTGTGCCATCCGCATGTCGCTGGGGGGCACGCTGGCCGCGCAGTCCAGCTACGGCGGCGGGCAGGCCTTGCGAAAGCTGGAAGCGCAGCCGAACTGAATCCGGCTTGGTGCCCTATCGCCTGAGGGTTCAGGCCTTCAGGCGTCGCAGACCCCGCCGTCGCGCAGCGCCAGCACGCCCTGCGCGACGAGTTCGCCGACCACGCGTTGGGCGAACGCGTCCAGCGTGCCATCCGGGCAACCCAGGCGGCGCCACACCGCTTCGTAGAGCGTGACGCCGCTGAACCAGGCCAGCAGTGCGGGCCAGCTTTGCTGCTGCACTTCAAGCAGGTGGAACTTGACCAGCGCCTTCACCGCGTGGTGGGCGTGGCGCTGCGGGTCGGCGCGGAAGCCGGCCAGCCGTTGGCGCGCGCGCTGCAGCGCGGCCGGCACATCGCTGAACGGCGCGCCGTGGCCGGGGATGGCGACCCGCGCGCCGAAGGATGCGATGAGGTCGAGCGTCGCTGCCACCTCGTCAAACGCGTTCACGCCGTCGAGTTCGGGAAAGACCACGCCGAAGCCGCGTTCCCACAGCGCGTCGGCGGTGATGACCACACCGCGTTCGGCGCAGTGCAGGATCAGCGAATGCGGGTCGTGGCCGGGCGCCGCGTGGGCTTGCCAGGTCAGGCCGCCCACTTCGAATGTGCTGCCGGGCTGCAGCGCATCGTCGGCCGTGTAGCGCTCGCAGAGCTGGCCGGTGGGCGCGTAGCTCAAAGCCACCTCGTCCCAGATTTGCACGGCCGCGAACTGGCCCGGCGGGATGCTGATGCGGCAGCCGAAGGCGCGCTGCAAGGTGGCGTTGCCGCCGCAGTGGTCCGAGTGCAAATGGGTGTTGACGATGCGCATCAAGCGCTCGCCGTTCAGCGTGTGGCGCACCAGGGCCACGGTCTGCGCGGCGTGCACCACGTGGCCCGCATCGACCAGCACCGCACCGACGTCGCCAGCGGCAGCGTTGCCGTGCAGCAGCACGTTGTTCGACGACAGCCAGCCGCGTTCGAAGACGGTCAGGCCCTGCAGGGGCTGCAGCAGGGCAGGGTCGTGGTTCATTGGAAGAAAGGCGGGGTCGGCATGGGCTGCGATTCTGTCCGAGCGCAGCCCACCGAGCGCTACCATCCACCCACCAGAAGTACGGGGCTGTGGCGGCGTACCGAACGCGGCCGGCGGCCACCACCCACCGCGCTGACGAGGAGCCCGCCGCATGAAGCTGCTGTTCAAGTTCAACCTGATCTTCATTCTGGTGATGGCGCTGGGCGTGGCCGTCAGCGGCAGCATCAGCCGCAGCCTGCTGCAGGCCCAGGCCAAGGAAGAAGTGCTGGGCGGTGCGCGCTTGTTGATGGAGCAGGCCAGCGCGGTACGGGCCTACACCTCGGGGCAGATCACCAAGCTGCTGGCCGAGCAGATGAAGACCGAATTCCTGCCGCAGTCGGTGCCCAGCTATTCGGCCACCGAGGTGCTGGCGGCCATCCAGGCCAAGCACCCGGAATATGGCTACAAGGAAGCCACGCTGAACCCGACCAACCCGCGTGACCGCGCGGCAGGCTGGGAAGTGGACATCGTCGGCAGCTTCCGCAATGACGCCAACCTGAAGGAATTCGTCGGCCAGCGCGACACGCCCACCGGGCCTTCGCTGTATGTGGCGCGGCCGCTGCGCATTACCGACGGGGCCTGCCTGCGTTGCCACAGCAGCGTCGAAGCCGCGCCGGCCACCATGGTCGCCAAATACGGTCCGGCAAACGGCTTCGGCTGGCAACTGGGCGAAGTCATCGGCGCGCAAGTGGTGTCGGTGCCGATGGCCCTGCCGCTGCAGCGCGCCGACCAGGCCTTCACCCTCTTCATCGGTTCGCTGGTCGGCGTGTTCGTCGTCGTGGGCATCGTGCTGAACGTGATGATCTGGTTCGTCGTGGTGCGGCCGGTCACGCAGTTGTCGGCGCTGGCCGACCGGGTCAGCCAGGGCGACCTGGCGGCGGCCGATTTCAACACCAGCAGCCGCGACGAAATCGGCACGTTGGCGGCTTCGTTCGCGCGCATGCGGGCCAGCGTCGTGCAGGCCATGAAGATGCTCGAGAACTGACCGGACCGAGGGCGTCATGGCGCACCCCGAACAGCTCGGCAAGTACCGCATCATGGGCGTGCTGGGTGAGGGCGCGATGGGTGTCGTTTACCGCGGTTTCGACCCCGATATCCGCCGCGTGGTGGCCCTGAAAACCATCCGCCGCATGGCCGGCGAGGGCCTGGAATCGGCAGCGCAAAGCACGGCCCGTTTCCGCAACGAGGCGCAGGCGGCCGGCCGCTTGATGCACCCGGGCATCGTCGGCGTCTACGACTTCGGTGAAGTGGGTGACGGCAGCGACCGCGTGGCCTACATCGCGATGGAATACGTCGAAGGCCACACGCTGTCGGCCTACCTGGGGCAGAAGCTGCGCTTCGACGCGCTGGACACCGCCAGCATCGTCACGCAACTGCTCGAAGGCCTGGGCCACGCCCACGACAACAAGGTCTGGCACCGCGACATCAAGCCTTCAAACGTGATCATGACGCGCACCGGCCGCGTGAAGATCGCCGACTTCGGCATCGCCCGCACCGACGACACCGGCATGACGCTGGCCGGCGGCGTGCTGGGCACGCCGATGTACATGGCGCCCGAACAGTTCCAGGGACTGGCCATCGACCACCGCGCCGACCTGTACGGCGCCGGCGTGGTGCTCTATCAACTGATGGCCGGGCGGCCGCCTTTCGTGGGCACCGCCGAATCGCTGACCTACCGCGCGGTGCACGAAGCACCTCAGCCGCCGTCCAGCGTTGAAGGGGGCCAGCACGACGACCGCTTCGATGCCGTGGTGCTGAAGGCGCTGGCCAAACAGCCGGCGCAGCGCTATGCCCACGCGGCGGCCTTTCGCGACGCGCTGGCCGTCGCGTTGGGGCAGGGCGCACCCAGTACCGTGTCGGCCGCCGCGGTGGCCGCGCTGCCACCGCAAGACGGTTTCGAAATCACCCAGCGCATCCCGCCGCCGCCGTCGGCCTTGCCGCAGACCAGCGCTTCCATCGCGCACTTCGACGCCGCCGTGCTGGCGCAGCTGGAAGCCAGCCTGGCCAGGCACGTCGGCCCGCTGGCCGGCACCATGGTGCGGCGTGCCGCGCGCGAATGCAGCGACCTGCCGGCGTTGCAGGCGCGGCTGGCCGAACAGATCACCCAGGCTGCGGTGCGCGAGGCTTTTCTGGCGCAGCTCAGCCGCACCGGTACCGGCACGCGCCCGCCAGCCGGCGGCCTTGCAACGGGTTCGCACGCAGGTTCGCACGCAGGTACAACTGCTGGGTCGACAGCGGGCTCGGCCGGCAGCCACCGCCTGCCCACCGCAGCCCCGCCTGCACCGGTCACCAGCGGCACGCGTTCGGGCCCGCCCGTGTCGGACGCCTGGCTGGAACAGGCGCAGCGCCTGCTGGCTGGCCACTTGGGGCCGATTGCGCGGGTGGTGCTGAAGCGCGCGGCCGAACGCACGCGGCAGCGCGAGGCGCTGTCTGCGCTGCTCCTGGAGGCTGCGCCCGAGTCGGCACGCGCCGCCCTGCGGGCCGAACTGTCGCGGCTGGGTTGACGGCTGGCTGCGGCGCGCAACAGTCGCGCGCATCACCACGGCGCGGAATCGCGGGCGTTCGGCGGCCAACTGACCTGACGAGCCCGCCGCGCGGGCCGGGACCACAATCCCGGGCATGAACAAGGCTTTCGTCAAGGAACCCGAAGACGACGACGACGAGGACGGCGTCCCCGGCCTGCCGCCGCTGCCCGCCGGCACCCGCAACTACATCACGCCGGCCGGCTACTGGCGTTTGCGCGCCGAGCTGATGAGCCTGCTGGACAGCGAGCGCCCCAAGATCGTCGAGATCGTGTCCTGGGCGGCGAAGAACGGCGACCGCTCCGAAAACGGCGACTACCTGTACGGCAAGAAGCGGCTGCGTGAAATCGACCGCCGCATCCGCTTCCTGACCAAGCGCCTGGACATCGCCGAAGTCGCCGACCCGGCCGTGCACCACGGTGAAACGCAGGTCTTTTTCGGCGCCACGGTGACTTACGCCAACGCGGCCGGCGACGAGCGCACCATCACCATCAAGGGCATCGACGAGGCCGACAGCCTGGTCGGTGAAGTCAGCTGGATCGCGCCCATCGCGCGGGCCTTGCTGAAGGCGCATGTAGGCGACGAGGTGGCGCTGCTCACGCCGGGTGGCGTCGAGCGCATCGAGGTGATTGAAGTGCGCTACCCCAAGCCGGACTGAGCTTCAGTCCGTCCGGTAGCGCGACACCCGCAGCACCACTGGCGATCTGCGCATCGCGCGCAGCACGTCGGCCAGGTGCACGCGGTCGCGCACGCTGACGATCAGCCGCAGTTCGATCGACTCTTCGGCCGGCTCGGGGTCCATGCCCAGGTGGGTGATGTCGGCCTCGGCGGCGCTGATGGCCGAGGCCACCTGGGCCAGCACGCCCTTGCCGTTCTTCACCAGCACCCACAGGTGGGTCTCGAAGCTGCGCGTCAGGTCGTCGGCCCATTCCACCTGCATCCAGCGTTCGCTGTCGCGTTCGAACAGGCGCTTGCCGGTGGGGCAGTCGCGGGTGTGCACCAGCAGGCCCTCGCCGCGACCCAGGTAGCCGACGATCTCGTCGCCTGGTATGGGCCGGCAACACGGCGCCAGCTGGATCGAGGCACCGGCGCTGCCGTCCACGAAAACCACGCCCTGCGTCGGCGTGCTGTCGTCGAGGCCGTAGCGGCCCATCGTCAGCATCACGGCATCGGGCTTGATGCCGCGCTCGCCCATCAGCTGCGCCAGGCGCTTGGCCACGATGGTGGCGATCTTCTTGCCCAGGCCGATGTCGACCAGCAAGTCGCCGCGGTTGCGGTTGCCGCTCCAGCGCGTCAGCTGCTGCCACAGCGCCGGGCCCAGCGGGTCGGCCGGCTCGGTGGACGGCGGCTGCAGGCCTTCGGCGCGCAGCGCCTGAGCCAGCAGTTTTTCGCCCAGCGCGCGCGACTCGTCGGTCTCCATGTTCTTCAGGTGATGGCGGATCTTGCTGCGCGCCCGGCCGGTGCGCACCATGCTCAGCCAGGCCGGGTTGGGCTTGGCACCCGGCGCGGTGATGATCTCGACGACGTCACCGCTCTTGAGTTCGGTGCGCAAGGCCACTGCGTCGCCGTTGACCTTGGCCGCCACCGTGTGCTGGCCGACGTCGGAGTGGATGGCGTAGGCGAAATCCAGCGGCGTCGCGCCGCGCGGCAGCGCCAGGATCTTGCTGCGCGGCGTGAAGACGTAGACCGCATCGGGGTGCAGGTCGATCTTCACGTGTTCCAGGAATTCGGCCGCGTCGCGGGTTTCGTCCTGGATGTCGAGCAGGCTCTGCAGCCAGATGGTGGACAGGCGCTGCGCGTCAGCCGCGGCATTGCCTTTGTCGCCGACCTTGTAGATCCAGTGCGCCGCGATGCCCTTTTCAGCCACCGCGTGCATGGCCTCGGTGCGCATCTGGAATTCCACCGCCGTGCCCAGCGGGCTGACCAGCGTGGTGTGCAGGCTCTGGTAGCCGTTGGCCTTGGGGATGGCGATGTAGTCCTTGAAGCGCCCCGGGACCGGCTTGTAGAGCTGGTGCAGCACGCCGAGCGCCACGTAGCAGTCGGTCAGCGTGGGCACCACCACGCGAAAGCCGAAGATGTCGCTGACCTGCGCGAAGCCGGCGTGCTTCTCGCGCATCTTGTGATAGATCGAATAGATGGTCTTTTCGCGGCCGCTGACCTGCACCTTGATCTTGTGTTCGCCGAATGAACGCTCGACGTCTTTCTGCACCCGGTCAACGATGTCGCGGCGGTGGCCGCGCGCGCGCTTCACGGCCTTGGCCAGCGCCGCGTGGCGCCAGGGGTGCAGGCTGGCAAAGCACAGTTCCTGCAGTTCGCGGTAGGTCTGGTTCAGGCCCAGCCGGTGGGCAATCGGCGCGAAGATTTCCAGCGTTTCGCGGGCGATGCGCTGGCGCTTGTCCAGCGCCATGGCACCCAGCGTGCGCATGTTGTGCAGGCGGTCGGCCAGCTTGATCAGGATGACCCGCACATCGCGTGCCATGGCCAGCAGCATCTTGCGGAAGCTTTCGGCTTGGCTTTCCTCGCGGGTGCTGAAGTGCAGCTTGTCCAGCTTGGTCAGGCCGTCGACCAGGTCGGCCGTCGGCGCGCCGAATTTTTCGATCAGCTCAACTTTCGTGACGCCGCAGTCCTCGATGGTGTCGTGGGTCAGCGCGGCGATGATGGCCTGCGCGTCCAGCTTCCAGTCGGCACACAGGCCGGCCACCGCGATGGGGTGGGTGATGTAGGGCTGGCCGCTGGCGCGGTACTGGCCCAGGTGGGCCGCGTCGCTGAACTTGTAGGCCTCGCGCACCAGCTTGAAATCGGCCTTCGACAGGTAGGCCAGCTTCTCGGACAACTCAGCGAAGGACGAGGCTTCGCCCGCCGCGTTCAGGTCGGCACCGGGCACAGCCGAGCGCTGCAAGCCCTGCAGCGCGGCGGGCAGTAATTCAGCGGCGAGCGAACGCAGACTCATGTCCTGAATTTAGCGTGCTTTCACCTGCGTCGCCCCGCTGTGCCGCCAGCCTGCCCAGAAATGCAAACGGGCACCCCGTCCAAGGACGGGGCGCCCGTTTTGCGAGCACTCAGAAGTGAGTCACATGCGACTCAAATGGGACTCAGATCGGCACCTTGCGCAGCATTTCAATGCCGATTTCGCCAGCGGCAATTTCGCGCAGCGCGGTCACGCCAGGCTTGTTCTTGGTTTCGATCTTGGGCGCGTGGCCCTGGCTCAGCATGCGCGCGCGGTAGGTCGCGGCCAGCACCAGTTGGAAGCGATTGGGGATCTTGACGAGACAGTCTTCAACGGTGATGCGGGCCATGGTGTCCTTCGGGGTGGTCTTGCCGGCGGCGTGCCGGATGTTCGAGCAGGATTTCAGATCGGGGGTGTTTGACTCAGTTCAGGCCCAGTGCCGCAAAAACCTGAGAGCGGTTGCGCAACTGGGTGGCGTATTTCAGGCGCTGGGCGTGAACCACGGCCTTGAGATCAAAAACGGCCTTCTCGAACAAGCTGTTGATGATAACAAAGTCGAAGTGCCGGGCCTGGGCCACCTCGTGCCGGGCATTCGCCAGCCTTGTCGCGATAACCTCGGGCTGGTCTTCACCGCGCCGGTTCAGGCGCTGCGCCAGTTCGTCCCAGCTGGGCGGCAGGACGAAGATCAGCACCGCATGCTGGAAGAGCTGCTTGATCTGCAGCGCGCCCTGCCAGTCGATTTCCAGCACCACATCGTCGCCGTGGGCCAGCCTTTCCTGGATGGCCATGCGGCTGGTGCCATAGCGGTTGCCGTGGACGCAGGCGTGCTCGAAGAATTCGCCGCGTTCGATCATGGACAGGAAAGTGGCTTCATCAACGAAGTGGTATTCGCGGCCGTCCACCTCCTGCCCGCGTGGCACGCGGGTGGTGTGCGAGACCGAAACGACCAGCCGCGAGTCGATTTCCAGCAGCGCCTTGACCAGGCTGGATTTGCCGGCGCCACTGGGCGCGGCCACGCAGAAGAGATTGCCAGGAGTTTCCATCGGCGCATTTTCCTTCAGCGCGGCGGCTTGCCGCTGCGACCTACTCGATGTTCTGCACCTGCTCGCGCATCTGCTCGATGGCCACCTTCATCTCCACGGCCACGGTGGTCAACTCCAGCGCCGCCGATTTCGAACCCAGGGTGTTGGCTTCGCGCTGCAATTCCTGGATCAGGAATTCCAGCCGCTTGCCCAGTTCGCCGCCGGCCTTCAGCAGGCGTTCGATCTCGTCCAGGTGCGAAGCCAGACGGCCGAGTTCTTCGGCCACGTCGATGCGGATGGCGTAGGAAGCCGCTTCACCCATCGCCCGTTCGTGCAGCGACTGCTCGGGCACAGGTGAGCCGGCCTGCACCGTGGCCAGGGCCTCGGCCCAGCGCTCCAGGAAGCGCTGTTGCTGGCGCTGCACCACGGCCGGCACCAGCGGCGCGGCCAGCGCGGCCAGTTCGCGAAGACGTGCAACGCGCTCTAGCAGGATGACGGCCAGCCGCGCGCCTTCACGGGCACGCGCCTCGCGCAGGCCATCGATACAGCGCCGGGCGGCTTCCAGCGTCGGTTCGTCCAGCTTCTGCGCCGTGCTGCCGCCCTTGCACCAGTGCAACACCTCGTTGACGCTGAGGCTGCGTGCTTCCGGCAGCCAGCCCTGCACGGCGGATTGCTGGTAAGACAAGCGGTTCAACTGATCGGACGTGGGCGCGGGCAGGGCGCTTTCCGATTCACGCGCCGTGGCCACGCGCAATTCGATCTTGCCGCGCCGGAAGGCGGCGGTGAGTTGTTCGCGCAGCGCCGGCTCCAGGCCGCGCAGCTCGTCGGGCAAGCGCAGCGCCAGGTCCAGAAAGCGGCCGTTCACCGAGCGCGCTTCCACGCTCACCGCACCCGCTGTTTCCGGGGCGGTGGACGCCGCATTGGCGTAACCCGTCATGCTATAAACCGCCATCTTTTTCGCCCCAGAGTGAACGTCGATTATGTCCAAGCCCAAGCCTGCACCCTTGCCTCCGGGCACCGTGGTGGGCGGCTACAAGATCGTCAAGAAACTCGCCGCCGGTGGCTTCGGTGTGGTCTACCTCGCCGAGCATGAAAAAGGCCAGTTGGTGGCCATCAAGGAATACCTTCCGGCCTCGCTGGCCGAACGCGCAACTGGTGAACTGACGCCGCGCGTCAAGCCCGACAAGCAGCCGCTCTACCGCCTGGGCTTGAAGAGCTTCTTCGAAGAAGGCCGTTCGCTGGCCCAGATCAGCCACCCCAGCGTGGTCAGCGTGCTGAACTTCTTCCGCGAAAACGAAACCGTCTACATGGTGATGAACTACCTGCAGGGCGACACGCTGCAGGATTTCATCGTCACCGCGCGCGATCTCAAGCGCGACAAGGTGTTCCGCGAAAGCACCATCCGCAGCCTGTTCGACGAGATGCTGCGCGGCCTGCGCATCGTGCACCAGCACAAGATGCTGCACCTCGACATCAAGCCCGCCAATGTGTTCGTCACGAACGACAACAAGGCCGTGATGCTGGACTTCGGCGCTGCGCGCGAGGTGCTGAGCAAGGAAGGCAACTTCATCCGGCCGATGTACACGCCGGGTTTCGCCGCGCCCGAGATGTACCGCCGCGACGGCACGCTGGGGCCGTGGACCGACATCTACGCCATCGGTGCCTGCATCTACGCCTGCATGCAGGGCTACCCGCCGAACGACGCGCCACAACGCATCGAGAAAGACCGCCTCACGCTGAGCCTCTCAAGGCTGCGCAACATCTATTCCGACAACCTGATCGAGGTGACGGAATGGTGCATGTCGCTGGACCCGCTGAGCCGCCCGCAAAGTGTGTTTGCGCTGCAAAAGGAATTGGCCCGCGAGACCGAACGCCGCTACACCAAGCTCAGTTTCAGCGAACGGCTGAAGCTGCAACTGGAAACGCTGAAGACAGGTCAGAAGGCATGACATTGAGCCCCCAAGCTCGCTGGCGCTCGCTACCCCCCAGGGGGGCCGTCCGCCAACGGCCCGGCAAAGCCGGCTCCGTGGCGGGAAGCTGGGTCGGACCTGCCGCTTGACATGCAGTTTTCCGTTTATCAGGTCAGCCGCCGCGGCGGTCGCGAAAAGAACGAAGACCGCATGGGCTATTGCTACACGCGGGACGCCGGGCTGTTTGCACTGGCTGACGGCATGGGCGGCCATCCGGAAGGCGAGGTGGCTTCGCAGATGGCACTGCAGACGATGGCCGCGCTGTTCCAGCGCGAAGCCAAGCCGCGTTTGCAGGACCCGCTGCGTTTTCTGCACGACGCCACCCTGGCCGGCCACCACCAGTTGCTGCGCTACGCCACCGGCAAGGCGCTGCTGGACACGCCGCGCACCACGCTGGTGGCCTGCGTGATCCAGGACAACACGGCCTACTGGGCGCACTGCGGCGACTCGCGGCTGTACCTGGTGCGCGGCGACCGCCTGGTGGCCCGCACGCGCGACCATTCCTATTCCGAACTGCAGGACACGCTGTCGCTGGTGGTGCCCATCAACAACCGGGTCAACCGCAACGTGCTGTTCACCTGCCTGGGCAGCCCGGGCAAGCCGGTGGTTGACACCGCCGGCCCGCTGGCCGTGCACCCGGGCGACCGCGTCATGCTGTGCTCTGACGGCCTGTGGGGCGCGCTCAGCGACACCACCATCACCGAGATCCTGAGCCAACACACGGTGGCCGACGCGGTGCCCGAACTGGTCGAGCGCGCGCTGCGCGCGGCTGGCGAAAAGAGCGACAACGTCACCGTGCTGGCCGTTGAATGGGAATCGGCCGACGACGTCGAGGCGCCGGGTGGCGTGTCCACGATGTCGCTGGGCGACGAGGTGTTTGCCTCGACCATCCAGGCCAGCCTGGCCGAAGCGGCCAGCGTGGACGACCTGGACGACGCCGAGATCGAACGCTCGATCCGTGAGATCAACGAGGCCATCGAGCGCAGTTCGAAGAAGCGCCGCTGAGCCGACTTCGCAGCCGCCGGTAGGCGCGCGCTGAGACCCCAATTTCCAAGGAAAAAACCATGAGCTACCAACGTTCCGCCGGCCGCCTGGCCCATGCCCTGCGCCCGGTCACCATCCAGCGCGGCTACACCTGCCACGCCGAGGGCTCGGTGCTGGTGTCTTTCGGTGCCACCCAAGTGCTGTGCACGGCTTCGGTGGAAGAGAAAGTGCCGCCGCACAAACGCGGCAGCGGTGAAGGCTGGGTGACGGCCGAATACGGCATGCTGCCGCGCGCCACCCACACCCGCAGCGACCGCGAGGCCGCGCGCGGCAAGCAGAGCGGCCGCACACAGGAAATCCAGCGCCTGATCGGCCGCAGCCTGCGCACGGTCTTCGACTTGAAGCTGCTGGGCGAACGCAGCATCTTGCTGGATTGCGACGTGCTGCAGGCCGACGGCGGCACGCGCACGGCGGCCATCACCGGTGCTTTCGTGGCCGCGCACGACGCGGTCAGCTTCCTGCTGAAGCAGGGCCGCATCGCGCAAAGCCCGATCCGCGATTTCGTCGCCGCCGTGTCGGTGGGCGTGGTGCAGGGCACGCCGCTGCTGGACCTGGAATACACCGAAGACTCGACCTGCGACACCGACATGAACGTGGTGATGACGGGCAGCGGTGGCTTCGTCGAAGTGCAAGGCACGGCCGAAGGCGAGCCTTTCAGCCGCGCCGAGATGGACACCCTGCTGGCGCTGGCCGACAAGGGCATCCGCGACCTGAATGCGCTGCAGAAGCTGGCACTCGGGGTGGCTTGATGCGCCTGGTTCTGGCGTCCAACAACGCGAAGAAGCTGAGCGAGTTGCGGGCTTTGCTCGCGGGCGTGAACGTCACCTTGGTGGCGCAGGGCGATCTCGGCATCCCTGAGGCCGAAGAGCCTTTCCACACCTTCATCGAGAACGCTTTGATGAAGGCGAGGCTGGCCGCGCAGGCCTCGGGCGGGGCCGCCATCGCCGACGATTCGGGCGTCTGCGTGGACGCGCTGGGCGGCGAGCCGGGCGTGGTGTCGGCGCACTACGCCGCCATCGCCAGCAGCGAGCCCGACCGCGAGGCGCGGCGCCGCGTGCAGGACGCCGCCAACAACACGCGCCTGCTGCAACGGCTGGACGGCAGCACCGACCGCCGCGCCCATTTCGTCAGCACGCTGGTGGCCGTGCGGCACGCGCAAGACCCGCAGCCGCTGGTGGCGGTGGGGCGTTGGCCGGGTGACATCCTGACCGCGCCGCGCGGCACGTTGGGCTTTGGCTACGACCCGCTGATGTTCATTCCTGAACTGGGCTGCACAGTGGCCGAAATGGATGCCGCGCAGAAGAACGCGCACAGCCACCGGGCGCGCGCCTGTGCGCAGATGGTGGCGCTGCTGCGCGAGGTGTGGCGTCTGTGAGCATTCCGCCCGTACCGCCCGTACCGCCCGTACCGCTCGTACCGCTCGTACCCGAGGGCCGCAGCAGCACGCCCCGCGATGTGCAACACCACCTGCGCCCCGGGACTTTGCAGCTGGCTGCCTTGCCGCCCTTGGCCTTGTATGTGCACCTGCCGTGGTGCCTGAAGAAGTGCCCCTATTGCGACTTCAATTCGCACGAAAACAAAGGCGAACTGCCTGAAGCGCCCTACCTGGACGCGCTGCGCGCCGACCTCGAGGCCGCGTTGCCGCTGGTCTGGGGCCGGCGGGTGTCGACGGTGTTCATCGGCGGCGGCACGCCGAGCCTGTTCTCGCCGCAGTCGGTCGAGCGGCTGGTCGCCGACATCCAGTACTACATGCGGCCGGGCACCTTGTCGCTGGCAGCGCTGCCGCCTTTGTCGCTTTACGTGC
>JANMZP010000167.1:0-16050 GCA_031383435.1 Betaproteobacteria bacterium | reverse complement strand
CCCTGAAGCGGCCATCTCACCGGCCTGGGCTGCGGGGCTTGAAGCTTTGGCGCCCGAAGACACCCAGCTGACACGCGCGTTTTCTGGACGCTGGGGCCGCGCCATCACCTCCGACTACGTGCGTGCGGCCGCCGAGCCCGGCGCGCCCGAACCCGCGCCTTACCCGGTGCAGCGCGGCCTGACCGCGGCCATGCGCAAGGCGGCAGAGAGTGAAGGCAACTTGCACCGCATGCAGGCCTGGGCCGGCCAGGGCGCGGGCTTGGCGCACGTGATGCCGGCGCAGCAACTGGTGCAGGAGCTGTGGGCTGGCGCGCAGGCGCGCCTGGCCGGCTGAGCGCCAGCCGCCGTCAAATCGGGTCGATGATGGAATTGGCGATCAGGTCGTTGTCAAAGATCATCAGCCGCTGCTCAAAACGCAGGCCCTCGGCCGTGGGCACGACACGGTCGATGCTGCGTCCTACGCTCAAAATTTCCGGCATGGCGTCGCGCTTGGTGCGTATCACCAGATAGGGCGCTTCGCAGCACAGCACTTCGCCTTCGCGCGCCAGCAGGCGCGGCAGGCCGACGATGTGGCGCTGCACATAAGGGTCGTGGTAGATGGTGGTCGCCGCGCCCACGACGCGGTCTTGCAGCATGGCGCGGCTTTCGAACGCTAAGGTGCACAAGGGCAAGCCACGGTCAAAGTTTTCACGCGACTGCAGCTTGTAGACCGCGTCTGCGGTGAAGAAGCCGGGCCAGCGTTCAAGCTCGCGCGCGTCCAGCGCTGCCGCATAGTCGGCATACAACTCGTGCAGCGCGAGAAGGGTGTCGGCGTCGAGCTTCATGGCGCGGTTTTCATAGACCCATCTGCCCGCGCCAATAGCCGTACATGCCGCGGATCAAAGTCTCGGTGACCATGTGGTCGGTGGCTTTGACGTCGCGGCCGTCTAACTCGCTAAGTGTGCGGGCCTGCGGGTGGGCCTCGAAGGCCTGCTGTACAAATTCGATGACCTCGCCGTCGTCGGCCGAGACAT
Organism: Betaproteobacteria bacterium; assembly: GCA_031383435.1. GTDB lineage: Bacteria > Pseudomonadota > Gammaproteobacteria > Burkholderiales > Burkholderiaceae_C > Rubrivivax. The sequence goes on along the minus strand of JANMZP010000167.1, from coordinate 15,037 downwards.
AGCCCGCAGGACCAAACAGGTTGGCCTGGCGCAGGCGGCGGCGGCGCATGGCTTGGTCGTCGTCGGCAAAGCCAAAGTGCGTCCAGACAAAGTCGAAAACGCCCGGTGCCACGGGCTGGATGTGGCGCGTGGACAGTGAGTTGACTTGCTGCTGGATGATGAGGCTGGGGAACAGCGTCATCATGACCACGCTGGGGCCGCCCCACCAGGCTTCGGGCACGACATCGAGCAAGCGGTCGTCATGCAACTGCATGCCCGGTTTGAAGCTCGTCACGCCCTGCGTGACATCACCCGCGCCGCCCTCATTGCGCTGGCTCACCATGCAGGCGTGGCGGTGGTGGCGGTCCATCACCATCTGGCTTTTCTGGTCGGCGCGCCACAGACCGAACGTCACGAACCAGGTGTGCAGCAGGCCCGGGTGGTAGGGGTCCTTGATGTTCTCCTGCATCAGCTTCCAGTTGGCCGGGATGCGCTGGCGGTTGTAGCCCAGCAGGGCCAGCGGCCGGCCGCTGAAGACACGGTCAAAGTAGTGCAGCACCTCGGGGCCCAGGAAGTCCTCGAAGGGCTCAACGTCGTGGTCAAAGCTGGCGAACACCGCACCGCCGCGCCGTGCCACTTTCAATGGCGTCAGGCCATGTTCACTGAGCTTGAAGTCTTCGGGCATGCCGCCGTTGACGCGGCCGTCTTGTTTGACGCCGCGCCGAAAGGGCAGGCCCTGCAACTGGCCGTCGAGCTTGTAGGTCCACTGGTGGTAGGGGCAGGTGAAGGCCGTCACCGTGCCCGTGCGTTCGCGGCAGAAGGCCACCCCGCGGTGGGCGCAGCGGTTCTCGACGACGTGGATCTCGCCCTGGGTGTCGCGCACCATCACCACGCTGCGCTCACCAACAGCCGACTTCTTGAAGTTGCCGGCATCCGGCACTTCGCATTCCAGGCCCACGTAGCACCAGTGGCCGCGGTAGAAGAAGCGTTCCAGCTCTTCGCGGTACAGGCCTTCGTCGGTGTAGACGCGGCCCGGTGCGCGGCTGGTCGGGCTGTCGCCCCAGGTCATCGGTGCGGTCTGCATGGGCTTCATTCTGGCAGGCCGCGATCAGGCCCGGGTTCAGGCCCGGGCGGTGGCGCGCGGCAGGCGCAGGCTGAACACGGCACCGTGGCCGGGCTCGCTGTCCACGCGGATGCGGCCGCCCATCGCTTCCACCAGTTGACGGCTGAGCGCCAGGCCCAGGCCCGTGCCGGCAATCGGCCCGGCGTGCGCATTCAGTCGTTCGAAAGGCTGGAACAGGCGCGCGCGCTGGCTGACGTCCAGGCCGGGCCCGCTGTCGGCCACCCGCAGTTCGACAGCATCGGCGGCGTCGGGGTCGTCCGTGCCGACCGGCACCGCCTGCACCTGCACCCAACCGCCGGGGTGGTTGTATTTGATGGCGTTGGACAGCAGGTTGCCCAGCACCTGCAGCAGGCGTTTGCGGTCGGCCACCAGAGCCAGGGCGCCGTCGGCCGACGGCTCGTTGCGGATCTGCACGCCGGCTGCCGTGGCCTCACCCGAGAGCATGGTGCAGGCCTCTTCGATCAGGGGCTGCAGCGGCACGGCCTTCAGGTTGAAACGCAACTGGCCGGTCTGCGCGCTGCTCAGGTCCAGCAGGTCGTCCAGCAACGCCGTCAGGTGGCGGCCGCTGGCCAGCGCCTGGCGCGTCCAGGCGAGTTGGCGATGGCTGAATTCGCCGTGGCCGGGGTCCAGTTCCATCAACTGCGCGAAGCCCAGCACGGCATTCAGAGGGGTACGCAACTCGTGGCTGACGCGGGACAGGAAGGCCGACTTGGCCAGATCGGCCGCCGCCGCGCGGTCGCGTTCCAGGCGCAGCTTCTCGGCCAGCTTGGCCGCCGTGACGTCCACCACCACGCCCACGCGCACGTCATGGCTGTCGGCCGTCGGCGCTGCGGCACTCAAGACCTGCACCCATTTGATCTGGCCGGTGGGCAAGACCACGCGGAATTCCAGGTGCAGCGGACGGCGTGCCGCGTTGGCGGCGTTGGTCTCGGCCTCGATGCGGGCACGGTCTTCGGGGTGGCGCAGGCGGTGCATGAGCATGCCGTCGGCCAGGAGGTCCTCAGGCTCCAGGCCCAGCAGTTCGCGCACGCCGCCGCTGATGAAGGTGGCCTTGCGCTGCCCGTCGGGCAGCAGCATCACCTGGTAGACCATGCCGGGCACCATCTCCATGATCTGCCGCATCTGCTGCTGGCTGGCATACAGCGCCAAGCGGTCGCGCACGCGTTCGGTGATGTCTTCGACGGTGCCCTCAAAGAACAGCGGCCGACCCAGCGCGTCGCGCACCAGGTGGGCGTTCTCGCGCACCCAGATGCGCTCGCGGGTTCGGTAGCGGAAAACCTCGGATTCGAAACCCACCACCTGGCCTTGCTGCACCATCTGGCGCATGAAAACGTCGCGGCGCAGCGGGTCCACATACCAGCGGCCGGCGATGTCGCACTGCGCCGCCAGGTGTTCGGCCTCGGACGCAAAACCGTTCATCCGCGCCAGGGCCGGGTTGGCGCGCAACTGCTGGCCTTGCGGCGAACTGCGGTAAGCGCCGATGGGCAGGAACTCGAACAGCGTCGAGAACTGATCGGCGGCTGGCCGCTGCGGCATGCGCGAGGGCGTCAGTCCAGCGTGACTTCGGTGCGCACGGTGCCGGCGCGGTCGGCCGTGGCGGTCAGCGCGATGGCCGTGCCGCGCGGGCCGCGCACCACCCACTCGACCACCGCGCGGTCGCCGGTGAGGTCACGGTTGGGCAGGAAGGCCTGCAGCGAAGCCTTGGGCGCGTGGCCTTCCAGGTGCGCCCCTTCCACGCGTTCTCGGCCGGTGGTCAGCGTCACCCCCGGCGGCAGGTGGATCTGGAACACCGTGCCGCGTGCGGTCTTGCGTTCCAGCGCGCGCTTGCTCACATAGGCCGGCAGCCAACCGCTGTTGGCCACCGCGAAGCGCACGCGCCAGGTGTCGGTGCCCAGCGCGCGCACTTCGGCGCGCAGCACCTCCAGCTTGGGCAGGCTGAGCGCAATCTGCATCAGCCAGGCCGGGAAGCGCGCGGCTTCGCGTTCACGCAAATGCGGCGGCGGGTTGCGCCAGTAGTTCATCTTGTCCCAGCCGCCCAATTCGACCATGCCCAGTTGCGGGTGGCGGAACGGGTACCAGTCGACGTGGGCCTTGCCACCGCACTGCTCGTCGCTCCACTTCAGCAGCTTGACGTCGTCTTCGACGGGGTGCTCGCGGTACCAGTCGATCCACTTGTAGTCGGTGATGCCGGCTTCCTTGTTCGGGGCCCAGATTTCCACCGTCCAGAACAGCGCGCCCAGGTGTTCGTAGATCCAGTCCTGCGTGCCGGTGATGACCTGCTTGGGGTGGTACTTGAAGTCGTGCCAGATGCTGATGGCCGGGTAGCCGGTCAGCTTGGTGCCCAGTTCGGAAAAACGCTTGTAGGACCACAGGTCCTCGGGCGTCATGTCGTCGTCGCTCTGCATGCCCATGGGCCGCAGGATGACGCCGCTGTGGGTGTGGAAGCTGACCGCCGCGCCGATGTTGGGGTGGCTGGTGATGAAGTGCACCATCGCCCGCACTTCGGGTTCGCTGGTCGGGTAGGGGCCGGCGCCGACCTGCTCGAATTCCTGCCGCCAGTAAGCGGGGAAATTGCGGTTCAGGTCCAGCCCTTCGCAATCGGGGTTGGCGGTGATCTTCAGGCCGTCGTAGTTCTTCAGCGTGCCTTCCGGAATCAGGCGGAAGTAATGGCCGCCGAATTCACCGGGCTCGCGCGTCACCATCAGCCGCGGGTCGGCCGGGTGCTGCTTGTAGCTGCCGTGCGGGTCGGCCACGCGCATCTGCAGCACGCGGCCGTCGCCGTCCACGTCCTCGATGGTCAGGCCGTCGACCGGCTCTTCATCGAAGGGATAGGGCCGGGTGCCGCTGCGGATGTGGCGCGGCTTGTCGGCCAGCGCCAGTTCGGCCCCGTCGGGGTTCAGGCGCGGCACCATGTAGACGACGCGGGTGTCGAGCAACTCTTGGGCTTGCGCGTCACCCGCCAGATAGCCGCTGACCAGCTGGTGCAGCCAGTACAGGCAGGCCGTGCTGGCCGCCAGTTCGGCCGCGTGGATGTTGCCGTCGACCCAGAAGGCCGGCTTGTCGATGGCGTCGCCGGTGGCGGTGTTCGTGATCGTCAGCAGCCAGATCTCGCGGCCTTCGAAGCTCTTGCCCAGCGCGCTCAACTGCACCAGCTGCGGCGCGGCGGCCACGTAGTCGTGCAGCAACCGCGTGAGATCGTCGTGCCGATAGAAGTGGTCGAAGCGGGGAACCGGAAGGGCGGACATGTGGGCAGCTTGGGACAGCAACAGTGCCATCGATGCTACCCGCGCCCGCGCACTCAGGTCGCCGCGCGCACCCCGGCCTGGAACACCCGCAACTCACCGGGCGCGAAGGCCTGCCAGTCTTCGCCTTGTGTCAGGGGCTCGGTGGCGACGACGGCCACGCGGTCTTGCGGCGTGGTGTGGGCGGCGAAGTCGATGCTCAGGTCTTCATCGGCCAGCCGGGTGGCCACGAAGGGGTGGCGGCGTTCCACCGAATACAGCGCCGTCGAGGCGTGCGCCCACAAGGCCTGCCCGTTGGACAGCAGCATGTTGAAGGTGCCGTGGGCCGCCGGCTGTGGCAGCAGTTCACGCAGCGTACAGCCCAGTTCTTCCACGCTGGGCACGCTGGCGTGGGCCTTGGCCAGTTCCTGCATCAACCAGCAGAAGGCGCGTTCGCTGTCGGTGTCGCCCACCGGACGGTAGGCACCGTGCAGGCGGGGCGCGTAGTGCTTCAGGTCGCCGTTGTGGGCGAAGACCCAGTAGCGGCCCCACAGTTCGCGCACGAACGGGTGGCAGTTCTGCAGCGCCACGCCGCCCACCGTGGCCTTGCGGATGTGGGCGATGACCACGTCGCTGCGGATGGGGTAGCGCTTGACCATTTCGGCCACCGGCGAATGCAGCGCGCTGACCGGGTCGATGAAGTGCCGCAGGCCCCGGTCTTCGAAGAAGGCGATGCCGAAGCCGTCCTGGTGCTCGGCGGCCCGGGTCGCCAGCCCGGTGAAGCTGAACATCACGTCGGTCGGCGTGTTGGCATTCATGCCCAGCAGTTGGCACATGGGTGTGGCGCCCGATCGGGCCGTCAGCGCCTCACCGCGTCTGTGTGGCGGCGGTGATGGTGATGTTGGGGATCGGCACACATTCGCTGTAGGCCGCTGCGGTGCAGGGCGCAGTGGCCATCGCATCGACGACGGCCGTGCCCGAGGTCACGGTGCCGAACACCGCATAGCCGCGCGCGGTGGCGGTGCGGTCCAGCCCGGTGTTGTTGACCAGGTTGATGAAGAACTGCGATGTCGCGGAATCAGGCAAATTGGTGCGGGCCATGGCCAGCGAGTACTTCAGGTTCGACAGGCCGGCGCCGTCTTCCAGCGTGATGGCCGCATTGGTGGGCTTCAACGCAGGCGTGGCCGTTGCGGTGATGGGCGACGCATAGCCGCCGCCCTGCGCCACGAAGCCCGACAACACGCGGTGATAGGCGGTGTTCACATAGAAGCCGCTCTGGATATAGGCCAGGAAGTTGTCGGTGGTAATGGGTGCCTTCACCGGCTCCAGCGTGATGACGAGGTTGCCGTTGACAGCGGCACCATTGCTAACGGACAGCGTCACCTGCGGCACTTCGATGGTGTAGCTGGCACCGGTCAGGGCCACGCCGTCGCTGCGGCTGACGGCCACGGTCTGCGCGCCCACGGCCGACACCGTGCAGGTGTAGTAGGCCGTGGTAGCCGTGCTGATGGTGGTGCCCGTGGTGCTGCGCGTCATGTTCTTGCAGCCGGCCGACGAGACCGCCAGGCTGGCGTCGAGGTTGCTGCCCTGCAGGGTGACCAGCATGTTCTGGCTGTATTTGGCGGGGCCCACCGTGGCGCTGGTGACGCTGGCCAGGTTGGCCGCCGGCGTGCCGCCATCGCCGCCGCCCCCGCCGCAAGCGGCCAGCAACACGGTCGAGGTGAGGACGGTGATGGCCAGACGGCCAGTGTGCTTGGGGGTCTTCATGGTGCAGGCTTTCAAAAGATTCATTCGAACAGCAGCTTGGTCACGCCACGCAGGCTGAACAGCCGACCGGGATTCTGCGTCTCTTCCAGCACGCCGGTCAGGCGGCGGCGGATGCGCTCGCTGCGGCGGGCGCGCCAGACCACCAGGTCGGCAATCCAGGGGTGGTGGTTGACATGGCTGGCGGTTTCATACAGATCGAACTTGGGCTTCAGGCCGCGCAGCCCGGCTTCGTAGCGCTGCTGCACGTCGGCGTCGGCTGCGGCGGGGTTCAGCAGCAGGGCCTCGGCCGCCAGGATGCCGGTTTCCATCGCCTTGCCGATGCCTTCACCGCTGAAGGCATAGGTGCTGCCCACGGCCTCGCCGGTGGCCAGCAGGCCGGGGCGCGACCAGCGCCCGCCGACCAGCGAGCAGCGCAACGGCGCGCCCTTGATGTCGCCCTGCAGTTCGCCGCCGCGCATCAGTTCAGCGGCCGGTGCGTAGACCTCGCAGAAGGCGTCGAACATCTGGCGCAGGTTGACGTCCTGCATGCGCACCTTGCCGTCCTTGTGCGGCAGGTGGCTGCCGGTCATGCCGGCGCCGATGTTGAACATCCCGCCAGGTGCCGGAAAGATCCAGCCATAGCCGCCGCGCAAACGTGGGTGCCAGACCATGTGCAATTGCCGCGTGCGTTCGGGGTGGCGGGCGGCCAGCGCCTCGTTCTTGACGTAGCCGCGCAGGGCCACACCGCTGGGCGTGCGGCGGTCGCACAGGCCCGCGGCGGTGAGGGCCTGCGGCACCGCGCCGGTGGCCAGCACCACCCAGCGGGCGCTGATCTCGTGCGGGCCGTCGGCCGTCTTGAAGCGCGCGCCGGTGACGCGGCCAGCCGTTTCGATGGGTGCTTCGAAGCGCAGCGGCGTCAGCAGCTGCGCACCGGCGCGCTGGGCGGCGCGCACCAGCACGTGGTCCAGCACCTTGCGCGGCAGCACGCACAGCGTGCCGGGCACGTCGACATGGCCGCCGCGCGGGCCGACGAAGCGCACGTCGGTGACCGGCGTGGCGAGTGACTGGACTTCTTCGAGCACACCCAGGCGCTGCAGCGCGGCGTGGGTGTCGGGGATCAGGCCGTCGCCGCAGACCTTGTCGCGCGGGAAGTCGTGCTGATCGACCAGCAGCACCTGCTGGCCGCGCGCCGCCAGCCACTGCGCGCAGGCGCTGCCGGCCGGGCCGGCGCCGATGACAAGCACGTCGCAGGACTTGGGCAGCGGAACGGAAGACGTGGCGGGCATGGGCGCGATCAAATCAGCAGACGGGGTGGCTTCATGCATTTCCCGGCGATTCTAGGTAGGGCCGACCACGGCCTGACAGCCGCGCTCTTTGTGTTAGCTTCGCTCGCCCGAAAAATGACAGGGCGAGGAGGATTTCATGCTCATCGGCGTTCCATTGGAAACCGCAGCCGGCGAGACCCGCGTTGCGGTCACGCCCGAGACGGCCAAGAAGCTCAAGGCTCAGGGCCATGCGGTGCGCGTGCAGCACGGTGCGGGTGTGGCTGCGAGCGCCACCGACGAGGCCTACCTGGCCGCCGGTGCCGAGATCACCGACCGCGCCGGAGCGCTGGGCTGCGAACTGGTGCTGAAGGTGCGCAGCCCTGACACCGACGAACTCGGCCTGATGAAGCCGGGCACCGCCCTGGTCGGGCTGCTGAACCCCTTCGACAAGGACAACCTGGCGCGCCTGGCTGCGGCCGGCCTGACCAGCTTCGCGCTGGAAGCCGCCCCGCGCACCACCCGCGCGCAGAGCATGGACGTGCTGTCCAGCCAGGCCAACATCGCCGGCTACAAGGCCGTGATGCTGGCCGCCGACAAGTACCAGCGCCTGTTCCCGATGCTGATGACGGCCGCCGGCACCATCAAGGCCGCGCGCATCGTCATCCTGGGCGTCGGCGTGGCGGGCTTGCAGGCCATTGCCACGGCCAAGCGCCTGGGCGCGGTCATCGAGGCTTCCGACGTGCGGCCCTCGGTGAAAGAGCAGGTCGAATCGCTGGGCGCCAAGTTCATCGACGTGGCCTACGAGACCGACGAAGAGAAGGAAGCCGCCGTGGGCGTGGGGGGCTATGCCAAACCGATGCCGGCCAGCTGGATGGACCGCCAGAAGGTGGAAGTGGCCAAGCGCGTGGCGGCGGCCGACATCGTGATCAGCACCGCGCTGATCCCGGGCCGCGCCGCGCCGGTGCTGATTTCTGAGGACATGGTGAAGAGCATGAAGCCGGGCTCGGTGATCGTCGACATGGCCGCACCGGCCGGCGGCAACTGCCCGCTGACCGAAGCCGGCAAGACCGTTGTCAAGCACGGCGTGACAATCATCGGCGAGACCAACATCCCGGCGCTGGTGGCGGCCGATTCGTCGAGCCTGTATGCACGCAACGTGCTCGACTTCCTGAAATTGGTGTTGCCCAAGGACAGCGGCTTTGTCGTGCCGCTGGACGACGACATCGTGGTCGCCTGCCTGATGACCCAGAACGGCGAAGTGAAGAGGACCTGAGGGAACACGCACATGGACATCGTCAGCCCCACCATCACCAACCTCATCATCTTCGTGCTGGCCATCTACGTGGGTTACCACGTGGTCTGGACCGTCACGCCCGCGCTGCACACGCCGCTGATGGCGGTGACGAATGCGATCTCGGCCATCGTCATCGTCGGTGCCATGCTGGCCGCCGCCCTCACCGAAACCACCCTGGGCAAGACCATGGGCGTGATGGCCGTGGCACTGGCTGCGGTGAACGTCTTCGGCGGCTTCCTGGTCACCCGGCGGATGCTGGAGATGTTCAAGAAGAAGGACAAGAAGCCCCTGCCCAAAGACACCAAGGACCTGAAAGAAGGCGCGAAATGAACCCGCAACTGAAGCCCCAACTCTGGCTGCCGGTGACGGTGTTCCTGGCCGTTTCCATCCCTCTGGTGTGGGTGCTTGAAGCGGTGGGCGTGGGCAGCGAATACCGCGTCTGGCTGGCCATCGCCGTTGGCGCATTGGCCACCGGCTACACGCAGTCACGGCTGGCCGCAAGGGCGGACAAAGCCGCCGAGCAAGATGGGAAGCAAGCATGAGCCTGAACCTTGTCACGCTGCTGTACCTGGTGGCCAGCGTCTGCTTCATCCAGGCGCTGAAAGGTTTGAGCCACCCGACCACGTCGATACGCGGCAACCTGTTCGGCATGATGGGTATGACCATTGCCGTGCTGACCACGGCCGCGCTGATCGTCAAGCTGTCGGGCGAAATGGGCCAGACCCGCGCGCAAGGCATGGCCTGGGTCGTGGTCGGCCTGGTGGTCGGCGGTGGCATCGGCGCGGTGATGGCCAAGCGCGTCGAGATGACCAAGATGCCCGAATTGGTGGCCTTCTTCCACAGCATGATCGGCCTGGCAGCGGTGTTCATCGCGGTGGCGGCGGTGCTGGAACCGTGGGCCTTCGCGATCACCACCAAGGGCGGCAGCATCCCGGGCGGCAACCGCATCGAACTGGCCTTGGGGGCCTTCATCGGCGCGGTTACCTTCACGGGTTCCGTCATCGCTTTCGGCAAGCTCAGCGGCCAGTACAAGTTTCGCTTGTTCCAGGGCGCGCCGGTCACCTTCAAGGGCCAGCACAAGGTCAACCTGGTGCTGGGCCTGCTGGCGGTCTGGGCTTGCGCGGTGTTCTTCCACACCGGCTACCAGCACGCCTTCGTCATCGTCATTGTGCTGGGCCTGATCCTGGGCGTGACGCTGATCATTCCCATCGGCGGTGCCGACATGCCGGTGGTGGTGAGCATGCTGAACAGCTACTCGGGCTGGGCGGCGGCGGGCATCGGCTTCAGCCTGAACAACGCCATGCTGATCATCGCCGGCAGTCTGGTGGGCAGCTCAGGGGCGATCCTGAGCTACATCATGTGCAAGGCCATGAACCGCAGCTTCTTCAACGTCATCGGCGGTGGTTTCGGTGGTGAAGCCGGGCCGGTAGCGGCTGCCGGCAGCGCGCCCAAGCGCAACGTGAAAACCGGCAGCGCCGACGACGCGGCCTTCGTACTGGGTAACGCCGAAACCGTGGTCATCGTGCCGGGGTACGGGCTTGCTGTCGCCAGAGCGCAGCACGCGGTGAAGGAGTTGGCCGCCAAGCTGACGGCCAAGGGCATCAGCGTGAAGTACGCCATCCACCCCGTGGCGGGGCGCATGCCGGGACACATGAACGTGCTGCTGGCCGAGGCCGAGGTTCCGTACGACCAAGTGTTCGAGATGGAAGACATCAACGGCGAATTCGGCCAGGTCGACGTGGCCATCATCCTGGGCGCCAACGACGTGGTGAACCCGGCCGCGCACGTCAAGGGCAGCGCCATCTACGGCATGCCCATCCTGGAGGCCTTCAAGGCCAAGACCATCATCGTGAACAAGCGTTCGATGGCCAGCGGCTACGCCGGTCTGGACAACGAGCTGTTCTACATGGACAAGACCATGATGGTCTTCGGCGACGCGAAGAAGGTGGTCGAGGACATGGTGAAGGCGGTGGAGTGACGCGCGCCTGAGGCCGGCCAGACGCACGAAGGGCCGGCATTGCCGGCCCTTCGTGCGTCTGGCGCGCAGCGCGGTCCTAAAGCTCGCCGATCCGCGCCCGGGCCGGCCGACACCGGCTTGCAGACCATGCCGCGACTGCGACCAGCCCGCCCAGCATCAAGGCCCATGCCGCCGGTTCCGGCACCGCGGCCGTCACCGCCAGCCCGCCGTACTGCACGTGCGCGCCGCCCCAGCCGGCCAGGGTGCCGCCGTCGATGAGCAGGTTGGGCGTGGCCGCTACCGTGGTGCCGCTCAAGGCGTAGCCGGTCAGCGTGCCGTCGAAGTGGCTGGCCACGAACATCTCGTCGCCGCTGGGGCTGAAGGCCACCGAGAGGGCGCCGTTGACGTTGGCCACTCTGGCCGACGAAACCGGGTTGCCGTTGACGTCCAGCGTGACGCGGTAGACGCCGCCGCCAGCGCCGGTGAGGTTGGACCCGGCATCGGCCAGCCACAGGCTGCCGCCGAACATTGCGCCGTAGTGCAGCAGCGCGGCGCCGGCCACGCCGAAGTTGCCGAGCAGCGCGCCGCTGGCGACGTCGAAGGTCTGCAGGTTGCCCGACCCGGCCGTGCTGTACAGCAGGTTGCCGTTGACGACGGCGCCGCGTTCGGTGCCGGTGGCGTAAGCCACCGTGGCCGGCCCGCTGACGGCCGGGTAGAGCTTGGCGCCCGAGCCCAGGCTGGACACGATGAGGCCGCCGCTGGCCGTCAGGGCCATCTGGTGCGGCCCGGTGTCGATGCTGGCCTGCACCAAGGTGGCGGGGTTGGGCAGGCCACCGGTGAAGGTGACCTGCGACACCGCCCCCGGACCGGCGTTGAAGCCACGGTCGGCGATGAGCAGGCTGCCGCTGGGTGTGACGGTGACCGACGAAGGGTCGTTCAGGGACGCGGCGGCGATGGTGGCGCCCGAACTGAAATGACCCGCCGTGTAGCCCGCGCCGTCGAACACGTAGGAACGCACGCCGCCTTTGAACTGGCTGTTGTATTGCGCGGTGCCGCCGGCGGGGGTTTCGGTCACCCACAGCGTGAAGGGGCTGGAGAAGATCACGTCGGCAGCCTGGGCAACGCCACCAGTCAGGGTGGCGGCGCAGGCCAGAGCCAACGTTGAAAAGCGCAAACGGTTCATCAAATGACCTCCTGGCGTGCGACTTGACGCCTGCTGCCCGGCATGCTGCGCAACAGGTGCTAAAGAATCGCTAAATTTCGGCCCTGCCGGCACCCCGCAGACAGGGGGTCCAGGGCAGCGGGGATACTGCGGCCCGTGCCAAGACCACCCGGACCCGCCCGTGCCGACAACCGCCCCCCCCGTCCCCCGATCTGACCTGCGCCTGCCCGCCATCCGCGTCCTGCGCACCGCGCTGGGCGCGCCGGGCAGCCACCTGGCGCTGATCGACCGCGTGCTGGCGGCAGCCGCCACGCCAGCCGCTGCAAGCGTCTACACCGCCCTGTTCCCCGACAGCGCCCGAGCCGCTGCGCGTGCGGCCGACGAGGCGCAAGCTGCCGGCCAGCCGCTGGGCGTGCTGGCCGGTTTGCCGTTGTCGGTGAAAGACCTGTACGACATCGCCGGGCGCACGACGATGGCCGGTTCGGTGCTGCGCGAGGGCGAAGCGGCGGCGCTGGCCGACGCACCCGCCGTGGCCCGTTTGCGTGCCGCCGGCGCGGCCGTCACCGGTCTGACCAACATGAGCGAGTTCGCCTTCTCCGGGGTCGGCATCAACCCGCACCACGGCACGCCGCGCAACCCCGCCGATGGCGCGGTAGCTCGCGTGCCCGGTGGTTCGTCGTCGGGCGCGGCGGTGTCGGTGGCGCTGGGGCAGGCGGTGGCCGGGCTGGGCTCGGACACCGGCGGCTCCATCCGCGTGCCGGCCGCCCTGTGCGGCCTGGTCGGCTTCAAGAGCACCCAGGCGCGCACGCCCACGGCCGGCGCTTTTCCGCTCAGCTTCACGCTGGACACGGTGTGTTCGATGTCGTGCTGCGTCGACGACTGCCTGATCGTCGACGGCGTGCTGGCCGGCGCGCCGCTGGCCGTCACCGCGCGCAGCGTGCGCGGCCTGCGCCTGGCGCTGCCGCAGACGCTGCTGCTGGACGCGCTGGAACCGGCGGTGGCCGGGGCGTTTGAACGTGCCTTGAGCCGGCTGTCGGCCGCCGGCGCGCAGATCGTGGCGCTGCCCTTGACCGAGTTGAGCGAGATCGCCCAGATCAACGCACCGGGCGGCTTTTCAGCGGTGGAGGCCTACGCCACGCACCGCGACGCGATGGACACCCAGCGCGCGCGCTTCGACCCACGCGTGGCGCTGCGCATCGCCCTGGGTGCTGGGGTCAGCGCGGCCGACTACATCACCATGCTGCAGCGCCGGCGCGACTGGATCGGCCGCGTCAACCAGCGCCTGGCCGGATTCGACGCGCTGATCTGCCCGACCACGCCCATCACCGCGCCAGCCACGGCTGACCTGCTGGCCAGTGACGAAGCCTTCTTCAAGGCCAACGGCCTGCTGCTGCGCAACACCTTCCCGATCAACTTCCTGGACGGCTGCGCCTTCAGCCTGCCCTGCCACGCAGCCGGCAGCCTGCCGGTGGGGCTGATGCTGTCGGCACCGGCCGGCCACGACGCCGCGCTGGCCGGCGTGGCGCTGGCGGTTGAATCGCTGTTGCAGACCCCATGACGATGCGGCTGTTTGTCGACCTGCCGCTGGCCACCGGCATTGACCTGTCGCTGCCACCCGGTGCCGCCCGCCACGCCCAGGTGCGGCGTGTGCAGCCCGGCGACACGCTGGCCCTTTTCGACGGCCACGGCTGCGACTGGCCGGCCGAGGTGCTGGCGGTGGGCCGCAGCGAGGTGCGGGTGCGGGTCGGCCTGCCGCTGGTGGTGGACAAGGAACTGCCGCTGCACGTCACGGTGGCGCTGGGCATGCCGGCCAACGAGCGCATGGACGCGGTGGTCGAAAAGGCCACCGAACTGGGCGTGGCCCTCATCCAGCCGCTGCACACCGAACGCTCGGTGCTGCGCCTGACGGGCGAGCGCGCCGAAAAAAAGCGCGCCCACTGGCAGGCCGTGACCGAAGCCGCCTGCGAACAGTGCGGGCGCGCGCGCGTGCCGGTTGTTGCCCCCGTGCGTTCGGTGCTCGCCTGGCTGGACGGCCTGGCCGGCGCGCAGGCCGACAGCAACAGCAACAGCAGCCTGCGCCTGCTGCTGAGCCTGCAGCCCGACACACAGCCGCTGCCGCAGCGCACGGCGGCGCATGCCTTCGGTCCGACCGTGCGGCGCGTCGTCACGCTGAACGGCCCTGAAGGCGGCCTGACACCCGCCGAAGAAAGTGCCGCGCGCCGCGCCGGTTTCCTGCCCACCACCATGGGCCGCCGCGTGCTGCGCGCCGACACCGCGCCGCTGGCCGCGTTGGCCGCGCTGGGCTGGCTGGACGGACCGGCCTGAACCGCCAAGGCCGCGCCGACCCTGGCCGAAAAGCGGGTTGACAGGTCACACGCCTCGGGCACAGTCGCCGCTCAGATCAACAGGAGTGCAGCATGGGTTTGCTCGATTCGGTCATCGGCGCTTTGGGTCAGGGGCAGGGCGGCGGTGGTGGGCAGGGCGACCTGCTGCACATGGTCATCGGCATGCTCGGCCAGGGCGGTGGCGCGGCCGGTGGCGGCGGCCTGGGTGGCCTGGGTGGAGTCGGCGGGCTGATCGGCCTGGTCGAAAAGTTCCACCAGGGCGGGCTGGGCGAGATCGCCAGTTCGTGGGTCGGCACCGGCCAGAACCTGCCGGTTTCTGCCGATCAGCTCAGTGGCGTGCTGGGCAACGACACGGTCAGCGCCATGGCCGGCAAGCTGGGCATGAACCCGGGTGATCTGCTGGGTCAGCTGTCGCAGATGCTGCCGCAGGTGGTGGACAAGCTGACCCCCAACGGCGAACTGCCGCCGGCCGGCGGTGCGGGTGGTCTGGGCGATCTGGCCGGCATGCTGGGCGGGCTGCTGAACCCGCGCTGAAGCGGCGTCGTGCCGCTGGTTGTGGCCGATGATCAGGCCAGTCGGCAGGACAAGGCGGTTTCGCCGCTGACGGCGCCGTCTTCGTCGTAGCGGCGCTCGATGACTTGCACCTCGCGGTGCGCGCCGCGCTGCTCGACGATGACCACGGTCGAGCAGCGTGTGCCGTAGATGCCGGCGCCCGCCCCGCGCCCGTCGATGCGGATGAAAGCCGGCGACAGCTGGCGTTCGCGTTCCAGCGGCACGCCGGTGGCCGGCAGTGCGGCGTCCAGCGCGCATTCACGGTCAGCCAGCGCGACGAAGGCGGCGTCGGCCAATTCGTGTGATGCCTGCGCAGCGGCCACGGCCGCGCCCAGCCGCTGCTTGAGCAGCATGACCTTGGGCCACGGCGTGTCCAGCGCGGCGTTCGACAAG
>JANMZP010000137.1:0-3177 GCA_031383435.1 Betaproteobacteria bacterium | reverse complement strand
GTCTTCTTCCAGGTGGGCGCGGGTCAGGTTGACGCTGCGCGGCTGGCGGTCGAGCAGGAAGCTGATGGCGCCGCCCTGCACCACCGGCGTCTCGTACTGGCTGATCTGGTAGCCCTTGGGCAGGTCAGGGTAGAAGTAGTTTTTGCGCGCGAAGATCGACAGCGGCGCGATCTTCGCGCCCACCGCCAGGCCGAGGCGAATCGCCCGGTCGACCGCGGCGCGGTTCATCACCGGCAGCGTGCCGGGCAGCGCCAGGTCGACCGCGCAGGCCTGCGTGTTCGGCGCCGCGCCAAAGGTGGTGGAAGCACCGCTGAAGATCTTGCTGGCGGTGGACAGCTGGGCGTGGGTTTCCAGGCCGATGACGACTTCGAAACCGCGAACGAGTGGGCTGCTGGGCATGGTGTTCAGTACCCCTGCGGCGTGCGCAGGTGGAAATCGGTGGCCTGTTGCAGCGCGTGCGCGGTGTGCAGCAAGGTGCCTTCGTCGAAGTAGTTGCCGATCAGCTGCAGGCCCACCGGCATGCCGTGCGCGCCCAGGCCGGCCGGCACGCTCATGCCGGGCAAACCGGCCAGGCTGGCGGGCAGCGTGAAGATGTCGGCCAGGTAGGCCTGCAGCGGGTCGTCGCCCTGCTCGCCCAGCTTCCAGGCCACCGTGGGTGCCACCGGTCCGGCAATCACGTCGCAGCCCTGCGCGCGGGCCGAAAAACAGGCCTGGAAGTCGTCGGCAATCATGCGGCGCAGCTTCTGCGCCTGCAGGTAGTAGGCGTCGTAATAGCCGTGCGACAGCACGTAGGTGCCGATCATGATGCGGCGCTTCACCTCGGGGCCGAAGCCCTCGGCGCGGCTCTTCTTGTACAGGTCCATCAGGTCGTCGTACTGCGCCGTGCGGTGGCCGAACTTCACGCCGTCGAAACGGCCCAGGTTCGAGCTGGCTTCGGCCGGCGCGATGATGTAGTAGACCGGTATCGACAGTTCGGTGCGCGGCAGGCTGACATCGACCAGCGTGGCACCCAGTTTCTCCAGCTCGGCCAGCGCCGAACGCACCGCGTCGTTGACGTCGGCAGCCAGTGCCGCCGGGAAGAATTCTTTCGGCAGGCCGACCCGCAAACCCTGCAGCGGCCGGGCCGCTGTTGCGCCTTCGCGGCCCTTGCGCATCATCGAAACGTAGTCCTGCGGCGGGCGTTCGGCACTGGTCGAATCGCGGGCATCGAAGCCGCTCATCGCCGACAGCAGCATCGCGCAGTCTTCCGCGCTGCGCGCCATCGGGCCGGCCTGGTCCAGGCTGCTGGCGAAGGCGATCATGCCGTAGCGCGAACACACGCCGTAGGTCGGTTTGATGCCGGTGATGCCGGTGAAGCTGGCCGGCTGGCGGATGGAGCCACCGGTGTCGGTGCCGGTGGCCGCCGGCACCAGGCGCGCGGCCACGGCCGCAGCGCTGCCGCCCGACGAGCCGCCGGGAACGCGCTGGCGGTCCCAGGGGTTCAGCACAGGGCCATAGGCCGAGTTTTCGTTGGCCGAACCCATCGCGAACTCGTCGCAGTTCAGCTTGCCCAGCGTGACCATGCCGGCACCCGGCCCGTGCGCGGTGGTACCGGCTTCACCGGCGCCCAGGCGCGCCACCACGGTCGCGTCGAACGGGCTGGCGTAGCCGGCCAGCATCTTCGATCCGGCGGTGGATGGCAGGCCGCTGCGCGCGTGGTCGGTGACGAAGATGTCCTTGTGCGCGATCGGCACGCCGGTCAGCGGGCCGGCGGTACCGGCGGCGATGGCGCCGTCGGCGGCGCGCGCGGCGGCCAGCGCGTGTTCGGCGTCGGTGCACAGGAAGGCACCCAGGTCGTGGTGGGCGGCGATGCCGTCGAGCAGGCCTTGGGTGACTTCGACGCTGGAGATTTCGCGCGCCGCCAAGGCGCGCGACAAGCCGGCCACACCCAGTTTCAGGGCGGCACTCATTCGATCACCTTGGGCACCAGGAAGAGGCCGCCTTCGACGGCCGGCGCGCTGTGCTGGTTGGCCTCGCGGTCATTGCCTTCGGTGACCACGTCGTCGCGCAGCCGAAGTTGCACGGCCTGCAGCGCCGACAGGGGCGTCGAAAGCGGCTCCACGCCGCGCGTGTCCACGGCGCTCATCTGCTCGACGATGCCAAAGAAACCGTTGAGCTGTTCCAGCATTTGCGCTTGTTCAGCGCCCGAGAGTTCGAGCCGCGCCAAATGGGCGATGCGGTTGACATCGTGTGGGGTCAGAGCCATCGTCTGCGGAGCCGTTTCTGTTGCGACCAAGGACTGGGTTCGTTGCTGAAAAAAGCAGCGTGTTACCTCGGTGGCCTGGGGTTGATACGGTATTATCTCCGGTTACCCGCAAGCCCTCGGGGCTTTGCCTGCTGTGGCGGTTCAAGCTGCGGTGCAACTCCGGTTTGGCCCCCATCCGCACACCCCATCTGCACACCCCAGCAAGCGGCCCAGCAAGCGCCTTTTCGCTTCGCCCATCTGCCCTTCCCCCTGCCATGTTCGCTGCATCCCTGCGCCGTTATTTCTCTACCGACCTTGCCATCGACCTGGGCACCGCCAACACGTTGATCTACGTGCGTGGCAAGGGCATCGTCCTTGACGAACCGTCGGTCGTTGCCATTCGCCATGAAGGCGGCCCGCAAGGCAAGAAAACCATCCAGGCCGTCGGCAAGGAAGCCAAGGCCATGCTGGGCAAGGTGCCCGGCAACATCGAAGCCATCCGGCCGATGAAAGACGGCGTCATCGCCGACTTCACGGTCACCGAGCAGATGCTCAAGCAGTTCATCAAGATGGTCCACCCGCGGGGCATCTTGCGGCCCAGCCCGCGCATCATCATCTGCGTGCCCTGCGGTTCGACCCAGGTCGAGCGCCGTGCCATCCGCGAATCGGCACTCGGCGCTGGTGCCAGTGACGTCTACCTGATCGAAGAACCGATGGCTGCCGCGATCGGTGCTGGCTTGCCGGTCAGCGAAGCCAGCGGTTCGATGGTGGTGGATATCGGCGGCGGCACCACCGAAGTCGGCGTCATCAGCCTGGGCGGCATGGTCTACAAAGGCAGCATCCGCGTCGGCGGCGACAAGTTTGACGAATCCATCATCAACTACATCCGCCGCAACTACGGCATGTTGATCGGCGAGCCCACCGCCGAGATGATCAAGAAGAACATCGGCAGC
>JANMZP010000074.1:0-1871 GCA_031383435.1 Betaproteobacteria bacterium | reverse complement strand
CTTGGGTGACGTCATCACCCATCACGTCCAGCAGCTTTTCGTTCAGCACGACGATCAGGGAATCGACGTTGGCTTCGAGTTCGGCCACGCCGTCATCGGCCTGCTTGCCACGGCGCTTGCCTTCGAAGTCGAAAGGCTTGGTCACCACGCCCACCGTCAGGATGCCCATTTCCTTGGCCACGCGGGCGATCACCGGGGCCGCGCCGGTGCCCGTGCCGCCGCCCATGCCGGCGGTGATGAACAGCATGTGCGCGCCGGTGATGGCTTGCCGGATGCTTTCCACCGCGTCTTCAGCGCTGACCCGGCCCATCTCGGGCTTGCTGCCCGCACCCAGGCCGGTCTTGCCCAATTGCACCAGCATGCCGGCACTGCTGCGATGCAGCGCTTGCGCGTCGGTGTTGGCGCAGATGAACTCCACGCCCTGCACGCCTTGGCCAATCATGTGCTCGACGGCATTGCCGCCGCCGCCACCCACGCCGATCACCTTGATCTGGGTGCCTTCGTCAAATTCGTCGATCATTTCGATGGGCATGTGAGCCTCCTACTGAATTGCAGTTGCCGTTGATGAAGAAATGGGGCTTGCTGAATTAGAACTTCTATTCACTTTATTTGCCCCGTCCGAAATCGAAATTCGCTAATTAAAAGTTACCGAGAAACCAGTCTTTCGCGCGGCCGACGATGTTCTTCACAGCGCCTGCCTGCCCTGCCGCCTTGTAGCCCCGGGCACGGGCCCGGCGCGCTTCTTCCAACAAGCCCATCACGGTGGCGCTGCGCGGGTTGGCCACCATGTCGTACAGCGCGCCGTGGTACAGCGGCAAACCCTTGCGCACCGGCTTCAGGAAGATGTCTTCGCCCAACTCGACCATGCCCGGCATGACCGCGCTGCCGCCGGTGATGACGATGCCGCTGGACAGCAATTCCTCGTAGCCGCTTTCGCGGATGACCTGGTGCACCAGCGTGAAGATCTCTTCCACGCGGGGCTCGATGACGCCGGCCAGCGCCTGCCGCGACAACATGCGTGGCACGCGGTCGCCCAGGCCCGGCACCTCGACCTGGTCGCCCGGGTCGGCCAGCATCTGTTTGGCCACACCGTGCGCCACCTTGATTTCTTCAGCGTCTTTCGTGGGCGTGCGCAGTGCCATCGCGATGTCACTGGTGATCAGGTCGCCGGCAATCGGAATCACCGCCGTGTGGCGCACGCTGCCGTCGGTGTAGATCTGCACGTCGGTGGTGCCCGCGCCGATGTCCACCACCGCCACGCCCAGGCTCATCTCGTCAGGCGACAGCACGGCCGCCGCGCTGGCGCTGGGGTTCAGCACCAGCCGCTCCACTTCCAGCCCGCAACGCCGCACGCATTTCAGGATGTTCTCGGCCGCGCTCTGCGCGCCGGTGACGATGTGCACTTTCACTTCCAGCCGGCTGCCGCTCATGCCGATGGGCTCTTTCACCTCGTGCCCGTCGATGATGAATTCTTGAGGTTCAACGAGCAACAGACGCTGGTCGTTCGGGATGTTGATGGCCTTGGCCGTTTCGACCACCCGGCCCACGTCCACCGTCGTCACCTCGCGGTTGTCACGCACGATGACCATGCCGGTGCTGTTCTGGCCGCGGATGTGGCTACCGGTGATGCCGGTGTAGACGCTGGTGATCTTGCAGGCGGCCATCATCTCGGCCTCTTTCAAGGCCTGCTGGATGCTCTGCACCGTGGCGTCGATGTTCACCACCACGCCGCGCTTCAGGCCTTGCGTGGGCGCCACGCCCAGGCCGGCCACGCGCAGGCTGCCATCGGGCAGGACCTCGGCGGCCACCACCATCACTTTGGCGGTGCCGATGTCCAGTGCGAACACCATGTCCTTGAATTCTTTGGCCAT
>JANMZP010000071.1:0-8247 GCA_031383435.1 Betaproteobacteria bacterium | reverse complement strand
ATCACAGGAATGATGACGCGCCTGAAGGCCTGCAAGCGCGTGCAACCGTCCACCATGGCGGCCTCGTCGAGTTCTTGCGGGATGTTGACGAAGAAGCTGCGCAGCATCCAGATGGTGAAGGGCTGGTTGATGGCCACCAGCACGAAGATCAGGCTGAGGGTGGTGTTGCGCATGCCGATGGCGTCGAACAGCGCATGGAAGCTGGGCAGCAGCGTGGCATGCGGCAGCGCGCGGAATACCAACGCGATGATCAGCAGCCAAAAGCCCAGGCTGCCGCGATAGCGCGACAAGGCATAGCCCGCCAGGCAGCCCACGCTGAGCGATATGCACACCGTGCCGAGCGTGACGACCACCGTATTGCCGAAGTTGCGATAGAACTCGCGGTCGATCCACAAGCCGCGATAGTTCTCGAAGGTGATGGGCGCGTGCCACTTCAGCGGCGCCGAAAATGCGTCGACGTAGGTGCGCAGCGAGATCACTGCCGTCCACAGCACCGGCAGGGCCGCCAGCAGCAGCCACACCGCCAGCGCACTGTAGAGCAGGGCTTGGCCCCAGGCAGATTTACGCATCTCAGTTTCCTCGGCGTTGCTCGCGCCAGGTCTTGCGCAGCAGCGGAATCAGCAGCAGTGCGATGCCGATGATGGTCAGCACCGACGCCGCGCTGGCCTTGTACGGGTTG
Source organism: Betaproteobacteria bacterium (assembly GCA_031383435.1). Taxonomy (GTDB): domain Bacteria; phylum Pseudomonadota; class Gammaproteobacteria; order Burkholderiales; family Burkholderiaceae_C; genus Rubrivivax. Next base: position 7,568 of record JANMZP010000071.1, on the reverse strand, counting down.
TCTTCCTGCAGCAAGATGTGATACGTCAGGTACTGCACGCTGGTGGTGAAGGCGCCTTGGGTCAGCACCATCACCGGCTCGAAGACGCGGTAGGCGTCCATCAAATGCATCATCAGCACGAACACGACCAGCGGTGCCAGGTGCGGCAAGGTCACGTAGCGCAGCTTCTGCCACGGCGTGGCGCCGTCGATGGTGGCGGCCTCCAGCGCGTCTTGCGGCACGCCTTGCAGCCCCGCGTAGAAGACGATGAAGGCAAAAGGCAGCACATGCCAAATGCCGTAGAGCACCACCAGCAACTGCGCCGACCAGGCCTGCGCCATCCAGAACACCTGCACGCCCACGCCGGCCAGCAGGTGCGGCACCAGCCCGTTGTCGCGAAACAGCCATTTGATGGCCAACGCGCCGACCACGGGCGTGATGATGAAGGGCAACAGCGAAGCAGCGATGAACAACGCCTTCAGGCGCTGCGTGACACGGTTCATGGCCAAGGCCAACAGCAGGCCGCCGCCCAACACGAAGGGCGTGGTGGCGACGATGTAGAGCAGGGTGAAGCGCAAGGCCGACAGGAACTCGGGCGGTGCATCGGCGCTTGCGCCACTGGTCGCGCCCGGTGGTGCTGTGTTGGGTGGGTTGGCTGGTGTGGCCGGACGGGCAGATGCGCCCGCCTGCGCCGCCGTCGGCGCCTTGTCCAGCCCTAGCACGGTGCGGTAGTAATCCAGCCCCACCCAGCGGCAGACTTGCACGGCTTTGCCGCTGGTGTCCATCTGGGCGCGCTGCGTGGTGACTTGGTGGGCACCGAAAGGGCCGGTCTGCTGCACGGTGACGAGCTCCATTTGCAGCGCGCAGTTGCGCACCGACAGCAGGGCCGTCATCACCATCGGCAAGGCCAGCAGCGCCAGCATCAGCAGCACCGAAGGCCCGACAAAGCCGGCAAAGCTGCGCAGCTTCATGCGGATGCCCCTGGCTTGACGAAGCCCTTTTCAGTGGCCGACCGCAAGTACGCTGCCGCAGCGGCGTCCAGCACGGCCTTGGGTTTGCGGTTGCCCACCAGTGCATCCGGCAGCACCTTGCCCAACTCTGCATGCGCCAGGCTGAAGAACGGCTCGCTCGACCACACCGGCGCGCCCGCCGCCCGCGACAAGGCCACCCCCGTGCCGAAACGGCCGGGCTTGAACACCGAACGCACCCACAAGCCCAGATCGTTGCCGCTTTTCACGGCGGCTTCGCTCAGGCCCTCCATCAGCACATGGAAGGTAGCCTCGCGCTGGCGCGGGTTGTTGCGTGGCAGCACAGCTGCGTCCCACCACAGGTGGGCAGCCGTGCGGCCGCCGGGGCGCGCGGCCGGGGCCGCCGCGAACTGCATCTTGCCCACCACGCGCGACGCGGCAGCGTCGTCCATGCGCGACGCGCGGCTGGCCCACAGCACTCCCATGGCGGCCTTGCCTTGCTGAAACTGGTTGACGACATCGTCGGCATTGCTGGCCAGCGCGTTCGGCGTCATGTAGGGCATCAAGCTGCGCATCAGGTCAACGGCCTGCACGCCGACATCGCCGTTGAATGCGGGCTGGGCGCCACCGGGCTGAAAGAAGCGCCCGCCCAGGCCGGCCAGGATGTTGGCGAACTCGGTGCCGCAGTCAAAGCCCTTGGCAAACCCCTGGGCGATGGGGAAGCTGATGCTGGGCTCGTTCCGTTTCAGCACAGCCGCTGCCTGCACCAGCTGGGCGTAGTCGGTGGGCACGGCCAGACCGTGTTTGGCGAACAGGTCGGCGCGGTAGTACAGGTTCTGCGTGTTCTGCAAGAAGGCGATCGCCATCACCTCACCGTCCACGCGCACCAGCATGCTTTCTTCCAGCCGATAGCGCGCACCGAAGGCTTGCACCAGGTCGGTCAGTGGCTGCAACTGCCGCCGTGCGTACAGGTTGGCAAACACCGCCATCGAGACGATGGCAGCGTCGAAGGGAGAACGGCCAGCGGCGCCAAAAGCTTGTTCGGTGTCGATGCTGGCCTGGGGCGTCAGCTTAAAGACGACCCGAAGCCCAGGCCGGGCGCAACCCTCGGCAATGCGTGCAATGTGCGCCACCGCCGGGAAGCTGTTGCCGACCAGGTGTACCTCGCCACTGCCAGCAACCTGGGTGCAAGCCACAGTCGCGGTCGGCGGTACGGCGGGCAGGGCGATGGGCGCGATGGTGGCTGGTGCGGCGTCTTGCCCAGCAGCCAGCGCGCTGTGCTGCGACAGCGCAGGGGTGGCCGCGGCGGCGATCAACAGCGAGCGCCGACGGAATGTCCCCACAGCAGTCATGCGCCAGCCCTGGATGCAATACGGGCTTGCGTGCCAGCGTCGAACAAGTGACAGCTCTCGGCCTGCGCGCGCATCCCCATCCGTGCGCCGATGGCGCTGCGGCAATCCTTGCCGGCCTTGGCGGTGATCATCAGGTCGCCTTGCTTGATGGTGACCAGCGTGGCGTCGCCGGTCAGCTCAAAGGCGAACACTTCGGCGGCAACAGTGGCAGTGATGTCGTCGGCGGCCACCAGCGCCAAGTCTTCAGGGCGCACGCCCAACACCACCCGGGCCGCATCGGCCGCCGTGAAGCCGGCAATGCGCATCCCCGGCGCGCTGAACACGCCGCCACTCAGGCTGCCAGGCACCAGGTTCATCGGCGGCGAGCCGATGAAGCCGGCCACAAACAGGTTGGCCGGACGCTCGTAGATGTCTTGCGGGCTGCCGATCTGCTGCACCTGTGCGCGGCTCATCACCACCACGCGATCAGCCAGGGTCATGGCCTCGATCTGGTCGTGCGTGACGTAAATGGTGGTCACCCCCAGGCTGTGGTGCAGGTGCTTGATGTGGGCCCGCATGGTCACACGCAGCTTGGCGTCGAGGTTGCTCAGTGGCTCGTCCATCAGGAACACCGCCGGCTGGCGCACGATGGCGCGTGCCAGCGCCACCCGCTGCCGTTGCCCGCCCGACAACTCCTTGGGCCGGCGCTGCAGGTAGTCCATCAGCTCAACCTGCTGCGCGGCCTTGTGCACGGCCGGCCCGATCTGCGCAGCAGGCAGGCCGCGAATCTTGAGCGGGAAGCCGATGTTCTCGGCCACCGTCATGTTGGGGTAAAGGCCGTAACTCTGAAACACCATGGCCACGTCACGGTCCTTGGGTTCCAGCTGGTTGACGCAGCGGTCTCCTATCCACACCTCGCCAGCGCTTGGTTCCTCCAACCCTGCCACCATGCGCATGGTGGTGGTCTTGCCGCAGCCGCTGGGGCCCAGCAGCACCAGAAACTCGCCGTCGGCAATGTCCAGCGACAGCGGTTCAACGGCGGTGGTCGCACCCCAGCGCTTGGCGATGTTCTTCAATTGAATGCGGGCCATGAGTGTGCCTGTGTTCGCCTCAAGGGCTGAGGATCTGCATCCACAGCGCCACCTCGTCCACCAACACCCATTCGCGCAGGACGCGGCAACGAGCGTGATCGACTTCAGCGTGGGTGATGCCCAGAATCTCCACGGGCTGCTGCGTGGCAGCACCAAAACGCCCACCACCGGTGTGCCGGCCGACCAAGCGCCAGCGCATCGCCACGCGCGGCGTGCGACCCGGCTCGATGCGTTCAGCCAAGCTGTCGATGTACAGCGTGGCGCCGCTGAAGGCAGCCGTGTAGCCGAACCAGAAGGACTCGGCCGCGTTGACGCCAATGGCCGCTTGCCCATTCGGTAGCTCAAGGGCGATGGCCTCGTCTGCGTGTTGCCGCAGCACCGCCAGATTGCCGGCCCACAGCGCGCGGTAGGTGTCGGCCAGCAATTGCGCGCCGGGCGTGGTGTGCATCGGGTCTTGCCACGCTGCGGGCGCCGCTGGCTGCCAAAGCGGCAGGGCCGGCGCGCCCTTGCTGTCCAGCCAACGCCGTGCCAGGGCCTGCGGCGTGCTGCCCAGTTGCAGGGCGATCGCGCCTTGGTCGCGTACCAACCATTCATGCACGATGCGGTTGTCCGCGCACACGCAGTCAGCCACCGTGCGCACCTGCACGGGCAGGCCGGTGGCCGTGCCAAATGCGCCGTCGCCACGGTGTGTCATGGTCGATGCAATGCGGTGTGACGACAGTAACCCGTGATCGGCCTTGCTGGCGTTGGTGGCACTGACGATGTCTTCACACAGCAGGCGCCGGTCGGGGAACTGTTGCAGCGTTTCCAGGGTGCCGCGCACCACCGCGTCCACGCCCTGGCTGGTGCCAGCGGGCGTGATGACGACGCAGTCAGCGCTGTAGTAGCGGTGAATGGTGTCGACCTGCCGACCCTCCCAGATGCGGGCCGTGATGACGCGGATGTAGTCGTCCAGGTTGCTGAACTCGGCGTCGAAGCCGGGCAGCGTGGTGTTCACGTTGGTGTTCGTGTGGGTGGTCATGTGGGTATTCATGTTGGCAGCCTGGCTGACGACCGCACCACCAGTTTTGTTGGCACCACCACATGGTCGCGCGTGACGGCGTCGTCTTCCAGTTGCTGGAGCAGCATGCGCACAGTGGCGTCGATCATCGACACGGCGTCTTGCTGCACGGTGGTCAAACGGTAGGCGCCCCAGTCGGCTTGCGGCACGTTGTCAAAGCCCACCACCGACACATCTTCGGGCACGCGCAGGCCGAGTGCGCCGCGCAGGGTGTCGATGGCGGCAAAGGCCATGTGGTCGCTGGCCACGAACAGCGCGTCGGGCCTTTCATGGTTGGCCACCAGGCCGCCAAACAGCTCTTGTGTGGCCAGCGCGGCGCGCTCGAACTCATAGTCGCCCACAGCGCGTGCCACCACGCGCAAGCCGCGTTCGGCCAGGCCGGCGCGCAGGCCTTCCTCACGGTCGTGGTTGGTGGAAGAGTCTTCGGCGCCCGCGATGTAAGCCACGCGCTGGTGGCCAGCATCGGCCAGAAAGTGCGCCACCGCGCGGCCGCCGCCCAGGTTGTCGGAACTGACGGTGCTGATGCGGCCTTTGATGCTGGTGCGGTTGAACATCACGACGGGAATGCGCGCGTCGGCAATCTGCTGCGCCAGGCTGGATGAGAGCTGGGTAGAGGCCATCACGATGCCGTCTACCTGGTAGCGCATCAATTCCACCAGCAATTCGTCGGCATCCTCGGTTTGTGTGACGAACAGCAGTACGTGGTAGCCGTCTTTCTGCAATCGCTGCGAAAGCGTCTCGATCACGACCGGGTAGAACTGGTTTTGAAGGTTCGACAGCACCACCGCAATCATGCGGCTGCGTCGCGAGCTCAGCGTGCTGGCGATGGCATTGGGCCGGTAGCCCAGCATGCGGGCGGCTTCCAGTACGCGGGTGCGTGTGTCGGCTGCCACGCTGGCCCCGGCCGTAAAGCTGCGGCTGACGGCAGACTGCGACACGCCGGCCAGGCGAGCCACATCAAACGACGTCACGCTCTGCCGGGCCGCGGTGTCGATCACGCGGCGTGGTGGGGTCGAAGGTTTTTGTGAACTGGCCATCACGCCGCCGTCCAGCCGCCGTCCACCATCAGCGCTGACCCCGTGACCAAGGCGGCGGCGTCGCCAGCCAGGAACAGCACGGCGCCCATCACGTCCTGCACCTGGCCCACGCGGCCCAGGGCGATCTTGCCCAGCACCTGGTCGCGGAAGGCCGGCGCAGCCAGCCAGTCGTGCGTCATGGGCGTGTCGATGAAAGTGGGGCACACGGTGTTGACGCGGATGCCGTGGGGCCCGAGTTCGAGCGCAAGCGCCTTGCTCATGCCTTCCAGTGCGTGCTTGGTACTGCAGTAAATGCTGCGGTGGACGCCGCCCACATGCCCCATTTGCGACGACATCTGCACGATGCTGCCCGGCAGGCCGGCCGCTTTCAACCCGCTGGCCACCGCGCGGGCCACAAAGAACGCGGCCTTCACATTCAAGGCCAGCAGCGCATCGACATCGTCTTCGCTGACCTCGTCAAAGGGTTTGGGCCGGTTCGTGCCGGCGTTGTTCACCAGCACCTGAAAGGGCCCGTGCTGATTGACGATGGTCGCCACGGCTTGGGCCACGGCCGCGCTGTCGGTCACGTCCAGCACCAGCGCGTGCGCGCGGTCGCCACGGTCGCGCAGCGCAGCCGCTGCGGCTTGTACCTCTTCGGCGCTGCGTGCGGCAAGCCACACCTCCGCGCCGGCCTCGGCCAGCGCGGCGGCACAGGCCAGGCCCAGCCCGCGTCCGGCGCCGGTGACCAGCGCGCGGCGGCCATCCAGGCGGAAACTGGGCGTTTTGGGCAGGGCCGATGTCATAGCGGGTGCTGATCAGCCATGTGCCGGCGCCGGCTGGTACCAAGGCAAGTCGGGCTGCTTGCCGTAGCGCCGCACCCGCAGGTTGGCCTGTTCGCCATGGCCGGCGAAGTTTTCCATGTGGCACAGCCGGGAACACACCGCACCTATGGCCGCGCTGGCCTCGTCGGTCAGCACGCGCTGGTAGGTGCAGGTCTTCAAGAACTTGCCCACCCACAGCCCGCCGGTGTAGCGCGCAGCGCGGTTGGTGGGCAGGGTGTGGTTGGTGCCGATCACCTTGTCGCCAAAGCTCACGTTGGTGCGGGGGCCCAGAAACAGCGCGCCGTAGTTGGTCATGCGCTGCAAAAACCAGTCGGGGTCGCGTGTCATCACCTGCACGTGTTCGCTGGCGATGCGCTCAGCCTCTGCCAGCATTTCGGCGTCGGTGTCGCAGACGATGACCTCGCCATGCTCGGCCCAGGCCTGGCGCGCGATGCCGGCGGTGGGCAGGATAACCAGCTGGCGTTCCACCTCAGCCAAGGTGTCGCGCGCCAACTTCTCGCTGGTGGTCAGCAACACGGCGGGTGACGTGGGGCCATGCTCGGCCTGGCCCAGCAGATCGACGGCGCACATCTCGCCGTCCACGCTGTCGTCAGCGATCACCAGCGTCTCGGTCGGCCCTGCAAACAGGTCGATGCCGACTCGGCCGTACAGCTGCCGCTTGGCCTCAGCCACATACATGTTGCCCGGGCCCACCAGCATGTCCACGGCCTGCACGCTCTGCGTGCCCACAGCCATGGCGGCCACCGCCTGCACCCCGCCGAGAACCAAAATCTGATCGGCCCCAGCAAAGTGCATCGCTGCCACGATGGCCGGGTGTGGCGCACCCTGGTAGGGCGGTGCAGTGGCCACCACGCGCGGCACGCCGGCCACCTTGGCGGTCAGCACGCTCATGTGGGCCGAGGCGATCAGCGGGTACTTGCCGCCCGGCACATAGCAGCCCACGGCGTTGATGGGAATGTGCTTGTGGCCGAGCACCACGCCGGGCAAGGTCTCGACCTCGACATCGCGCATTGAACCGCGCTGAATCTGCGCGAAACCGCGCACCTGGGTTTGTGCAAAGCGGATGTCCTCGATTTCGCGCGCACTGAGCTGCTTGACCGCCGCTTCGATGGCGGCCTGCGACAGCGTGAAGTCGGCCGGGTCCCACTGGTCGAACTGCCGCGAGTAGTGCCGCACGGCGTCGTCGCCACGCGCTTGGATGTCATTGAGGATGCCTTCGACGGTGCGGCGCACCTTGGCATCGGCATCGGCATGTGCGGCGGCGCTTTGGCCGCGTTTGAG
>JANMZP010000048.1:0-31578 GCA_031383435.1 Betaproteobacteria bacterium | reverse complement strand
CCCGCGCAGGGCCGCCTGCAGGTGGGCGACGCGGCCTACACGCCGGCGCGCTGGATGAGCACGCGTGCGGCGCGCCAGCGGCGCATCGCCCACGTGCCCGAAGACCGCCACCGCCGCGGCCTGGTGCTGCCCTTTGCGGCCTGGGAATCGGCGGTGCTGGGCTATCAAGCCCTGACCTGCTACAGCCGCGGTTTCTGGCAAGGCCGCTGGATGCGCCAGCGGGCCATGCGCGACGACACCGCCGCAATGATGGAACGCTACGACGTGCGCCCGCGCAACCCCGAACTGCGCAGCAGCCAGTTCAGCGGCGGCAACCAGCAAAAGCTGGTGCTGGCGCGCGAGGCGTTGCACGAACCGCAGGTGCTTCTGGTCGGTCAGCCGACGCGCGGCGTGGACATCGGTGCCATCGAATTCATCCACGGCCGCATCCGTGCCCTGCGCGACGCCGGCGGCGCGGTGCTGGTGGTCTCGTCGGAACTCGACGAGATCCTGGCCCTGGCCGACCGCGTGGTGGTGATGAACGCCGGGCGCATCACCGGTGAATTGCCGATCGAGCAGTGCACCGAGGCCGCGCTGGGCCGCCTGATGGGGGGTGCACATTGAGTGCCCAATCCGTCGAACTGCCCCGCTGGATGGACGTGGCGCTGTTGCCGGCCGTCAACCTGGCGCTGGCCCTGGTCGTCGCTGGCATCGTGGTCACGCTGGTCGGCTTCAACCCGCTGCAGGTGCTGACGCTGCTAGCCAAGGGCGCTTTGGGCTCGCAGGCCGGGATCAGCTACACGCTGTACTACGCCACCACCTTCATTTGCACCGGTCTGGCCGTGGCCGTAGCGTTCCATGGCGGCCTGTTCAACATCGGTGGTGAGGGCCAGGCGGTGATGGGCGGGCTGGGTGCCGGCCTGGCCGCACTGGCCTGGAGCGCGCACCTGCCGGCGGTCTTGATGCTGCCCATCATGGTGCTCGCGGCCGCGCTGTTCGGCGGCGTCTGGGGCGCGGTGCCCGGTGCGCTGCAGGCCTGGCGCGGCAGCCACACGGTCATCACCACCATCATGTTCAATTTCATCGCGGCGGCGTTGCTGAGCTATCTGTTGGTGAATGGCCTGAAAGAGCCCGGCAACATGACGCCCGAGAGCCGCGCCTTCGCGCCGTCGGCCCACATGCCGGGCGTGCACGAGGTGCTGGCCGCCGTCGGCATCGCCTGGCCGCGCACGCCGCTGAACCTGACGCTGCTGCTGGCGCTGGGCGCGGCGCTGCTGTGCTACCTGGGTTTGTGGAAATCGCAGTCGGGCTATGCCTTGCGGGCGGTGGGCTTCGCGCCCGACGCGGCGCTGTACGCGGGCCTGCAACCGAAGACGCTGATGGTCGTTTCGATGGCCGCTTCCGGCGCGCTGGCCGGGCTGGTCGGCGTCAACGAGATCGCCGGCGTGCACGGCCGTCTGCTGCCCGACTTCGTGGCCGGCGCGGGCTTTGCCGGCATCGCGGTCAGCCTGATCGGGCGCAACCACCCGGTGGGCATCGTGCTGGCGTCCATCCTGTTCGGTGTGCTCTACCAGGGCGGGTCTGAACTGGCCTTCGAGATCAACGGCTTTTCGCGCGACATGGTCTTCATGCTGCAGGGTTTGATCGTGCTGTTTGCCGGCGCGATGGCGCAAGTCGCCGCGCCGCTGCTGTTCAAGGTGTGGCGTTCGATGGGCGGCGGGCGGGCCGAGCGCCGGGCCGCCCCAAGCCGGCCCAACGTCCCCCCGGGGGACCAGGCGGCGTACCCGCCGACTCAGGGGCAAGATTCCCATGGATGAGGTGCTGATCGGCACCCTCATCGCCAGCACGCTGCGCGTCTCGGTGCCGCTGATCCTGTGCGCGCTGGCCGGCGTGATGTGCGAACGCTCGGGCGTCATCGACCTGGGCCTGGAAGGAAAGATGCTGATGACGGCTTTCGCCACGGCGGCGGTCGGCGTGGTGTCCGGCAGTCTGCCCCTCGCGCTGCTGGCCGCGTTGGCCGTCGGCGTCGCGCTGTCGATGCTGCACGGCTATGCCTGCGTCAGCCACCGCGGCGACCAGGTCGTGCTGGGCATGGCCATCACGATGACGGCCGCCGGCCTGAGCGTGGTGCTGGGCATCGCCTGGTTCGGGCAAGGCGGACAGACGCCGCCGCTGCCGGAGGCCGTGCGGCTGGACCGCTGGTTGGTCGGCGCGGGCGATGTGGTGGCGCAGCTGCCCTTCATCGGCAGAGCGCTGTCGCTGGCCTTCTTCGGCCACAACGGGATGGTTTACGGCGCGCTGGCTTTGGTGGGCGCGGTGTGGTGGCTGCTCTACCGCACGCGCTTCGGCCTGCGGCTGCGCGCGGCCGGCGAGAACCCGACAATGGTGGACGCCGCCGGCGTGTCGGTGAAGGCGCTGCGCTACCAGGCGCTGGCGATCAACGGCGTGCTCAGTTCACTGGCCGGTGCCTACCTGGTGCTGGCGCAGAACCCCAGCTTCATCCCGAACATGACCGCCGGCCGCGGCTACATGGCGCTGGCCGCGCTGATCTTCGGCAAGTGGCACCCGGTCGGCGCGCTGTGGGCCTGCCTGCTGTTCGGCTTTCTGGACGCCGTGTCGATCCGCCTGCAAGGCGTGCCGCTGCCGCCTTACCTTTTGGGTGGGGGCGAGGTGCCGGTGCAGTTCATCCAGGCCTTGCCTTACCTGTTGACGGTGGTGCTGTTGGCTGGTTTCATCGGCCATGCGGTGGCACCGGCCGCGCTGGGCCGGCCCTACGTCAAGGAGCGATGACTTGTCTGGACAAGCACCCGATCAAGCACCCGATTTGCAAGCCATGACGGCGCTGCTCGAAGCCGCCCGCGCCGCGCGCGAGCAGGCCTACGCGCCCTACTCGCGTTTCCAGGTCGGCGCGGCCGTGCTCGACGAACTGGGGCGCATCCACAAAGGCGGCAACGTCGAGAACGCTGCTTACCCGCAAGGCTGGTGCGCCGAGGCTTCGGCCATTGCTGTGATGGTGGCGGCCGGCGGCCGGCGCATCGTGGCGGCGGCGGTCTGCGGTGTGGCCGACGAGCCGGTCACGCCCTGCGGCGGCTGCCGCCAGAAGCTGCGTGAATTTGCGGGCGAAGACTGCCCGGTGACCCTCGTCGATCTCGACACCGTGCGCGCCACCCACACCCTGGGTGAACTGCTGCCGAACAGCTTCGGCCCCAACCATTTGAAGACTGCGCCATGAACACCCTCATCGAAGCCACCGTCGACGTGCTGCGCCAGCGCCTGGGCGCGCAGGCGCCGAAGATCGCCGTGCTGTTGGGCTCGGGCTGGCACCCCTTTGCCGACGCCGTGCAAGACACCGTCGACGTGCCCTATGGCGACCTGCCGGCCTTCCCCGCGCTGGCCGTCAGCGGGCACAGCGGCGTGCTGCGCGTGGGCACGGTCGGCGGGGTGCCCGTGGCCGTGCTGGGCGGGCGCAAGCACGCCTACGAAACCGGTGAAGCCGACGGCATGAAAGGCACCATCCGCGCGCTGGCCGCCTGGGGCGTGACACTGCTGATCCAGACCAACGCCGCCGGCAGCCTGGACCCGGCCATGCCGCCCGGTTCGCTGATGCTGATCAGCGACCACCTGAACTTCAGCCAGCGCAGCCCGCTGTTCGGCGAACCCGGCAACGAGCGTTTCGTGGACATGCAGAACGCCTACGACGCTGCCCTGCGCAGCCAGGCGAAGGTGGCCGCTGCGGCGCTCAACACGCCGCTCTTCGAAGGCGTCTACGCCTGGTTCATGGGCCCGCAGTTCGAAACGCCGGCTGAAATCCGCATGTTCCGCCTGCTGGGCGGCAACGCGGTGGGCATGAGCACGGTGCCCGAGACCATCCTGGCGCGCCATGCCGGCATGAAGGTGCTGGCCCTGTCGCTGATGACCAACATGGCCGCCGGCATGGCAGACGTTGCGCTCAGCCACGCCCACACGATGGCCACGGCGGCGGCTGCCAGCGAAACGGCGGTGGCCCTGCTGACGGCGGTGGTGCAGGCGCTGGAGGTTTGAAACATGGGTGACAGGAAGCGCCCGCCGCGGCGGTCGGTCTGGCTGGCCCTGGCGGCCGGCGCGCTGCTGCTGGCGGGTTGCGCAACGCCCACGCCGCCCACGCCGCCGGCCCGCTCGCCGCTGAAGCTGACCATCATCCACACCAACGACCACCACGGCCATTTCTGGCCCAACGCCGACGGCGAATACGGCATGGCCGCGCGCAAGACCGTGATCGACCGCATCCGCGCCGAAGTGGGCGCTGCGGGCGGGCACACGATGCTCATCGACGGCGGCGACATCAACACCGGCGTGCCCGAAAGTTCGATGCAGGACGCCGAGCCCGACTTCATCGGCATGAACCTGCTGGGTTACGACGCTGCCACCGTCGGCAACCACGAATTCGACCAACCGCCCGAGGTGCTGGCCCGGCAGCGGCAGTGGGCGAAGTTCGCTTTCCTGTCGGCCAACATCTACAAGGACGGCCAGCGCCTGTTCGAGCCCTACCGGGTGTTTGAGCGCGGCGGCTACAAGATCGCCGTGCTGGCCCTGACCACCGACGAAACGGCGCGCCTGTCGATGCCCGCGCACATGCGCGGCCTGGAATTCCGCAAGCCCGCCGAAGAAGCCGCCCAGCTGCTGCCCGAGCTGCGCGCCCAGGCCGACATGGTCATAGCCGCCACCCACATGGGCCACTACCCCGACGGCGCGCACGGCGTGAACTTCCCCGGCGACGTGGAGATGGCGCGCACCACGAAGGGCCTGGACCTGATCGTCGGTGGCCACAGCCACAGCCCCGTGTGCATGCTGGCCGAGAACGTGCGCAACGAGTCCTACCTGCCCGGACAGCCCTGCGCACCCGACCGCCAGAACGGCACCTGGATCGTGCAGGCCAAGCTGTGGGGCCAGTACGTGGGCCGGGCCGATTTCGTCATCGACGCGGGGCAGGTCCAGCTGGTGAAGTACCAGCTCATCCCCATCAACCTGAAGCGCCGGCTGCCTGACGGCAGCAAGGTGGTCTACACCGAAGTCATCCCCGAAGACCCGGCCGTGCGGGCCGCGCTGCTGCCCTTCCAGGAACGCGGCGCGCAGCGCCTGACGCTGCCGGTGGGCGTGACCGTGGGCGTCTTCGATGGCGACAACGACCGCGTGCGCAAACAAGCCACCAGCCTGGGCACGCTGCTGGCAAGGGCCATGATGGAACGCACCGGGGCCGACCTGGCGGTGATGAATTCAGGCGGCATCCGCGATTCGCTGCCCGAAGGCACGGTGACCTACCGCGACCTGCTCAAGGTGCAACCCTTCGGCAACACCATCGCGGTGGTGCGCCTGAACGGTGCCGAACTGCTGACCTGGCTGCGCGCCGCCGCGAGGATGACCCCCGGCGCCGGTGCCTATCCGCAAACCACCGGCGTGCAGATGGGCATCGAAGGCGGTGTGCTTGTCGAAGCCCGCGTGCAGGGCCAGGTTATCGACCCGCAGCGCGACTACCGCCTGGCCATCAATGCGTTCACCGCAGTGGGCGGCGACGGCTACCCTGCGCTGGACAAGCACCCCGGATACATCAACACGGGCTTCGTTGACGCCGAGGTGCTGCGCGACTACATCGTGCAGCGCAGCCCCATCCGCGCCGCCGACTTCAGCCCGCCGGGCGACGTGCAAAGAAAGTGACGCCATGACGACCCCGACCCCCCACCCGACCGCCCACCCGTCGATCGACCCGCAGACCACCGCCCGCAGCGCACTGGCCTGCCTGGACCTGACCAGCCTGAACGACAGCGACACCGCCGCCGACATCACCGCGCTGTGCCGGCGCGCGCAAGGCCCGTACGGCAACACGGCCGCCGTGTGCGTGTGGCCCCGCTTCGTGGCGCAGGCGCGCGCGCTGTTGCCGGCGCACATCGCGGTGGCGGCGGTGGCCAACTTCCCCGACGGCGGCACCGACATCGCGCGCGCCGTGCGCGACACGCGCGACATCGTCCTGGCCGGCGGCGACGAGGTCGACGTGGTCATCCCCTACCGCAACCTGGACGCCGCGCCGGCCCTGCTGGCCGCCGTGCGCGCGGCCTGCGCGGGGCAGCGCCTGAAGGTCATTCTGGAAACCGGCGAGATCGGTGGCGCCGACCATGCCGCCACCATCAGCCGGGCCTGCGAGATGGCGCTGGACGCTGGCGCCGACTTCCTCAAGACCAGCACCGGCAAGGTGGCGGTGAACGCCACGCCGGCATCGGCCACGCTGTTGCTGCAGGCCATCGCCGCACGGCCGGCCACGCGCGGCCGTGTCGGCTTCAAGCCCGCTGGCGGCGTGCGCACGGTGGCCGATGCGGCGCTGTACATCGCGCTGACGGTGCAGCACCTGGGCGCGGGCGCGGTGACGGCCGAGCGCTTTCGCATCGGGGCCAGCGGCTTGCTGAATGACATCGAAGCGGTGCTGGGTGGCAGCGCGGCAACCGGCCCTGCGGCGAGCTATTGAACGCCGCAAAAATTTGAGCCCCGCTGAAATCATCCGCATCCAGCGCGACGGCGGCACGCTGTCGCCCGCGCAGATCGGCGCTTTCGTGCGCGGCCTGGTCGACGGCAGTTGGGGCGAAGGCCAGGTTGCCGCGCTGGCCATGGCCATCCTGCTGCGCGGCATGGGCCGCGCCGAGACGGTGCTGTTGACGCAGGCCATGACGCAGTCCGGTGAGGTGCTGAACTGGGCCGATGCGCACTTCAGCGGCCCCCGCCTCGACAAGCATTCCACCGGCGGCGTGGGCGACAAGGTCAGCCTGATGCTGGCCCCCATCGTGGCGGCTTGCGGCGGCGTGGTGCCGATGATCAGCGGGCGCGGTCTGGGCCACACCGGCGGCACGCTGGACAAGCTGGAAGCGCTGCCCGGCTACGCCATCACGCCCGGCCGCGCGGTGCTGCTGCGCACGCTGCAGCGCACCGGCTGCGCCATCGTCGGCGCATCGGCCGCGCTGGCCCCGGCCGACCGCCGGCTGTACGCCATCCGCGACGTCACGGCCACCGTGGAAAGCGTGACGCTGATCACCGCCAGCATCCTGAGCAAGAAGCTGGCGGCCGGGCTGCAAGGCCTGGTGCTGGACGTCAAGGTGGGCAGTGGCGCTTTCACGCCCACGCTGGATGAAGCCCGCGCGCTGGCGCGCAGCCTGGTCGAGGTGGCGCAGGGTGCCGGCCTGCCGGCGCGCGCGCTGATCACCGACATGAACCAGGTGCTGGGCACCACCGCCGGCAACGCCCTGGAGGTGCAGGAAACGCTGGACTACCTGAGCGGTGTGGCGCGTGAACCGCGCCTGCACGCCGTGACGCTGGCGCTGGCCGCGCAGCTGCTGCACCTGGGTGGTCTGGTGCCCAGCGTGCAAGCCGGCCACGCGCAGGCCGAAGCCGCGCTGGCCAGCGGCGCGGCGGCCGAACGTTTTGCACAGATGGTGGCGGCACTGGGCGGTCCGCCCGATGTGTTCCGACAGGCCGGCCTGCCCACCGCGCCGGTGCAGCGCGTGGTGCCCGCGCCGCGTGCCGGCGTGCTGGCCGCGCTGGACGTGCGCGCACTGGGCTGGGCCGTGGTGGCACTGGGCGGCGGCCGCCGCCTGGCCAGCGACCGCGTCGACCCGCGCGTGGGCCTGACCCGCATCGCCAGCCTGGGCACTGCGCTGCAGGCCGGCGACCCGCTGGCCGTGGTGCACGCCGCCGATGAAGCCAGTGCCGACGCGGCCGTGCGCGCCGTACTGGCCGCCGCCACACTGGCCGATGCAGGCGAGCCGCTGGTGCCGATGTCGGCCGACGGGTCGGCGGTCGGCCGCGTGGTGGTGGAAAGCCTGGGCGGACCGCCGATCTAAGCGCCGGGCTGGCGTCGCTTGCGCAGCGCCAGCAGGCGCGGCAGCAGCAGCACCAGCACCACCAGGGCCAGCAGGCTGGCGGCCATCGGGCGCTCGATGAACACGCTCCAGCGGCCTTCGCCGATGGACAGCGCGTTGCGCAGCTGGGCCTCGGCCAGCGGGCCCAGGATCAGGCCGATGATGACCGGCGCGGTCGGGAAGTCGAAGCGCCGCATGGCCACGCCCAGCCCGCCGATGGCCAGCATCAGGAACAGGTCGAAGGCGCTCTGGCGCATGCCGTAAACGCCGATGGTCGCGAAGATCAGGATGCCGGCATACAGCGGTGGCCGGGGAATCTTCAGCAGCTTCACCCACAGGCCGACCAGCGGCAGGTTCAGCACCAGCAGCATCACGTTGCCGATGTACAGGCTGGCGATCAGCGCCCAGACCAGGTTCGAACTGGTCTGGAACAGTTGCGGGCCGGCGTTGATGCCGTAGTTCTGCAGCGCGCTCAGCAGAATGGCCGCCGTCACCGAGGTGGGAATGCCCAGCGTCAGCAGCGGCACCAGCGTCGCCGTCACCGCCGCGTTGTTGGCGGCTTCCGGGCCGGCCACGCCTTCGATGGCGCCGATGGTGCCGAACTCTTCCGGGTGCTTGCTGAGCTTGCGTTCGACGGCATAGCTCAGGAAGGTGGGAATCTCTGAACCACCCGCCGGTATGGTGCCGAAAGGAAAGCCCAGCGCCGTGCCACGCAACCACGCCGGCCACGAGCGGCGCCATTCGGAGGCCGTCATGTGCACACCACTCATGCGGTTCAACTGCTGCTGCACGCGGCCTTCGTACAGCACCGTGTACAAGCACTCGCCCACCGCGAACAGGCCCACGGCTATCAGCACCACCTCAATGCCGTCCATGAATTCGGAGATGCCCCCGGTGTAGCGCACCTGGGCCGTGATCTGGTCCAGCCCGACCAGGCCCATCGCGATGCCGATGAACAGCGCCGTCAGGCCGCGCAGCGTGCTCTTGCCCAGCACCGCGCTCACGGTGGTGAAGGCCAGCAGCATCAGCATGAAGTACTCGGGCGGACCCAGCTTCACGGCATGAACGGCGACGAAAGGCGCGAACAGCGTGACCAGCACGGTGGCGATGGTGCCGGCCACGAACGAGCCGATGGCCGAGGTGGCCAGCGCCGCGCCGGCGCGCCCGCTCTTGGCCATCTTGAAGCCCTCCAGCGCGGTGACCATGGTGCCGGTTTCGCCCGGCGTGTTCAGCAGGATGGAGGTGGTCGAGCCGCCATACATCGCGCCGTAGTAGATGCCGGCGAAGAAGATCATCGAGGCCGTGGGCTCGACCTGCGCGGTGATCGGCAGCAGCATCGCCACCGTCACCGCCGGCCCGATGCCGGGCAGCACGCCGATGGCGGTGCCCAAAGCGCAGCCCACGAAGGCCCACAGCAGGTTGACCGGCGTGCCCGCCGTGGCAAAACCCTGCAGCAACAGGCTCCAGACGTCCATCACAGCCACCCCGTGGTGGTCAGGCCGGGCAGGTTGATGGCCAGCAGCTTGGTGAACAACCAGTAGGCCGGGGCGGCGATCAGGAAGCCGGTCAGGGCGTCCAGCAGCACGCGCCGCGCACCGCCCCAGCGCGCATCCAGCGGCGTGCCCTCGGACGCCCGCAGGCCGCGCACGGCCAGCACGAAGCACAGCGTGCAGCTGAGGATGAAGCCGATGGTCGTCAGCAGCGCCGCATTCGCCACGATGCCCGCCGCAACCCATGCGAAAGAGCGCCAGTCGCCGCGCTCGGCACCCGACGGTGTGTCCATCTGGCGGTAGCCGCCACTGCGCGCTTCGACGATCAGCAGCACGCCGCAGAGCATCAGAACCGCCGCCACCACCCAGGGCAGGAAGTTGGGGCCGACGCCGGCATAGCCGGCCTCGGACGAGATGGCGGTGGCCCCCCAGGCCATCAACGCGCCGAGCAGCAGGGCACCGGCACCGATGCCGACTTGCTGGGCCTGGGTCTGGGTTTGGGCTTGCGCTTGGGTCCTCTCGTTGACCTGCGCAGCGGGCTGGGCTTCGTGCATGGTTCAGACCATGCCGGCCTTGACCATCGTCGCGCGCAGCGACGCGAATTCGCGGTCGACGAAGTCCTCGAAGTCCTTGCCCGTCAACACGGCCGGGGTCCACAGGTTCTTCTCCAGGGCTTCGGTCCAGGCCTTGCTCTTGGTGGCCTTGACGATCATCTCGGTCAGCGCCTTGCGCTGCTCGGTCGTGATGCCCGGGGCACCGTAGACGCCGCGCCAGTTGCCGATCTCGACGTTGTAGCCCTGCTCCTTCATCGTCGGCACGTTGATGCCTTTGAGGCGCGCCCCGCTGGTCACCGCTATCGCCCGCATCTTGCCGGCTTCGATGTACTGCTGGAATTCGCTGTAGCCGCTGCCGCCTACCGTGACGTTGCCGCCCAGGATGGCCGCGGTGGCCTCGCCGCCGCCGCGGAAGGGCACGTAGTTGATCTTGGTGGCGTCGACGCCCACTTCACGGGCCAGCATGGCCGCCGCGATGTGCTCGGTGCTGCCGCGCGAACCGCCGCCCCACTTGACGCTGCCGGGGTCTTTCTTCATCTGCTCGACCACGTCCTTCATGGATTTCAGCGGCGAGTTCTCGGGCACCACGAACACGTTGTATTCGCTGGTCAGGCGCAGCAGCGGCGTGGCCTGGGTGATGCTCACCGGCGGCTTGCCGGTGATGATGCCGCCCAGCATCACGGCACCCATCACCATCATGGCGTTGCCGTCGCCCTTGGACGCGTTGACGAACTGCGCCAGGCCGATGGCCCCGGCCGCCCCGCCCTTGTTCTCGTACTGCACCGACGCGGCCACGCCGGCGTCTTGCAGCGCCTTGCCCAAAGCGCGGCCGGTGGTGTCCCAGCCACCGCCCGGGTTGGCCGGAATCATCATCTTCAGGTTGCTGCCGGCGGCCCGGCTGGCCGCGGCGGCCCCGCCCAGCACGGCGCTGGCAAGCAGGGTCTTGACGAATTGGTCTCTGCGCATGTTCTTGTCTCCTGGATCAGGGGCTGGGTTGCGGCTCGATGATGGCAAACGGGGCTGTCAAAGCGCTGTCCAGAAACCTAGGGAAAACCCAAGGCAGCCGGCTGCTAAGGTGCGACCCGTGCGGCTGCTCCTGATCGAAGACAACCCGGCCCTGCAGGCCACCGTGGCACGCAGTTTCGAGCGGCGGGGCATGCGCGTCACGGCTTGCGGCGACGGCCTGCGCGCGCTGGACCGCTGGCGCGCTGTGCTGCCCGATGTGGTGGTGCTGGACCTCTCGCTGCCCGGGCGCGACGGTCTGCAGATCCTGGCCGACGCGCGCGCCGAAGGGCTGCGCACGCCGGTGCTCATCCTGACCGCCCGCGGCACGGTGGGTGACCGCATCCTGGGCCTGAACACCGGTGCCGACGACTACCTGGCCAAGCCCTTCGACCTGGACGAACTGGAAGCCCGCGTGCGGGCCCTGGCGCGCCGGGCCTCGGGTCTCGGTCTGGGTCCGGCAGAAGGGCGCGCGCCCACCTTCTGCGGCCTGCAGGCCGACACCGACAACGGGGCCATCTACAACCAGGGCCTGCCGATGGACCTGACCGCGCGCGAAGCCGCGCTGCTGCGCGCCCTGCTGGCCCGCCCCGGCCAGGCCGTGGCCAAGGACAGGCTGACCGGGCTGGTCTTCCACGGCGAAGCCGAGGTCTCGCCCGACGCCATCGAGGTGGTGGTGTACCGCCTGCGCAAGAAGCTGGCCGACACGCCGACCCAACTGGTCACGCTGCGCGGTCTGGGCTATTTGCTGCAAGCCGCGCCATGAAGCCCGGCGCGCGCCGGCCGTCGCTGCGCAACACGCTGCTGCTGGGCATCCTGGTGCCGGTGCTGGCGGTGGTGGCGCTGAACGCGCTGAGCCTGTATCGCCAGGCCCTGGGTGCCGCCGACCTGGCCTACGACCGCACGCTGCTGGCTTCGGCCAAGGCCATCGGCGAACTGCTGGAAGTGCAGTCCACCCCCGGCGGTGGCCTGGAGGTGCGGGCCAACGTGCCCTACAGCGCGCTGGAGGCCTTCGAGACCGACAACCGCAGCCGCATGTTCTACAAGGTCTCGGGCTTTGCCGGCGAGATGGTGTCGGGCTTCGCCGACCTGCCGGCCGTGCAGCCGGCCCGCCGACCGACCAACGATTACGCCGCCCTGGTGCATTTCTACGACGACGCCTACGACGGCCAGGCCGTGCGCATGGCGGTGCTGCTGCAGCCGGTGGCCGGCAAAGACGGCCAGGGCATGGCCACCATCCAGGTCGCTGAAACCCTGGAACTGCGCCAGACCCTGGCGCGCAGCCTGCTGGCCCAGACGCTGTGGCAGCAGGGCCTGCTGCTGCTGGTGATTGCGGCGGTGGTGGTCTGGGTCGTGCAGCGCGCTACCCGGCCGGTGCGCGAACTGAGCCAGACGCTGCAGAACCGCGCGGAAACCGATCTCTCGCCGCTGCCCCTGGCCGGCTCGCCGCGCGAACTGCAGCCGGTGGTAGCGGCCACCAACGCCCTGATGGCCCGCCTGGCGCACCTGCTCGAACACCAGATGCGCTTCGTGCGCGACGCCTCGCACCAGTTGCGCACGCCACTGGCCGTGTTGAAGGTGCAGGTGCAGTCGGCGCAGCGCGGTGACGTGGCGGCCGATCAGGCCTTCCAGGAAATCGGCCTGACAGTGGACGGCGCCACCCGCCTGGCCAACCAGATGCTGGCCCTGGCCAAGGTCGAACAACTGCGCCAGCAGGGTGACATCGCCAGCGTGGCCTGGGACGGGGTGGTGCGCGGGGTCGCCCTGGACCTGGCGACCCTGATTGCCGAGGCCCAGCTCGACTTCGAGATCGACACCGTGCCGGCCCGGGTGCGGGCCCACGAATGGGCCCTGCGCGAACTGGTCAGGAACCTGCTGCACAACGCCATCCGCCACACGCCTGCGGGCGGGCGGTTGCGGCTGCACATGCGGGCCGAGGCCGGCTGGGTCGGCTTGACGGTGGCCGACAGCGGCCCGGGTATCGCTGCCGAACAGCGGCTGCGCCTGTTCCAGCCCTTCAGCACCTCGACCCCGGCGGCCCGCCCCCAGGTCGCGGGGGGCTCGGGCCTGGGGCTGGCCATCTGCCACGAGATCGTGCAGTCGCTGGGCGGGCGCATCAGCCTGGACAACCGCGTTCGGGCGCAGCAGGTGCTGGGCCTGGACGCCACCGTGTCCTTGCCCTGCGCCTGATGCAAAGAAGCGTTGCGCAGCCAGGCCGGGCGCAGGGCGGTGATACGCTAGGCGGTTGCTTAGTCTGGCGAAGTAATGGCCCTGTCTTCCACGCCCCTGTCCCTGTCCGCGAGCGCCCCCGCGCCGGGCCCGCAAGACTGTGCCCAAGCGGTGCTGGACGTGATGCCGGCCGTGATGGACGCGATGCGCGGGGCGATGCGCCTGCAGGTCGGTGAACAGCTCTCGGTGCCGCAGTTCCGCTGCCTGAACTTCATCGCCCGCCATCCGGCCAGTTCGGTCAGCGCGGTGGCCGGTTTCCTGGGCGTCACGCTGCCCACGGCTTCGGTGATGGTCGACCGTCTGGTGCGCGCCGGTGCGGTCGCGCCGGGCACCGCGCAGGCCGACCGCCGACGCCTGGAACTGCAGGTCACGGCCGCCGGTCTGGCCCAGGTGCAGCACATCGAGACCGGCGCGCGTGCCGAATTTGCGCGCGCCCTGGGCGGCTGCAGCCCGCTCGAGCTGCAAACCCTGCACACCGGCCTGGCCGTGCTGCAGCGGGCCTTCCAGCCGGCCTGATGGGGCCCTGCCCGCTGCCTGCCGCCCGCTCCCCAACCGAATCAGTTTTGAAACCCGGATGTTGAACATGTCTTTTCGCCCGCTGTTGACGCTGTCTCCGAAACGGCCAGTGCTGTTCGCCACCGGCGTTTTCGGTCGCTTGGGACTTTGCGGCCTGCTGGGCCTGCTGGGCGCCTGCAGTCCGCAGGCTGATCCGGCGGCCGCTGCCACCGCAGCTTCGGCAGCGGCCGGCGTGGCGGCCAGCGCCGCTGCGGCCGCTGCGGCATCGGCACCGCCGGTGGGCATCACCACGGTGCGCGCCCAGGTGCGCGACCTGCCGGTGCTGATCAACGGCACGGGCATCGTCTCGCCGCTGTCCAGCGTCGACGTCAAGCCGCAGACCACCAGCCTGATCACCAAGGTGCACGTCAAGGAAGGCCAGTTCGTCAAGGCCGGTGAGGTGCTGTTCACGCTGGACCCGCGCGCCGACGAGGCGAATGTGGCCAAGGCCCGCGCGCAACTGGCGCGCGACGAGGCCGCGCTGGCGGATGCCCAAAGGCAGCTCAAGCGCAGCCAGGAACTGCTGGCGCAGAACTTCATCTCGCAAGGCGCGCTGGACACCAACCAGACCAATGTGCAGTCGCAGAGCGCTGCCGTGGCTGCCGACAGGGCCGCGCTGGACGCCGCCCGGCTGGGCCTGTCCTACACCCGCATCACCGCGCCCGGCGCGGGGCGGCTGGGGGCCATCAACGTGTTCGCCGGCAGCTCGGTCAAGGCCAACGAGACCACCCTGGTCAGCCTGACCCAGCTCGACCCCATCGCCGTGTCGTTCAGCCTGCCGCAGCGCTATCTGGCCGACGCGCTGGCCGCGCTGAAAGACGGCGGCGCGCCGGTCAACGCCGTGCCGCCCGACAGCGCCAGCGCCTTGACCGCGGTGGCGCCCACCGGCCTGGTGCCGGCTGCGCCGGCCGCACCGGCCAGCGCAGCCATTGCGGC
The DNA here is from genome assembly GCA_031383435.1 of Betaproteobacteria bacterium. Taxonomy (GTDB): domain Bacteria; phylum Pseudomonadota; class Gammaproteobacteria; order Burkholderiales; family Burkholderiaceae_C; genus Rubrivivax. The sequence continues at coordinate 16,956 of JANMZP010000048.1, read as the reverse complement.
CAGTGCGGCCAGCGGGGCTGGCAACAGCAGCGGCAAGAGCGGTGCCGGCCGCGCCGTCGCGCCCGCTGTGCCGCCCATGCAGGGCCGCCTGAAGTTCGTCGACAACGCGGTCGACCCGACGTCCGGCACGGTCAAGGCGAAGGCGGTGTTCGACAACGCCGCCGGCAAACTGTGGCCGGGTGCCTTCGTCAACATCGCCATGACGGCCAGCACCATCAAGGGCGCGGTGGTGATTCCGCAGTCCGCCATCATCCAGAGCCCGCGCGGCGCGCTGGTCTACAGCGTCGTCGACGGCAAGGCCGTGTCGCGCCCGGTGCAGGTGCTGTACGCCCAGGGTGACGACGCCGCGGTCAGCGGGCTGAAGCCGGGCGAGCGCATCGTGATGGACGGCCGGCAGAACGTGCGGCCGGGCGCCAACGTGGTGGAGCGCGCGCGTGAAGGCGGCGGCCGCGCGGGCGCGGCAGCGGCGGCCAGCGGGGCTGGCAGCGGCAGCAGCAGCGGCAACAGCAGCGGCAACAGCAGCGGCAGCGGCAGCAAAAAGGGGGCACCGGCACCATGAACTTCTCGGAAATCTTCATCCGCCGTCCGGTGATGACGGTGCTGCTGAACCTGGCCATCGTGCTGGCCGGCGTCATCGGCTACCGCAGCATCCCGGTGGCGGCGCTGCCCAGCTACGACACGCCGGTCATCAGCGTGGGGGCCAACCTGCCCGGGGCCAACCCCGAGACCATGGCCACCAGCGTGGCGCTGCCGCTGGAAAAGCAGTTCCAGACCATCCCCGGGCTGAAGACGATCAGCTCGTCCAGCACCCTGGGCAACACCAACCTGACGCTGGAATTCGAAGAAGGCCGCGACATCGACGCGGCTTCGGTGGACGTGCAGGCCGCGTTGCTGCGCGCCCAGCGTTCGCTGCCCGTGGACATGACCTCGCCGCCCAGCTACCGCAAGGTCAACCCGGCCGACGCACCGGTGCTGTTCATTGCGCTGACCTCGCCCTCGCTGGCCCCGTCAGAACTGCAGGACTACGCCGAACACCTGATCACGCCCACGCTGTCGACCATCCAAGGCGTGGCCCAGGTCAACATCTTCGGGGCCAAGCGTTTCGCGGTGCGCGTGCGCGTGCTGCCCGAGGCGCTGGCCGCGCGCAACATCGGCCTGGACGAACTGAGCGCGGCGCTGCGCGCGGCCAACGTCAACACGCCAGTGGGCACGCTGGAAGGTCCGCGCCAGACGCTGACGCTGACGGCCAACAAGCAGTTGAAGAACGCGGCTGAATTTGCCGAGCTGATCGTCAGCACCAAGGGCGGCAACCCGGTGCGCCTGAAAGACGTGGCGCAGGTGCAGGACAGCCTGGAAACGTTGAAGAGCTGGGCCACGCTGAATGGCGAAAACAGCATCACGCTGGCCATCCAGCGCCAGCCCGGTGCCAACACCGTGCGCGTGGTCGACGCGGTGCGTGCCGCGCTGCCGGGCCTGCGCGCGCAACTGCCGCAGTCGGTGACCATGAACGCGGTGAACGACCGTTCGAAGTCGGTGCGCGAGGCGCTGCACGACGTCACGCTGACCCTCATCGGCACCATCGCGCTGGTGGTGCTGGTGATCTTCCTGTTCCTGCGCCGCTTCGTGGCCACCGTCATTCCCACGCTGAGCCTGCCGGTCAGCCTGATCGGCGCGGTGGCGCTGTTGTGGGGCATGAATTACAGCCTGGACAACATCTCGCTGCTCGGCCTGACGCTGGCTGTCGGTCTGGTCGTGGACGACGCCATCGTGATGCTGGAAAACATCATGCGCCACGTCGAAAAGGGCATGCCACCGTTCCAGGCCGCGCTGCGCGGCGCGCGCGAGGTGGGCTTCACCATCGTCAGCATTTCGCTGTCGCTGGTGGCGGTGTTCATCCCCATCTTCTTCATGCCCGGCGTCATCGGCCTGCTGTTCCACGAATTCGCCGTGGTGGTGGGTTTGTCGATCCTGGTCTCGGCCTTCGTCTCGCTGACCCTGGTGCCGATGCTGGCCAGCCGCTTCCTGACCGACGACGAACACAAGAAGAAGCCGGGCCTCGTCGTGCGGGCCTTCGAGCGCGGCTTCAACGCCACGCTGGGCGGCTACACGCGCACCCTGGACCTGGCGCTGCGCCACCGCAAGTTCGTGCTGCTGGTGGCCCTGCTGACCTTCATCGCCACGGTGTGGCTGTTCATGGTCATCCCCAAGGGCTTCTTCCCGGAAGAAGACATCGGGCAGATCCAGGCGCAGACCGAATCGGCCGAAGACACCTCGTTCCCGGCCATGGTGCAGTTGCAGGAACGCGCCGCACTGATTGCCCGCAGCGACCCGAACGTGCTGGCCGTCAGTTCCTTCAACGGCGGCCAGGGTTCGCAGAACACCGGCCGCATGTTCATCACGCTGAAAGACCGCGCCGAGCGCCAGCCGATGAAGCAGGTGGTCGAAGGCCTGCGCCGTAAGTTCCGCGACGTGGCCGGCCTGAACGTCTTCATGCGCCCGGTGCAGAACCTGCAGCTCGGCGGCCGCCAAAGCAAGGCCCAGTACCAGTACATCCTGCAAAGCGTGCGCGCCGACGAGCTGGGCGACTGGGCCGGCAAGCTGCAAGACAGGCTGCGCGCCGACCCGATGTTCCGCGACGTCAGCAGCGACAGCCAGCTGCGCGCGCTGCAGGCCAATCTGAAGATCGACCGCGACCGCGCGAACACGCTGGGCGTCAGCATCGACGCCATCCGCAGCGCGCTGTACAGCGCTTTCGGTGAGCGCCAGGTGTCGACCATCTACCTGCCCACCGACAGCTACCAGGTGATCATGGAGGTGGCCCCCGAAGCCAAGCGCGACGAAGGGGCCTTCAACAACATCTTCGTGCGCAGCAGCAACGGCACGCTGGTGCCGCTGTCGGCCTTCGCCACGGTGGAACGCGCGGTGGGGGCCACGTCGATCAACCACGTCGGTCAGTTGCAGGCCGTCACGGTCTCCTTCAACCTGGCACCCGGCACCGCCCTGGGCGACGCCACCGCGAAGATCGACGAATTGCGCGAAACCATCCGCATGCCGGCTTCGATCATCGCCAAATACGGCGGCGACGCGGCGGTGTTCAAGGACACCCAGGGCGGCCAGGCGATCCTGATCGTGGCCGCGCTGCTGGTCATCTACGTGCTGCTCGGCGTGCTGTACGAAAGCTACATCCACCCGCTGACCATCCTGGCCGGTTTGCCGTCGGCGGCGGTGGGCGCGCTGCTCACGCTGATGATCTTCGGGCAGGACCTGACGCTGATCGCGACCATCGGCATCCTGCTGCTGATCGGCATCGTGAAGAAGAACGCGATCATGATGATCGACTTCGCGCTGGACGCGCAGCGCCACCACGGCATGACGCCCGAACAGGCCATCCACGAAGCCTGCGTGCTGCGTTTTCGGCCGATCATGATGACCACGCTGGCGGCCTTGATGGGCGCCTTGCCGATTGCGCTGGGCATCGGTGCCGGGGCTGAATTGCGCCAGCCGCTGGGCCTGGCCGTGGTGGGCGGCCTGGTCTTCAGCCAGGCCATCACGCTCTACATCACGCCGGTGATTTACCTGGCGCTGGACCGCTACAGCGGCAAGGGTCCGATCACCGTGGCCGAGAGCAACGCCGTGGTGGCCGACGGCGCACCGGCCGACTGAAGCCGCGCCCGCAGCTGCTGCCGCGTGTGCGGCAGGGCTTGCCCCGACAAGGCCAGCGCCAGCCGCGTGACCATCGCATGCGACTGCGAGGGCGGCGCGATCACGGGCATGCTCACGAACCACAGGCCGACCAGCGGTGCCAGCCAGACGCCGAAATGCGGCTGCAGCCGGCGCAGGCGGAAGGCCAGCGCGCCGGCCCAGCCGCCGACCAGCACACCGGTCAGCACCTCGGACACCGAGTGCGCGTCGACCATCAGGCGCGACAGACCCACGGCCAGGGCCAGGGCGACGCCGGCCAGCGCGCCGGCCTGGCGTGCCAGCGGCCACGCGGCGGGCACGGCAGCGGCCAGCAACAAGGGGTAGACGGCGGCGGCCAAGGCGGTGTGGCCCGACACGCCGGTGAAGTCGAGCGCGGCCGAACCCAGGCCCCAGCCGATGAAGGCCAGCTTGCTGGCCGTGGTCAGCGCGGCAGCGGCAGCCAGTCGCAGCAGCCACTGCAGGGCCAGCCGGCGCGGGTCGGGGCCGGTGGCCGCCGTCGGTTCACGCAGCAGCAGCCCCACCACCACAGCGGCAGCTGGCAACAGCAACTGGGCCTCGCCCAGGCGGGTGAAGAGGTGCCAGGCGGCAGCGGTGGACGGGTCGTTCGGGGCCATGCTGGCGATGCTAGCGGGGCACGTTACCGGGCTTCATGACCGCCGGGGCGCAGCGCCGCACGGCTTCAGTCCGCCACCCGCCCGCGCATCGCGTTCAGCAGCTGCACCTTGTTGCTGACCGCCAGCTTCTTGAAGACCACGCCCAGGTGGTTGTTCACGGTGGACGGTGCCAGGCCCAACTGGCTGGCAATCTGCGGCCCGGTGTGGCCGTCGGCGTAGAGCAGGGCGATGTCGCGCTGGCGCGCGCTGAGCCGGTCCACCGCCGCGCGGCGGCGCACTGCCAGCAGCAGCAAGCCGCCGCTGCGCGCCATCAGCACGGTGATCTGGCGGCCGTGGAAGGGCGCTGCGGCCACCGGGGCGTCGTCGCCGTTGGTGGCCATCGCCAGGGCTGCTGCCTCAGCCAGCGGTTCGGGCAGCCGCGTGGTGGACCAGCGCGGCCATTCGGTGCGCAGCAGGGCCAGACCTTGCTCGTCCACCTGCTGCAGCAGGCCGTCGGCGTCGCACAGCGCGTGGCTGCGCCGGGCCGGCGTTTGTTCATCACCCGCGTGGGCGCGGCTCAGGCGGTTTTCGCGCTGCGCTTCCACCAGGTGGGGCATCAGGAATTGCAGGGCCTGGTCGTCACCGGGCAGCGGCGGCGCTGCATCGGCATGGCGCCACAGTTGCAGGATCACCCGGCGCGCGGCCAGCGGTTCGATCTGGGTGGCTTGCAGCACGGGCGGCTGGCCGTCGCCGGCCAGGCACAGCGCCAGCGCGTGTTCGCTGAGCCCTTGCGTGTGCAGACTGTGCAGGGCCGGCGCGCTGCCGGCCGGCGCGTCGGCCGCCACACTGCCCCACAGGCAGGCGTCAAAGGCCACCACCGTGGCCAGCAGTTCGCAGGCCCGGCTGGTGAAGCTGGCCGATGGCCATTCACGGCTGCCGCGGTGCAGTTGCAGCACGGCATGGCTCAAGGCCGCCAGGGGTTGGGGGGCGGTCATGGACTGCTGGCCCCAGGAATGCAGGTGGTCGGGCTTGAGGTTGTGCATGGCGGGTTTTCGGCGCTTGCGGCCCTGCGCTTGAATCCAGTGCTGCAACCCGACGCGGCGCGCCGTCGGGTCTGAACGTAGCGCAGGGCGGTAGCGCCTTGCGCTACCGTGCGGGCATGCACCCCATCTGCCTGAATTGCAGCGAGCCCCTGGCCGACCGCAGCCCGCTGGCACCGGCCCGTTTCTGCCCGGTCTGCGGGCAGGAAACGCGGCTGCGCGCGCCGCGCCTGATGGAATTCGCGCAGCAGTTCGGCGGCGCCTACTTCAGCACCGAAGGCGCGCTGTGGCGCACGCTGAAGCTGCTGCTGTTCAAGCCCGGTGAACTGACCCGCCAGTACCTGGCCGGCCGGCGCAAGCATTACGTGCTGCCACTGCGCCTGTACCTGACGATCAGCGTGCTGGTGTTGCTGCTCTTTCGCCTGTTCGGCGCGGGCAGCGCCAGCATGCAGTTGAAGCTGGACACCACCGACGCCGCGCAGGAATTGCGCGACTTCACCATCGTGGGTCTGGGTGAGGATCGCAAGGGCATCGGCACCAAGGACGGCGCCTTCTATTGCACCGACATGCCCGACTGGGTGTGCAAGCGCATGGAGCGCCGCATGAGCACCGACCCCAAGGCCCTGGCGCGCGAGATCGACGACCTGAAAGACCGCGCCGTGGGCAACCTGGGCGGCGCGATGTTCCTGCTGCTGCCCACCTTCGCGCTGTGGCACCTGTGGGTCTACCGCAGCCGGTGCCTGCGTTACACCGAACACCTGGTGTTCGCGCTGCATGTGCACGCCTTCTGGCTGCTGATGCTGCTGCCAGCCGTCAGCGGCGTGACGCCGCTGCGCGTGGCCGCCATGATGGCCCTGCCGGTCTACACCTGGCTGGCCATGCGCCGCGTCTACGGCGGCCGCTGGTGGCCGCGCCTGCTGCGGGTGGCGGTCATCGGCACCCTGTATGCCGTGGTGCTGGGCGTGGCGCTGACCGGCGTGGCGCTGTGGTCGATGCTGGCTTGACACCGGCCTGAGGTCGGGAAGGCAACGCCCGAGCAAGGGGGCCCCAAGGCGGCGGCAAGCAGGGTGGTGCCGCCTAGAATCGGGGATGACTTTTTCGCTTCTCACCGCCCTGTCGCCGCTGGACGGCCGCTACGCCAGCAAACTGGGCACGCTGCGCCCCTTGCTCTCTGAGTACGGCCTGATGCACCACCGCGTGCAGGTCGAAGTGGAATGGTTCATGGCGCTGTCCGACGCCGGTTTCGCCGAATTCGCGCCGCTCAGCGAAGCCGCCCGCGGCCTGCTGCGTTCGCTGGTCGTGCGCTTCAGCGAAGCCGACGCGCAGGCCATCAAGGACATCGAGAAGACCACCAACCACGACGTCAAGGCCGTCGAAATGTGGATCAAGTCGCGCTTCAAGGGCAACCCCGAACTGGAGCGCGCCGGTGAATTCGTGCACTTCGCCTGCACCAGCGAAGACATCAACAACACCAGCCATGCGCTGATGCTGCAGGCCGCGCGGCAGACCGCGCTGTTGCCCGCTTTGGACCTGCTGCAGGCCAAGCTGACCGCCATGGCCCACACCTTCGCGGCGCTGCCCATGCTCAGCCGCACCCACGGCCAGACCGCCAGCCCCACCACGGTGGGCAAGGAAGTGGCCAACGTCGCCGCGCGGCTGGCCACGGCGCGCTCGCGCATCGCCGCTGTGCCGCTGCTGGCCAAGATGAACGGCGCGGTGGGCAACTACAACGCGCACCTGGCGGCCTACCCCGGTTTCGACTGGGAAACCTTCAGCCGCCAGGTGGTTGAAGAACGCCTGGGTTTGAGCTTCAACCCGTACACGATCCAGATCGAACCGCACGACTACATGGCCGAGCTGTTTGATGCGATAGCCCGTGCGAACACCCTGCTCATCGACTGGTCGCGCGACGTCTGGGGCTACATCTCACTGGGCTACTTCAAGCAGCGCGTGAAGCCGGGTGAAGTCGGTTCGTCGACGATGCCGCACAAGGTCAACCCGATCGACTTCGAGAACGCCGAAGGCAATTTCGGCCTGGCCAACGCGCTGCTGGGGCACATGAGCCACAAGCTGCCGGTCAGCCGCTGGCAGCGTGACCTGACCGACAGCACCGTGCTGCGCAACATGGGCGTGGCCCTGGGCTACACGCTGCTGGCCTGCGACAGCCTGAGCCGTGGGCTGGACAAGCTGGAAGTCAACGCCGCCGCCTTGGCCGCCGACCTGGACAACGCCTGGGAAGTGCTGGCCGAACCGGTGCAGACGGTGATGCGCCGCCACGGCCTGCCCGACCCCTACAACCAGCTCAAAACCTTCACCCGCGGGCAACCGATCACGCAGGCACTGATGCAGGGTTTCATCCGCGGCCTGGCGTTGCCGGATGAAGACAAGCAAAGGCTGCTGGCCATGACGCCGGCCCGTTACACCGGACTGGCGGAATCGTTGGCGCAACGCTGGAAGGCCTGAGCGCCGTGGTCGCCGACTTCCGTGCCCAGCTGGTGGCGGCCCAGACCGCCAACGCGTCGATGCTGTGCGTCGGCCTCGACCCCGAGCCGGCCCGGTTTCCCGGTGCCTGGGCCGACGACGCATCGAAGATCTTCGACTTCTGCGCGGCCATCGTCGCGGTCACGAAAGACGCGGTTTGCGCCTACAAGCCGCAGGTCGCCTACTTCGCCGCGCAACGCGCCGAGGACCAGCTGGAACGCTTGATCCATCACATCCACGCCACCGCGCCGGGCGTGCCGGTGATCCTGGACGCCAAGCGCGGCGACATCGGGGCCACCGCCGGGCAGTACGCCCGCGAAGCCTTCGAGCGCTACCGTGCCGACGCGGTGACGCTGTCGCCCTTCATGGGGCTGGACTCCATCGAGCCCTATATGAAGTGGACCGGCAAGGGCCTGATCCTGCTGTGCCGCACCAGCAACCCCGGCGGCAGCGACCTGCAAGCCCAGATGCTGCTCGACGGCGAGTTGGTGTACGAGCGGATTGCCCGCCTGGCCGCCGGTCCATGGAACGCCCAGCGCGGCGGTGGCCAGTTGGGCCTGGTGGTGGGTGCCACCTACCCGGCCGAAGTGGCGCGGGTGCGTGCGCTGGCCCCGACATTGCCGCTGCTGATACCGGGCATCGGCGCGCAAGGCGGTGACGCCGAAGCCACGGTGCGGGCCGGTTGGCGGGCCGGCGGGCCGATCATGGTCAGTTCGTCGCGCGCGGTGCTGTACGCCGGGGGCAGCAGCGAAGGCGGGGTCGATTTCGCCACCGCCGCCCGCCAGGTGGCGCTGGCCACGCGCGCGCAGCTGCAGCAGGCACGCCCCACCGCATGACATGCTGATGAACGCCCACGAGCTGGCCGAGCAGGAGGCGTTCCAGCGCCCCTACCGGCCGAGTCAGCCCCTGGATGACCCCGGCGCGGCCACCTCGGCGCTGGGCGGCAATGGCCTGTGGGCCACCCCCGGCCGGGCCGAACCGGCTGTCCGTGCGGCCTTGGCGCGCGGGTTTCTGTGGGCCACGGCGGTGGCCTGTGCCGGCATGGTGCCCTTGGTGGTGGCCACCCTGGGCCTGGCGCCGCTGCCGGCGTCCAGCGTGGCCGCCTTCACGGTGCTGGCCCTGCTGGCACTGGGGGCCACCCGGCTGCCCGACCGCGGCCTGCACATGGCCTTGACGGCGGTGCACGTGGCCCTGGTGGTGGCCTTGCTGGGCACGGGCATGGTGCTGGGCTGGGGCCTGGCCATGCCGGGCCTGGCCGGCATCGGCCTGCTGGTCTGCCTGCTGTGCGCCGCCTCGGGCTGGCAGGCCGGCGTGTTCCTGGCCGCCACGTCCGCCCTGCTGTTCATCGGGGTTGCGCTGGGCGGGGCACCGGCCGCCGGGCCGTCGCCCTGGGCCACACCCGTGCTGCTGCAACTGGGCGTGCTGTTGATTGCCACGGCCGTGGGCCTGACCGGCGGCATGATCGTGTCGCGCTTGCTGACCTTGGCGCGGCGCACCGCCGAAGACCGCGAACAGCGCTTTCGCGGCCTGCTGGCGCTGGCGGTGGACGGCTACTGGGAAATTGACCCGCAGTACCGCCTGACCGCTGCCGCCGACCAGACCGGCACGAAAAGCCCGCTGACCGCCGCCAGCGGTCTGGGCGTGGTGCCCTGGCACCTGCCGCATTGGCACAGCGAGGCCGACGCACTGGACCTGCTGCTGGCCTGTCTGGACGAGCGCCAGCCCTTCCGCGACATCGCCTTCCGCTGGACCGGCCGCAGCGGCGAGGCGCGCCAGTACCGGGCCAGCGGCGAACCCCGCTTCGACCGCACCGGCATCTTCATCGGCTACTGGGGCGTGGTGCGCGACATCACCGCCGAACAAGAGGCGCAGGCTTTGCTGGCGGCCACCGAGACGCGCTACCGCGAGCTGTTTTCGCGCATCCCGACACCGCTGGTGCTGCACCGCAGTGGCCAGGTCATCGACGCCAACGCCGCCGCGCTGGCCCTGTTCGGCCAGCCCAGCCTGGACGCGATGGCCGACACCGACCTGCTCAGCTGCTACGAAAGCGGCGATTCGCGCGAACGCGCCCGCCGCCGCGTGGACCTGCTGCACGGTCAGCCGCTGGGCACGGCGCTGCCGGTCACCGATTTCAAATTGCGCCTGCCACCCGACCGCCGCGTGGCCGTGCGCGCCACCAGCGTGCGCGTCGACGCCGAGGGCGGCCCGGCCACGTTGGCCATTTACGTCGACGACACCGAGCGGCTGGCCGCTGAAGAAGCGGTGCGCCGCAGCGAAGCCATGCTGTCGCACCTGGTCGCCACCAGCCCCGACCTGATCATGCTGACCGACGTGGTCACCGGCCGCTATGCGATGGTCAACCGCAGCTTCGAGCGCATCAGCGGCTGGACGGCGGCCGAGGCCGTCGGCCGCACGGCCATCGAACTGGGCGTCTGGGGCAGCGACGACGCCTGCAACGACTTCAACGACCTGCTGCGCCGTGAAGGCGCAGTGAGCGACCTGCCGGTGGTTTTCGTCAACAAGGCGGGCACCCAGTTTTCGATGGTCGTCTCGGCGGCACGATTCGTCATGGAGCACCGCGACTACTTGGTCATCAACGCCCGCGACGTGACCGAGACGGAACGCGCGCGGCTCGAGCGCGAGGCCATTCTGCTGAATGCCTCGGTGGGCATCGCGGTGACGCGGCAGCAGCGGCTGGTGCTGGTCAACCGGCACTTCGAGCAGATCTTTGGCTGGCCCGCCGGCGAACTGCTCGGCCGCGAAACCAAGGTGCTGTGGCCGCCCGCACCCGACCTCGACCAGGTGCGCGAGACCCTGTACGCCGCGCTGGCCCGTGGCGAGCCCGTGGCGCTGGAGCGCACCGGGCAGCGGCCCGACGGCAGCACCTTCACCGCCAGCATCCGCGGCCGCGTGGTCGACCCCGCGCGGCCGGTCGAGGGCGGTGCCATCTGGATCGTCGAAGACGTCAGCGAGCGGCGCCAGTTCGAACAGACGCTGGCCCGGGCCCGCGACCAGGCCGAGTCGGCCAGCCGCGCCAAGAGCGCTTTCCTGGCCAACACCAGCCACGAGCTGCGCACGCCGCTGAACGCGCTGATCGGCCTGGCCCGGCTGGCCCGCGACGACCAGTTGGCGTCCGATAAACGGTCGCGCTACCTGGACCAGATCGAACAGAGCGCGCAGACGCTGGCGGCCATCATCAGCGACATCCTCGACCTGTCGCGCATCGAAGCCGGCAAGCTGCCCATCGAGGTGGCCCCCTTCGAGCTGTCGGTTGAACTGCAGGCCCTGCAGCGGACCTGTGCGGTGCTGGCCGAAGGGCGCTCGCTGTCGCTGCGCGTGCAGCTTGACGCTTCCGTGCAAGGCCCGGTACTCGGCGACGTGCTGCGGGTGCGCCAGATCGTCAACAACTACCTCGCCAACGCCATCAAGTTCACCCCGCAGGGCACCATCTGGGTGCGCGCGCGGCGGCCCGGTGGCGCGGCCAGCCCGCTGGTGCGCATCGAGGTGCAGGACACCGGGCCGGGCATCTCGGTGGCCACCATGGCCAAACTCTTCAAGCCTTTCTCGCAGGCCGACGACTCCATCACGCGGCGCTTCGGCGGCACCGGTCTGGGCCTGTCCATCTGCCAGGAACTGGCCGTGTTGATGGACGGCCGCGTGGGTGCCGACAGCCGCGAAGGCCAGGGCAGTGTGTTCTGGGTGGAACTGCCGCTGCCGGCGCTGCCGCACACCTTGCCCAGCACGCCGCAGCCCGCTGGCGAGCTGCCCCAGGTCGTGGCCACCGCCGCGCCGGACAGCAGCCCCTCGCTGAACGGCTTGCGCGTGCTGATCGCCGAAGACAATGCCGTCAACATGATGATTGCTGCGGCCCTGCTGGAACGCTGGGGTGTGGTGGTGACGCAGGCCCTGGACGGCCGTGAAGCCGTGGCCGCGGTGCAGCGTGCCGCCGCCGCAGGCCGGCCATTCGACGCCGTGCTGATGGATGTGCAGATGCCCGTGATGAGCGGTCACGAGGCCACGCGCGCCCTGCGCGAACTGGAAGCCAGCGGCGCCCTGCAGGCGCTGGAGGCCGCCGGCAGCAGCCCGCCGTCCAGCCCGCCGCTCAGTCCGCCGCTCAGTCCGCCGCCCAGTCCGTCTCTGCCACCGCCCCTGCCGCTGCCCATCATCGCCCTGACCGCCGCCGCGCTGGTGACGGAACGCGAAGAGGCGCTGCGCGCCGGCATGAACGATTTCCTCACCAAGCCCATCGACGCCGACAAGCTGCAGGCTGCGTTGCGCCGCTGGTGCATGCGCCGAACGCGCTGAACGCGCTGAGCGCACTGAGTGCGCTGAACGCACTGAACGCGCAGCAGCCGAACTAGGCCGGCTGCAGGGCCCGCCAGCGGGCTGCGAAAGCCGTCATCTCGGCCGCCGGCAGCGGGCGGCTCATGTGGTAGCCCTGGGCCTGGTCGCACTGCAGTTCGGCCAGCAGGCGCAGAACGGTGGCGTTTTCCACCCCTTCGGCGACCACGCTCAGGCCCAGGTTGTGGGCCAGGTCGATGGTGCTGCGCACGATCTTGGCGTCGTCCACGTCCTGCTCCATCGCCATCACGAAACTGCGGTCGATCTTCAGCTCGCTGACCGGCAGGCGTTTCAGGTAAGCCAGCGACGAATAGCCGGTGCCGAAGTCGTCGATGGACAGCTTGAAACCGGCTTCGCTCAGCGCGTTCAGCGTGGCCAGCGCGCGCTGCGGCTCGTCCATGATGGCGCTTTCGGTGATCTCCAGGCACAGCGCCGCGTGCGGCATGCCGTGGCGGCGCAGGATGCGTTCGACCTTGTTCTGCAGTTCCTGGTCCAGCAGGTCTCGCGTGGACAGGTTGACCGACACGCTCTTCAGTCCCAGCTCGCTCAAGCTGCGCCATTGCCGGGCTGTGGCTTCCAGCATCCACAGCGTCAAGTGGCGCACGAAGCCGGTCTGTTCGGCGAAGGGGATGAAGTCCATCGGCGGCACCATGCCGCGCGCCGGGTGCTGCCAGCGGACCAGCGATTCCGCGCCGATGAAGGTGCCCGTGCGCAGGTCGATCTTGGGCTGCAGGAACAGGCGCAATTCGTCGTTCTCGACCGCCCGGCGCAGCTCCGACAGCAGCGACAGGCTGCGCGCGCTGCCGGCGTCGATGGCGGCGTCGTAGACCTGGGTCGCGCCGCTCTTGCGCTTGGCGCTGTACATGGCCACTTCGGCACGGTTGATCAGGGTGTCGGCGTCGGCCGCGTGGGCCGGCCAGCAGGCCACGCCGAAGCCGGCGGCCAGGTCCACGGTGTGGTCGTCCAGGGTCATCGGCAACTGGAAAACGTCGGCCACACGCTCGGCCACGGCCACCGCGGCGGCCTCGTCGGTGTTGGGCAGCAGCAGCGCGAATTCGTCGCCCGACAGCCGCGCCACCAGGTCACCTTCGCGCACGCTTTGGCGCAGCAAACGCTCGGCCACACCCTTCAGCAGGCGGTCGCCGAAGGCACAGCCCAGCACGTCGTTGACGTGCTTGAAGCGGTCCAGGTCGAGCATCACGATGGCGATGGGGCGAACGCCGCCGCCGGGGGTGTCGCTGGCCAGGGTGATGGCCTTGCGCACGGCGTCGCGGAACTGCGCCCGGTTGGGCAGGCCGGTCAGGCGGTCCCAGTAGGCCAGTTGGTGGACGGCCTGTTGGTGGCTGGCGATGCTGACCCGCATCTGTTCGAAGGCGCGCGACAGCTCGCCGATCTCATCGTGCCGCTCGGCGTGTTCCAGGGCCTGGCTGAAGTCGCCCCGGCCCATGGTTTCGGTGGCCCGCACCAGCGAGCGCAGCGGCGTGGTGATGCGGCGTGCAGTGAACACGCTGGCCGTGCCAGCCACCAGCAGACCCAGCAGGTTCAGCAAAGCCAGCCGGGTCTGCAGTTCGCGGTAGGGTGCCACGGCCTCGTCCACCGAACGCAGCAGCACCGTGCGCAGGCCGCCCAGCGCGCTGTCGGCAGCCGGTATTTCTTCGATGCTGCGCAGCACCTGCGCGCCCAGCTTGGGCAGGGTGATGTCGCTGCCGGGCGCGCCAGCGCCCCCGCGGCCCAGGCGGGCCGGACCGGCTGCCAGCAAGGCCGTCAGGTCGGTCGGCAGGGTGCCCAATGCCACGCGTTCGCTGCCGTCGGCCGCGCGGGTCAGCAGCACCGCGTCCAGGCCCGACACGCCCTTCATCGCCTCGACCAGGGCGGGGTCGAGCGGAAAGCCCATCACGATGTAGCCCACCAGTTGCGGCGCTTTCATCGGCACCATCACCAGCTGGTAGGGCTTGCCGCTCAGCACCGCCAGCGTGCTGGCCTGGCCGGCCAGCTTGGCGGCCAGCGGACCCAGCGCCTGCAGCGCCAGGCGGTCGGCCGATTCGCCCAGGGCGCGGGGCTGCAGGTCGGGCGTCAGCATGGCGCTCAGCGTGGCACCGATGCGCTGGCCGTGGTTGTCCAGCGCCGAGCTGAGGGTTTCGGTGTCGCCCGAGACGGCGGCCGCGCGAAAGCCGAAGTCGGCGGCCAGCACCGAGGCACCCAGGGTCAGCCGGGCGGCGCGCTGGGCCAGCAGGCGCGCCCAGACGCGCTCGCCGACTTCCAGGTCGCGCACGATCTGCGCGCGCGCATTGCGGTCGATGCTCCAGTGCACCAGACCGAAAGCGGCCAGCTGCACGGCCAGCAGCAGGCCCAGAAACAGCGCCACGATGCGCGACGACAGACGCTGCGGCCAGCAGCGCCGCAGCCAGGCGTGCAGCGTGTCGGCCCCGTGTATCTGTGGCGGGTTCACAAGGCGCCGGCTGCCAGCGGCAGCCTGATGCGGACTTGCGCACCGCTGGCCCCGACGAGCAGCGTTTCGTCGGCGGCCGGCGCGCCGGGCGGCAGGCCGGGGTGCCAGCTGCGCAGGCGGTAGCTGCCGGGCGGCACATGGTCCAGGCGCAGCGCGCCGCTGGCGTCGGCCACACCATGGTGCGGCGTTTCCACCACCACCACCCAGGCCACCATGCTGTCGTGGATGTTGCAGCCCAGCACCGCGATGCCGGCCTTGTCGAAAAGCACCGGGTTGGCCGGCTTGCCGGCGTACAGCTTCAGCTCGAAGGTCTTGGCCGGTGAGAACGAGTAGACGTGGTGGCGCACCGAGTCGCGGTTCGGAAAGGCCACTTCGCTGCCCACCGTGACCACCGACACGCGCCGCGTGAAGCGCCGCTTGTCCTGTTCGATTTCGACGCCACCCATCGGCCGCGCGGCGGCCCTGGCCTCGCGCGACTCCAGGAACACCACGGTTTCGGGCAGCGCCTTGCCGTCGCTGCCCTGCGCCTGCACCTCGACCACGGCGGCACGGGCGGCACCAGCCAGGGGCGTCAGCGCGGCAAACAAGGGGCACAACAACAGCAAGCGACTGAGGGTCATGCTGCAGCTATCGACCGGTGTGTGCCGAAATTGAGACCAAAGCCTTGGGGGGGGGGCGGGTCGCTGTGGACTCCATGCGGGGCCGGCAGGGCCGATACGCCGGCTGCGGATACCCACGACTTCAGTTCAGCCTCATGCAGCAACAAACGGTACTGATCGTCGACGACAACCCGGAGAACCTGATGCTCCTGGGCGAGGTGCTGAGCGGCCTGTACAAGGTGGGCGCGGCCAATTCGGGCTTGCGGGCCTTGCAACGGGCGCAGCAGGTGCGGGCAAGGTTCGGCTGGGTAGAGCGGGTAGAGCGGGTAGAGCGGGTAGAGCGGGTAGAGCGGGTAGAGCGGGTAGAGCGGGTGGAGCGGGTAGCGCGGGTAGAGCGGGTAGTGGCGGGCTTTACTTGCCCGCCTGCTGGCGCTGCCGTTGCCAGGCCAGCAACTCGCCCACGAAGCCGCGGCGAAAGCCCACCACGCACAGCACGAAGATCACGCCGATGATGACCGTGACCCAGGAACCCACGCGGTCGGCCAGGAAGTTCTGCAGCCCGATGATGGTGAAGGCCCCCAGCACCGGGCCGGCGAAGGTGCCCATGCCGCCCAGCAGCGTCATCAGCACGACTTCACCCGACAGCGACCAGTGGGCATCGCTCAGCGTCGCGAAACCGAGCGCCAGCGTCTTCAGCGCGCCGGCCAGGCCGGCCAGCGTGGTGCTCAGCACGAAGGCCAGCAGCTTGTACTTGTCGACGTCGTAGCCCAGTGAAATGGCGCGCGGCTCGTTTTCGCGGATGGCCTTCAGCACCTGCCCGTACGGGGAATGCACGATGCGGATGATGGCCAGGAAGACGGCCACGAAAACCGCCAGCACCAGGAAGTACATGGCGATGTCGCTCTGCAGCGAAATCAGACCGAAGAGCTTGCCGCGCGGCACCCCCTGCAGGCCGTCTTCACCGCCGGTGAACGGCGCCTGCAGCCAGACGAAATAGATCATCTGCGCCATGGCCAGCGTGATCATCGCGAAGTAGATGCCCTGGCGGCGGATGGCAATCAGGCCCACCAGCGCGCCCAGCACCGTGCCGGTCAGCGCGCCGGCCAGAATGCCCAGTTCGGGCGACCAGCCGGCCGAACGCACCAGCCAGCCGGTGATGTAGGCCGCCGCGCCCAGGTAGGCCGCATGACCGAAGGACAGCAACCCGGTGTAGCCCAGCAGCAGGTTGAAGGCGCAGGCGAAGATGGCGAAACACAGCGCCTTCATCATGAAGACGGGGTACAGGCCGATGAAGGGCGCGGCCACCAGCACCGCCAGGCCGGCCAACCAGGCCAGGCGCGAGTAGCGGGACAGCGAGGCTTCCGAGACAGCACCCATTACTTTTCTTTCCCGAACAAGCCGGCAGGCCGGATCATCAACACGATGGCCATGATCACGAAGACCACGATGCTGGACGCCTCTGGATAAAACACCTTCGTCAGACCTTCGACCAGGCCCAAAGCCAGGCCGGTGAGGATGCTGCCCAGGATGGAACCCATGCCGCCGATGACGACCACCGCGAAGACGATGATGATCAGGTTGCTGCCCATCAGCGGCGTGATCTGGATGATGGGCGCGGCCAGCACGCCGGCCATTGCGGCCAGGCCGGCGCCGGCACCGTAGGTCAGCATCACCATCATTGGCACGTTGACGCCGAAGGCCTGCACCAGCGCCGGGTTTTCGGTGCCGGCACGCAGGTAACTGCCCAGCCG
>JANMZP010000009.1:0-7474 GCA_031383435.1 Betaproteobacteria bacterium | reverse complement strand
GGCGCAGGACATTGAACATGAAGGACGTCCCCATGATTGAAAAGCACATGCTGTCCCGACGCAAGATGCTCGGCGCTGGAGCGAGTTTGGGTGCCATCACGGCAGTCGCTGCCGCCGCCTCGGTCAGCAAGGTGGCGATGGCCGCCCTGCCCGAACCGGTGATCCAGACCAAGCCCGACACCATGCCGCCGCTGGTGCCCAACACCGGCCGGCCCTACAACCCCGTGGTGACGCTGAACGGCTGGACCCTGCCCTGGCGCATGAACAACGGCGTCAAGGAGTTCCACCTGGTGGCCGAGCCGGTGGTGCGCGAGATGACCGAAGGCTTCAAAGCGCACCTGTGGGGCTACAACGGCCAGAGCCCGGGGCCGACGATCGAGGTGGTGGAAGGCGACCGGGTGCGCATCTTCGTCACCAACAAACTCGGTGAGCTGACCAGCATCCACTGGCACGGCCAGCGCCTGCCCAACGGCATGGACGGCGTCACGGGCCTGAACCAGCCGGGCATCCCGCCGGGCAAGACCTATGTCTACGAGTTCGTCGCGCGGCGGCCCGGCACCTTCATGTACCACCCGCATGCCGACGAGATGGTGCAGATGGCGATGGGCATGATGGGCTCCTGGATCACGCATCCAAAGAACAAACACCCGCTCATCGACGAGGTGGACCGCGATTTCGTGTTCCTGCTCAACGCCTACGACATCGACCCGGGTGCCTACACGCCGAAGATCATGACGATGCTGGACTTCAACCTGTGGAGCTGGAACAGCCGCATCTTTCCCGGCATCGACCCGCTGGTGGTGAGGAAGAACGACAAGGTGCGCATCCGCATCGGCAACCTGACGATGACGAACCACCCGATCCACCTGCACGGGCACGAGTTCCTGGTCACCGGCACCGACGGCGGGCCGACGCCGAAGAGTGCGCGCCAATACGAGGTGACCACCGACGTGGCCGTCGGCCAGATGCGCCAGCTCGACTTCCTGGCCGACGAAGAAGGCGACTGGGCCTTCCACTGCCACAAGAGTCACCACACGATGAACGCAATGGGCCACAACGTGCCCACGATGATCGGCGTGGACCACCGCGGTGTCGCCAAGCAGATCACCCAGCTGATCCCGGACTACATGGTGATGGGCGAACGCGGCATGAAGGACATGACCGAGATGGCGATGCCGCTGCCCGACAACACCGCCGCGATGATGACCGGCACCGGGCCCTTCGGCGCTGTCGGCATGGGCGGCATGTTCAGCGTTGTGAAGGTACGCAAGGACCAGAAGGCTGGCGACTACAAGGACCCCGGTTGGTACCAGCACCCGCCCGGCACCGTGGCCTACGAGTTCACCGGCACCCTGCCCGACCCGGCGCGTTTCAAGGCCGAAGGCACGGGCTCGATGCCGCCGCTGGCCAAGCCGGCTACCGAGACCGAAGTCAAGATTCGCAAGCCTGCCGGCGGGCACTCTGGCCACTGAGCCCGCACATGCGACGCCGGAAGGCGTTGCACGGCTGGCGAAGGCCCAAACGCGATTTCACGCGTGAGGGCTGATTCAACGACAAGCGATCAACCGATCCAGTGAAAAGGACACCCATGAAACTGATCAAGACAATCCTGCTCGCCGCTGCGCTGGCCACCTCGTCGCTGGCCCTGGCCCACACCGACAAGCCGCACGACATGAAGGCCGGCCCGGTGAAGAAGGAGCAAAAAGACTGGGGTATCGCCGGCAATGCGAAGGCCGGCATGCGGACCGTCGAATTCAGGATGACGGACACCATGCGCTTCACGCCCGACAAGCTGGAAGTCAAGCAGGGTGAGACGGTCAAACTGGTCATCAAGAACTCTGGCGCCGTGATGCACGAGTTCGTGCTCGGCACGAAGAAGGAACTCGATGCGCACGCGGCGCTGATGGTCAAGTTTCCGACCATGGAGCACGACGAGCCCTACATGGCGCATGTCGCGCCCGGCAAGTCCGGCGAAATCATCTGGACCTTCAACCGCGCCGGTGACTTCGACTTCGCTTGCCTGATTGCCGGCCACTATGCGGCCGGCATGGTCGGCAAGGTGAAGGTGGTGGCCGCTGCCACCGGCAAAAAAGCCTGACGGTCAACCCCCGCCCCCACTCACTCCTTCCACTCACCCTTGAACGGAATCCAACCATGAACACCCATCTGAAGAACCTGTTGACCCTCTCCGCTTTGGCCCTGTTGACGCCGGTGGCAGCGATAGCCAACGACGCGCATCACAAGCTGGCGGCCGTCGCGGTTGCCACAGCGGCCGACATGACGGAGGGCGAAGTTCGCAAGATCGACATGGAGGGCAGCAAGATCACGCTCAAACACGCCGACATCAAGAACCTGGACATGCCCGGCATGACCATGGTCTTCGTCGTCAAGGACAAGGCCATGCTGGACAAGCTGAAGGCCGGCGACAAAGTGAAGTTCAAGGCCATCAACGACGCCGGCAAGTTCATCGTGACCGAGATCCAGCCGGCCCAGTGAATCGGCCACAGCGCCATGCTGAAGCAACGCATCGACACTGAGAGGGAAAACCATTGATGTCCAATCACACCGCCATCCGCTTCATCCGCCACCCGGCTGCGAGCGTTGCGCTTGCAATGGCACTCTCGGCCGCGGCCCCAAGCACGCTGGCCGACATCATCGACATGGCCTGGGCCGCCGACGGGCGCTTCGAGCGCAGCCTGAGCGTGGCGCCCGGAAAGTTCGCCGAGGTCTGCGGCAAGCTGCCTGCTGGACTGAAGGTCCGGTGGAACTTCGAGGCCAGCGCACCACTGGACTTCAACGTGCATTACCACGTTGGCAAGGACGTGGTGTTTCCGTCGAAGCTGACCGCCGTGGCCAGCGCGACGGACACCCTCGACACGAAGGTCGATCAGGACTACTGCTGGATGTGGAGCAACAAGTCTGCGGCCCCCGCGACGGTCATGGTCAAGCTGCAGCGCTGATGTTGAAGCGCACCCCGCTGGCAGGGATTCGGCAATCGCGAAGTCTTTGTCGGTGTCGCCCGACATCGTCATCTTCTGCATGCCGTCCATGCCCATCATCATCGACGCCTTCATGACATGCCATCAGGCCGCGCCCTTGGGCATCTGCCCCATGGGCATGCTGGCGGACTGGGCCATCGCCGGCGCAGTCTGCGCCTGCGCGGGTGCTGAGGCGAGGCAAAGTGCCGCGAGCGGCGTGAGGCACAGGGCGGTTCGCCTTCGCAGGCGCGCTCACTCCACCGTGACGCTCTTCGCCAGATTGCGCGGCTTGTCGACGTCGGTACCGCGCGCGCAGGCGGTGTGGTACGCCAGCAATTGCAGCGGCACCACATGCAAGATGGGTGACAACGCGCCGTAATGTTCGGGCATGCGGATGACGTGCACACCGGGTTCGTTGCTGATCTGGGTGTCGTCATCGGCGAACACATACAGTTGACCGCCGCGTGCGCGCACTTCCTGCAAATTGCTTTTCAGCTTTTCCAGCAAGGCGTCATTCGGGGCCACCGTCACCACCGGCATCTGGTCGGTCACCAGGGCCAGCGGGCCGTGTTTCAGTTCACCGGCGGGGTAGGCCTCGGCGTGGATGTAGCTGATCTCTTTCAGCTTCAACGCGCCTTCCATGGCAATCGGGTAATGCAGGCCGCGACCCAGGAACAGGGCGTTTTCCTTGCGCGCGAAATCTTCGCTCCAGGCGATGATTTGCGGCTCCAGCGCCAACACCGCCTGCAGCGCCACGGGCAGGTGGCGCAGGGCTTTCAATTGCTGGGCTTCCTGTGCGTCACTCAAACGCCCGCGCACTTGCGCCAGGGCCAGCGTCAACAAATACAAACCGGCCAATTGGGTGGTGAAGGCTTTCGTGCTGGCCACGCCAATTTCAACGCCCGCCCGCGTGATGTAGGCCAATTCGCATTCGCGCACCATGGCGCTTGTCGCCACATTGCAAATCGTCAGCGTGTGCGTCATGCCCAGGCTGCGCGCGTGTTTCAGCGCGGCCAGGGTGTCGGCGGTTTCACCGCTTTGCGTGATGGTGACGACCAGCGTGCGCGGGTCGGGCACGCTGTCGCGGTAACGGTATTCGCTGGCCACTTCCACGGTGGTGGGGATGCCGGCAATGCCTTCCAGCCAATACCGCGCGGTGCTGCCCGAATAGAAACTGGTGCCGCAGGCCAGGATCAGCACGCGGTCGATGTCCTTGAAGATGCGCCAGGCACTGTCGCCGAACAGTTCGGGGCTGATGCCTTCGACGCCCTCCAGCGTATCGGCCAAGGCACGCGGCTGTTCGAAGATTTCCTTTTGCATGTAATGGCGATAAGGCCCCAATTCGGCCGCACCGCTGTGGGCCTGCACGGTACGCACCGTGCGTTGCACCGGCAGGTAACGGCCGGCACCGTCGGCTTGCGAAATCCAGTACTTGCCCAATTGCAGATCAACAACGTCGCCCTCTTCCAGGTAGACGATCTGGTCGGTCACGCCGGCCAGCGCCATCGCGTCGCTGGCCAGGAAGTTTTCGGTGGCACCCGTCGTGTTGCCGGCCACGTTCCCGGCCATGCCCACGCCCAGGATCAGCGGCGAGCCCTGGCGCGCGCCCACCACGCGCTGCGGATCGTCGCGGCAGAACACCGCAATGGCATAGGCCCCGCGCAGGCGCGGCAGGGCTTGCTGCACGGCTTCCAGCAGGTCGCCGCTGTACAGGCTGTGCACCAGGTGGGCGATGACTTCGGTGTCGGTCTGGCTGGCGAACACATAGCCGCGCTGCTGCAGTTCAACGCGCAGTTCGTCGTGGTTTTCGATGATGCCGTTGTGCACCAGGCCGATGCGGGCCCGCGGGGCTGCGGCGTCCACGCCGTCGAACTCGCCAAAGCCGGTGGCCAGGGCGTCGACGTGCGCGCCGGCCGAGAAATGCGGGTGGGCGTTGTGCACCGCCGGCGCACCGTGCGTGGCCCAGCGCGTGTGCGCAATGCCGGTGCCCGAGGCGATGCCCTCGGCCGCGATGCCCACTTCCAGTTCTGCCACCCGGCTGGTGCTGCGCGCCCGGCGCAGTTCGCCGCCCTGGTGCACGGCCACGCCGCAGGAGTCGTAGCCCCGGTATTCCAGCCGTTTCAGGCCTTCCAGCAGGATGGGAACGATGTTGCGGGTGCTGACGGCGCCGACGATGCCACACATGATTGGGGTGTCCTTGGATAACGGGGTGGCGCATCCTAGGCCCAGCGGCTCGACGTTTTTCGTCAAAAACAACCGCTTCAATGCTCGAAATCACCAGCGGGATGAACTGACGAAATAAACGGTCGTTTTCATCGCCGTTTGTGACCTAAGATTTCTGCATGGATCTCGATGCCACCGACCTGCGCCTGCTGGACCTGCTGCAAAACGACGCTGCGCTGTCCAACCAGGACCTGGCCGAACGCGCGCTGACCTCGCCCGCCACGGCGCTGCGCCGGGTGCGGCGGCTGCTGGACGGCGGCGTCATCACGCGCCGGGTGGCCCTGGTCAACCTGCAGGCGCTGGACTCGGGCGAAGGCCTGACGGCGCTGGTGGAGGTGACGCTGGACCGCCAGGGTGCCGAGCACCTGGCGGCCTTCGAAGCCCGCGCCGTGGCGGAAGGCGTGGTGCATCAGCTCTACCGCGTGTCGCCCGGGCCCGACTTCATGCTGGTGCTGCAGGTGGCCGATATGCCGGCCTACCACGCACTGGTGCAGCGCCTGTTCACGCAAGACGCCAACGTGCGCAACGTGAAAGCCTTCTTCAGCGTGAAGCGGGCCAAGTTCGACACGCGGGTGGCGCTGCCCGCTGCCGGCACCATCACCCCGTCAACGCCATGAAAAAAGCGGCCTGAAGGCCGCTTTCGGTGCTGCGTGCTGGCGTCCGGTCAGCTGGCGGTACGGCGGCGGGCGGTGAGGCCCATCGCCGCCAGGCCGGCGGCCATCAGCGCCCAGGTGCCGGGTTCGGGCACAGCGGCCGTCAGGTTCCAACCGATGGCATCGAAGGCGGCCAGGTCGGCGGCGGTGGCGTCATAGGCCTGGCCGGCGCTGACGAAGGGGCGCATCAGGTTGACCGAACTGGTGCCGAAGTGGCTGGCCTGGTAGCCGTTGCCGTAGGTGCTGCCGGTGGAGAAGCTTTCGATGGCGCTGCTGCCGCCATCGACTGAGAAATAAGGGCTGCCGCCGACGCGAACGTCCAGCACGCCGGCTGCCGAATAGCGGAACAGGTCCAGCGGCTCGTACCACCAGTCGGTTTCGAAGCGGCCAACTGTGTTGGGCAGGCCGCAGACGTTGGCAGGGCCCGCGCAGTAGTCGATGTCATCGACACCGGAAACGAAGCCCAGCGCATGGCCGATTTCATGCTGCGCCACGGTCAGGAAATCGTAGGTGCCGGCCGTGGTGCCGTTGCTGCGGTCGAAGTCGAAGGCGAAGTTCGTCGAGAAGGTGATCGCCGCGTCCGGGTTGGCCGCGTTGGTGGTGGTCGCGAAGCCCAAGGCCTTGGCGTTGGCCGTCGTCAGACCCAGCAGCCGGTTGTTGATCGAACCGTCGTTGTCGAAGCGCGAACTCAGGTCGCCCTGGGTGGCCATGAAGGTCAGCGCCGGGCCGGCCTGCAGGCTGGCCACGGCCACGCTGTCCAGTGCGCTCGTCACGTCGCCGACCAGGGCACTGCGAACGGCGCTGTAGTTGGCGGTGGTGAAGGTGGCACCGGTGCTGCCCAGAATGCCGCTGCCCAGGCTGTTGAACGCGATGTCCATGTAGACCGTGACGCTGTCGTTGAGCTTGCTGGACCAGTAGTTGCCAGCGGCCTGGAAGGCACCCAGTTGCACGGCGGTCATCGGTGTGCTGCCGACGTCTTGGAACACGAAAGTCAGCGCATGGGCGGCGGGCGCGGTGGCCAGGGCGGCGGCGACGGCCAGGGTGCTGAACGCGCGCTGGATTGCGGGATGGGCCAAGGGATAACTCCGGTGAAAGGTGTCGGGGGTGAGGCCTGCAAAGCGCCACGCTGTTCGCACAGCACGCTTGCATTTTTGCCTCAGCCTCGGCCTTCAAAGGGGTCGTACACCCCCTGGAACCAGGGGGCCGCCAACCCTCAATCCCGCAGACGCGGGGCCGGGTCGCCGGTACTTTTCAACACCGCCAGACCCTTCAGGTATTCGCCCTCCGGGAACAGCATCGTCGTCGGGTGGTCGCAGGCAGCTTCCAGGCGCTGCAGGATGGCACCGTCGACACCCGCGTCGATGGCCGCGCCGGCGACGATCTTGTGGAACAGCTCAGGCCCGATGCCGCCCGAACAGGAAAACGTCAGCAGCAGGCCGCCCGGTTCCAGCAGCATGAAGGCCAGCCGGTTGATGTCCTTGTAGGCCCGCGCGGCGCGTTCGGCGTGGGCGGCGGTGGGCGCGAACTTGGGCGGGTCGAGCACGATGGCGTCGAAACGCCGGCCGGCTTTCAGGCTGTCGCGCAGGAACTGGTTGACGTCGGCGTCCAGGCCCACGCTGC
>JANMZP010000298.1:0-3640 GCA_031383435.1 Betaproteobacteria bacterium | reverse complement strand
CTGGCGCACCTGGTCGCTGAGCGGTCTTTCGGGCACGCTGCTGTATCTGCTGGGCCTGGGCGGCGAGATCTTTGTGCTGACCTCGATCTACATGGTGATGCCCGTCGGCCGCTTGTCCTTGCGGCACGCGCTCGTCGGCGCTGTGGTGGCAGCCGTGCTCTGGGAAATCTCGCGTCACCTGCTGGTGTGGTACTTCGCAACCCTGTCGCAGATCGGCACCGTCTACGGCTCGCTGACGACCGCGATCGCGGTGCTGTTCAGCCTGGAGCTGGCGGCGACCTTGCTGCTGCTCGGCGCGCAGGTCATCTCGGAGTACGAACGGCTGGATCACGGCTTGCCCTGTACGACCAAGGCTTTCACGACGGCGCAGCCTTGAGACGCGCGTTGTTCCTTGACCATTTCAGGAGTTCTTCCATGCAGAACTTGTTGCTTACCGAGAGGCCAATTCAGCAAGGCCCGACGCCCGGCACCGGGCGGGGCTGCCGTGATGGCCATGAGCGACGCGATCGGCGAGCCGGTGCGCCTGGAACCTTTGAAGGAATCCCGGCCCTCGTGGCTGAAACTGGTCAAGGCGGTCCAGGCCATCCTGGCCAGCGTCAGCGAGAAGCCGGCGCAAAGTGTGCTCTCGACCGTCATCGGTCTGGCGGTGTTGCTGATCGGCGCGACCTCGGTGTTCGGTGAGCTTCAGGATGCGCTGGACCGCATCTGGCGTGCGCCGGTGCGCAACCGGGCTGGCGGCCTGTGGGGGCTGGTGCGCGCGCGGCTGCTGTCGTTCGGCATGGTGCTGGGCATTGCTGGCTCAACTTGTTGATCGGTTTCGTGCTAACGACCGGCGTGTTCGTGTGGGTGTATTACTCGGCGCAGATCTTCCTCATCGGGGCCGAATTCACCTGGGTCTGAGCCAAGACCTTCGGCTCGATGCGCCACCTCGCCGAAGACGAGGTGCCGAAGACCGCGGCACTCACGCCGGCGACGGATTCGCCGACCGGCGGGCGGAGTGCTGACCCCGTACGCGAAGCGGAAGAACCCGCTGCAATTGCGACAGCCGTGGGGGCCCCGGTGCCGGTCAGGGTGGCGGCGGTCGGCGCTCCTGACGCCACGCTATAACTGGCTGTTCAGCAGGCTCGCGACCCCCTCCAGCAAACGATCGGTCCAAGGGCGCGCCTGCCATTCGGCCAGCGTGGCCGCGGCCGTCACCACGACCAGCACGAGACGGGACTTTCTCCATGAAGAGCGGAACAGAGACACCTTATTGACCTCTCAACTTGCGGACGGCAGAGGCTGTCCGATCGTTGCCGAGGGCCGCTGCGTCGCAACCGGCTCCACGGATGTCAGTTCTCCCCAGGCCAAAACCTGGGCACGCAGCTGGGTCATCAGTTCGTCAGCCATCGATTCCAGCAGCGCCAATTCGCGCCGCGTCAGCGAGCGCGGCTGCGCGTCCAGGATGCACAAGGTGCCCAGCGCATGCTGCTCGGCGTCGCGCAGGGGCGCCCCGGCGTAAAAGCGCAGGCCCTTCTCGTTCAGCGCCGGGTTGCCCGCGAAGCGCAGGTCGCGCGCGAGATCGGGAACGACCATCGTGCGACCGTTGGCAACGACGTAGCCGCACAAGGATGCCGCGCGCGGCATTTGCAGATCCTCCGCGCGCGGGCTGGGCGGGTTGGGTGCGCTTATGCCGCTGCCCTGTTCTTGCTGCGGCGGCTGCCCGAACAGCGCCGGGACGTGCTGCTGCTCCGCGTCGATCAGCGACACCACTGCGATCGGAACGTCGAAGACGTCCGCGACGCGGCGCGAGACGGCTTCCAGCAGCGGCTGGGCGCGCGCATCCAGCAGGCCGCTGTCACGCAGCGCGGCGACGCGGATAGCGTCGTTCTCTGGCACCGGCGCGGCCAGGAAACCGGCCTCGATGTCGATGCCGAGCGCGTGAGCCATCTGCATCATGGCCTCGCTCAATGAAGTGACCACGGCGTCGGCGCCGAGCTCGGGGCGCGCGTCCTCGTCGAGGAGTTCAGGCGGCGCGTTCCACAGTGCCAGCACCACGCGCAGGTGCGGCCAGCGGCGGCGCAGCCGGCGGCAGAAGGTCTGCGCCGCAGTTTTGGGGTCGGCGCTGAAGAAGGACAGGCACACGGTCGTGGCGTCGGCCAGTTCCAGGCGGTCGATGTAGTCGGCCGTCATCAGCCCCGATGGGCGATGGGTCGCCGGCAATCCGCCTAGCGACAGCGCGTGCGCCAGCATGCGCGCGGCCAAGGTGTCGGTCTCCCATCTGCCGCCGATGCACACCACCGTGGCTGCCGCGTCACTGGCATGCGGTGGGTGCTGCTCGATCATGCCGTCGATCACAGCGTCCATGCCGACCACGAGGCGGTGCCGATGTTCGGCGCTGGCCACGCTGGTGTGGTCAAGGCTGGCCATTCGAAGCACGGCCAGTCCCGTCACGTCGTAGAACGCAGCGACATCGGCCTCGACGACCTCCTCGCCGGCCACGTCGATCGCGGACTCGACCTCGCCGCTCAACAGGCGTTGATAAATGCGCGTGGCCGCGTCCAGCGCCGGCTGGCTGCCCAGCAACACGTCGAGAAAACCGAGCCGCGGCAGGTGGCGCCCGATCACCAACACCCACACGGTCAGCGGCGTCGACAAGATCAGGCCGATCGGACCCCAGATCGCGGTCCAGAAGGTCGCCGCTGCAATCAGCGCGATGGCCGACAGGCCGGTGCTCGCCCCATACAACCAGGGCTCGACGACGTTGTTGCTAATGACTTCAAGCAGCACGATGAGGCCCACGGTAAGCAGCACCATGTTCCAGCCCGGGTCGACGGCGAAGGCCAGTGCGATTGGCGCCACCGCGGCGATCATCGGTCCCACGTAGGGCACGAAGCGCATGATCGATGCCACGGCGCCCCACAGCAGCGCGCCCGGCACGCCGATGAGCCACAGGCCGGCGGCCATGGGGATGCCGTAGGTCAGGTTGACGACCAGTTGCATCGTCAGGTACTTGCTGATTCGACGACCGGCTTCGTCCATCGCGTCGGTCGAACGGTGCAGGCTGCCGCCGAGCAGGCGCAACAGCCGGTCGCGCAAGTCGTCGCGGTCGAGCAGCACGACAAACAGGAACACGAGCACGATGCTGGCCGTGGCGAGCGGCCCGATGGCTGCCTCGGCCCAGGCCCATGCGTTCTCGAACGGGCTCGGCGGCGTTGCATCGATGCGCACGCGCTGCACGGCCGGCGGCTGCGCGCGCCGCTTTGCGCCGGCCTCTGGCGTGTCTTCGGCGGTGGCTTTCTCCACCTCCTGCTTGACGACATTCAGCGTTTCCACCGCGCCGTCGAACATCCCCGGCCCGAGCGCGGCAGCGCGAAGATCGCGCAGCTTCTTGCGGATGGTGGACTGGTAGGTCGGCAACTGCTGGCTCAGCGAAGACACCTGGTGGCCCAGCGCGACGCCGGCCAGCACCACGCCCCCGAGCGACAGCGTGACCACCACCGTCACCGCCGCGAGCAAGGGCAGCCCGAGCCGCTTGAGCCAGGCCACCAGCGGGTGCAGCACGAAACCCAGCAACAGTGCCAGGGCCAGCGGGATCAGGATCTCGCGGCCGAAATACAGAGCGGCGATGATCACCGCCGCGGTCGTCAGGCCCACCAGG
>JANMZP010000178.1:0-4309 GCA_031383435.1 Betaproteobacteria bacterium | reverse complement strand
CCAGCGCGCCGATGACAAACTGCGCCGGGTCGTCCGACCACAGCACGATGTCGACGCGTTCACCCGCCAGCTCGGTGGTGACGCCGTTGACGCGCGAGCCGCGCACGCCCACGCAGGTGCCAATGGGGTCGACGCGGCGGTCGTGCGAGACCACGGCAATCTTGGCGCGCGAACCGGGGTCACGGGCACAGCTCTTGATCTCGAGCAGGCCCTGCTCGATCTCCGGCACTTCCTGGGCAAAGAGCTCGATCATGAAACCCGGCGCGCTGCGGCTCAGCATGATCTGCGGGCCGCGCTGCGTGGGGTCGATGCCCTGCAGGAAAGCGCGCACGCGGTCGCCGCTGCGCAGGTTTTCCTTCGGGATCATCTCGCTGCGCTTCAGGCGCCCTTCGACGCGGCCGCTTTCGACAATGATGTCGCCCTTGTCCAGGCGCTTGACGGTGCCGACGAAGATCTTCTCGCCGCGCGCCAGAAAGTCGTTCAGCAGCTGCTCTCGCTCTGCGTCGCGTATCTTCTGCAGGATCACCTGCTTGGCCGCCTGCGCACCGATGCGGCCGATGGTCAACGACTCGATGGCTTCTTCGATGTAGTCGCCTTCCTCGATGTCGGGGATGCGATCCAGCGCGTCGGACAGCAGTTCCTCGGCGTCGGCGTTCTGCAGGCCCGCACTGTCGGGCACCACCAGCCAGCGGCGGAAGGTCTCGTACTCGCCCGTGTCGCGGTCGACGGCGACACGGATGTCGACCTCGCCCCCGTTGAGCTTCTTCGTCGCTTGCGCCAGCGCCGCCTCGACCGCGCCGAACACGACGTCACGGTCCACGGTCTTCTCGCGCGAGATGGCGTCCACCAGCATCAACATTTCGCGATTCATCGGTCCTCTAGCCTCCAGCTGTGCCCGACGCACTCACCGATTCAGGTGGCGCATCGACCTGGTCGCTTCCTGCGGCAGCGCCGGCAGTCTTGCGACCTTTGAAATCCAACACGGGCACCAAGCGGGCCTCGCGCACTTCTTCGAACTTGAACCCCAAGACCTGTTCGGTCTTGCCGGCCTTGAAAACCAGACTCCACCCGTCTGCTGATGCGCCATCGGCGCCAACAGCAGCCGGTTGCTCATGCCCCGCACGGTTCAGCACGCCTTCCCAGACCTTGCGGCCCTCGAAAGGCGTCTTCAGCGTGACCTTCACGGCCTGCCCGGCGAAGCGCTCGAAGTCGGCCTCGCTCTTCAGTGGCCGGTCCAGCCCGGGCGACGACACTTCCAGCCGGGCGTAATCCATGTCCTCGACTTCGAGGGCGTACTGCAACTGGCGCGTCACCTGTTCGCAGTCTTCGACCAGGATGAATTCACTGGCCACCGGGTAGACGCGGCCCGGGATGCGGTCGATGGTGATGCGCAACAGGCCGCGCTGGGCGCGCTCGACCTCGATCAACTCAAAGCCCTGACCGATGACGGTGGCCGTGATGGCCTCGCGCCAACCCAGGCGCGGGCCGGTCGGGATTTCGCGGGGCGGAGGCGCAGGGCGTGCAGGCCGGTCCGGGCGGCCGGCGCGGTCTGGACGCAGCCCAGACGCAGCGGCACCGCCGCGCTGACGCTGGGGTGCTGCCGCTCCCCGACGTGCGCTTTTGCCTGCTGCCTTGCCGTTGCCCGATGACTGCCTCAAACCTTGCCTGTCCTTGATCCTGGCAACGTGATCTTGCTGACCGCGTCGCTCTACCCTTGCCGCCGGGGGCGAGCCGCCAAGATCAGCCCCTCAAAACGCGACGGCCTGGTCGGCAACGTCAGCGCAGCGAAAGACGATCAAGCAAAAAAAATGGGCTGGAAAGTTCCGCCCACTTCAGCTTTACCCGGAAAGGCCGGATTATAGCTGCCCAATTTGTCACGGGCAAGACCGATGCTGCAGTGCACCCAGCGCGTGCCAGAATCGCGGCCGTTTCAAGACCCCCTTTTCAACTCGGAGACACCCATGGGCTTCCTCGCTGGCAAGCGCTTTCTCATCACCGGTGTGCTGTCCAACCGGTCCATCGCTTACGGCATCGCCCGGGCTTGCAAGGCGCAAGGCGCCGAGTTGGCATTCAGCTACGTCGGTGAGCGTTTTCGCGAGCGCGTCACCGGGTACGCCGCCGAGTTCGACTCGAAGCTGGTCTTCGAATGCGACGTGGCAGACGACGCGCAGATCGCGCGCACTTTCGAACAGCTCGGCGCTGCCTGGGGCCAGTTCGACGGCTTCGTGCATTCCATCGGCTTTGCCCCGCGCGAGGCCATCGCCGGCGACTTCCTGGACGGCCTGTCGCGCGAAGGTTTCCGTATCGCACACGACATCTCGGCCTACAGCTTTCCGGCCATGGCCAAGGCCGCCCTGCCCTACCTGCGGCCCAACGCGGCGCTGCTGACGCTGAGCTACCTGGGCTCGCAACGCGCGGTGCCCAACTACAACACCATGGGCCTGGCCAAGGCTTCCTTGGAAGCCAGCGTGCGCTACCTGGCGGCCAGCATGGGACCGCGCGGCTGTCGGGTGAACGGTATTTCAGCCGGACCGATCAAGACGCTGGCAGCCGCCGGCATCAAAGACTTTGGCAAGCTGCTGGGCGCGGTGGCGCAGATGTCGCCGTTGGGCCGAAACGTGACCATCGACGACGTCGGCAACGTGGCCGCGTTCCTGCTGTCCGACTTGGCCGCTGGCGTGACGGCCGAGATCACCTACGTCGACGGCGGCTTCAGCCACGCGATGAGCGCCGGTGCCGTCGATCTGACCTGACCGGCCCGCGCCGCGTCAGAGCCGAACGCAATCGACGAAGTACTTGCGTTCGGCGCCCGGTGCTTCGTCTTCGACCAGGCCGTGCACGTCGGTGTCGAAGCCCGGGAAAGCGGCGTTGAACTCGCGCACGAAACGCAAGTAGTCGACGATCTTCTTGTTGAATCGTTCACCCGGAATCAGCAAGGGGATGCCGGGCGGGTACGGCGTCAGCAGGCTGGTGGTGATGCGGCCTTCCAGCTCGTCGATGCCGACCCGCTCGGTGGTGCGCCGCGCGATGTGCGCGAAGGCGTCGCTGGGCTTCATGGCCGGGTGCAGGTCGGACAGGTACATCTCGGTGGTCAGGCGCGCGATGTCGCCCTTGGCGTACATGCCGTGGATGCTCTGGCACAGGTCGCGCAAGCCCATGCGCTCGTACTTCGGGTGAGCCTGGCAGAACTCCGGCAGGATGCGCCACATCGGCGCGTTCTTGTCGTAGTCGTCCTTGAACTGCTGCAGCGCCGTGAGCAAGGTGTTCCAGCGGCCCTTGGTGATGCCGATGGTGAACATGATGAAGAAGGAATACAGGCCCGTCTTCTCGACCACCACGCCGTGTTCGGCCAGGAATTTGGTGACGATGGAGGCCGGGATGCCGGTGCTAGCGAATGTGCCGGCCACGTCCAGGCCGGGCGTGACGATGGTGCACTTGATGGGGTCCAGCAGGTTGAAGCCATCGGCCAGTTGACCAAAGCCGTGCCACTTGTCGCCGGCCTTCAGCACCCAGTCGGCAGAACGGCCGATGCCCTCATCCACCATGTGATCCGGGCCCCAGACGGTGAACCACCAGTCCTTGCCGAATTCCTCGTCGACCTTGCGCATGGCGCGGCGGAAGTCCATCGACTCGGCGATGCTTTCTTCCACCAGGGCCGGCCCGCCTGGCGCTTCCATCATCGCGGCGGCCACGTCGCAGCTGGCGATGATGGCGTACTGCGGGCTGGTGCTGGTGTGCATCAGGTAGGCCTCGTTGAAGAGGTGGCGGTCGAGCTTGCGCTCGGTGGCGTCCTGCACCAGCACCTGGCTGGCCTGGCTGATGCCGGCCAGCAGTTTGTGCGTGCTTTGGGTTGCGAAGACCAACTGGTCCTTCGGCCGCGGGCGGTTCTTGCCCATCGCATGGAAAGTGCCGTAGAACTTGTGGAAGGCGGCGTGCGGCAGCCAGGCCTCGTCGAAGTGCAAGGTGTCGACATAACCGTCGAGCGCGTGCTTGATGGTCTCGGTGTTGTAGAGCACGCCGTCGTAGGTGCTCTGCGTCAGCGTCAGGATGCGCGGCTTGACGCTGGCCGGGTCTACGCCCTCGAGCAAGGGGTTGGCGGCGATCTTTTTGCGGATGGCCTCGGGCGAAAACTCGCTCTGCGGAATCGGCCCGATGATGCCGTAGTGGTTGCGTGTGGGTGTCAGGAACACCGGCACCGAGCCGGTCATGATGATGCTGTGCAGGATGCTCTTGTGGCAGTTGCGGTCGACCACCACCACGTCGCCTGGCGCCACCGTGTGGTGCCAGACCATCTTGTTGCTGGTGCTGG
>JANMZP010000005.1:0-76420 GCA_031383435.1 Betaproteobacteria bacterium | reverse complement strand
GGTGTTGCGGATCTCCAGCACGAAGCTGTCGGCTTCGGGCGGGTTGTCGATGATCAGTTCGCCGTTTTCGTGGCGGAATGAAACGCTCTGCCCGTCGGCTTGCACACGCAGCAGCGTCAGGCCTTCGCCGTGCAAACGCAGCGGCGCGCGGCTGCCATCGGCGGGCGCAGCGGCGGGGTTGCGTTCGATGCGCAACTTGCTGCCAACGATGGTCTTCACCGGGTCGAGGTCGAAGCTGAGGTCGGCGCTGCGGATGAAGTAGGCCGGCGCGGTGTAGTGCTCGCGGCGGACCAGGGCGGTCAGGGCATCACGCATGGTGCGGCGCTCCAGGTGTCGGGTCTTGATGGGTAGGCAGGCACGGCAAACACGGCTGGCATCGGCCGCCGTGACGGCTAAAGCCCTTGCTTCAGGCTGGCTTCGATGAACATGTCGAGATCGCCGTCCAGCACTTTCTGCGTGGCGCTGACCTCGACATTGGTGCGCAGGTCCTTGATGCGGCTGTTGTCCAGCACGTAGCTGCGGATCTGGTGGCCCCAGCCGACATCGGTCTTGGTGTCTTCCAGCTTCTGCTGCTCTTCCTGGCGCTTGCGCATCTCGAAGTCGTACAGGCGCGAACGCAAACGCTTCCAGGCCACGTCGCGGTTGCCGTGCTGGCTGCGGCCGTCCTGGCATTGCACGACGATGCCGGTCGGGATGTGCGTCAAGCGCACCGCCGAGTCGGTCTTGTTGATGTGCTGGCCACCGGCGCCGCTGGCGCGGAAGGTGTCGACCCGCACGTCAGACGGGTTGATGTCGATCTCGATCGAGTCGTCGACTTCGGGGTAGACGAAGAGCGACGCGAAGCTGGTGTGGCGTCCGCCGGAACTGTCAAACGGGCTCTTGCGTACCAGGCGGTGAACGCCGGTCTCCGTTCGCAAGTGACCGAAGGCGTAGTCGCCCTCGACCTTGATGGTTGCGTTCTTGATGCCCGCGATGTCGCCTGGCGTTTCGTCTTCCAGCGTGGCCGTGAAGCCCTTGCGTTCGCAGTACTTCAGGTACTGGCGCAGCAGCATGCCGGCCCAGTCGCAGGCTTCGGTGCCGCCGGCGCCAGCCTGGATGTCGATGAAGCAATTCAGCGGGTCGGCCGGGTTGCTGAACATGCGACGGAATTCCAGCTGTTCGACGGTGGCGCGCAGCGTGGCGGCTTCGCCTTCGATGGTCAGCATGCCGGCTTCGTCGCCGTCGGCCTTGCTCATCTCGAAGAGTTCCGAGTTGTCAGACAAGTTGCCGTGCAGGTGGTCGATGGTCTCGACCACGGTTTCCAGCGTCTTCTTTTCCTTGCCCAGTTCCTGGGCGCGCTTGGGGTCATTCCAGACCGCAGGGTTCTCCAGCGCGGCGTTGACTTCGTTCAGCCGCAGGCTTTTGCGGTCGTAGTCAAAGATACCCCCGGAGCTGCTCGGTGCGGGCGCTCAGGTCGGCAAGCAGCGTGCCGATCGAGTTGATGTGTTCGACGTCCATGGACATAGTGGGCCTTCGTTAAGCCCTTGATTCTCTCATGCAAGAAACCGGGCGATATGCCCAGCCAGGGCCTCGGGCTGGTCGTGGTGCAGCATGTGGCCGCAGGCGCTGAGCACCACCTTTTCCACCTGCGGCACCACGGCCACGCGGGTGTGGAATTCGGCTTTTGAGTAACGCGTGCCCCACCACTTGCTGATGTCGGTCTGGTCGCCTTCGGCCCACAACAGCGGTGCCGTGATCCGCTTCCAGGTTTCCAGCACCTCGGCCACCTGGTACAGCGCCGGGTTGCTGCGCTTGTGGGCCGGATCGCCCTGGATGTGCCAGCGGCCATCAGACATCAGACGCGACCAGTGCGGTGCCAGCCACGCCGCCTTGTCGGCGCGCAGCAGCGGGTTGTTCTTCATCAGGCGCGCAGCCACGGCTTGCACGCTGTCGTAGTCGCGCAGCAGGGCCGGGGTTTTCAACTCGTCCAGCCAATTCAGCAGGCGTTTGGGGCTCTGGTGCGGCTGCGTTTGCGGCAGGCCAAACCCTTCCAGGTTGATGAGCTTGCGGATGCGCGCAGGGCGCAAGCCGGCGTAAGTCATCACCACGTTGCCGCCCATGCTGTGGCCGAGCAAATCGATCTGGCCGCTGTTTGCTGATTCCGGCACCAAGGCATCCAGCAAGCCGTCCAGGTCGCCCAGGTAGTCGGGCAGCCAGTAGGTGTCAGCGCCGCGTCCTTCGGTGAGCCCGAAGCCGCGCCAGTCGGGCGCGATCACCCAGCGGTCGAAACCCTCGTGCGCGGCCAGCGCGTCGACGGCGAACTGGAACGAGGCACCGACGTCCATCCAGCCGTGCACCATCACCAGCGGTGGGCGTTCGGGGGTGGCCAGGCTGGCGTCGCCCCATTGGTGAACGTGGTAGTTCAGGCCGCGCACGGGCAGGAAAGTGGAGTGCGCCGCGCGGCGGGCGAGGTAAGGTGTTTGCATGCGGCAACTGTAGAACCGCAGCGGCGCCAGCGCTGTCCGCCGCGCGACGGCTGCATCGACAATGCAGGCATGACTGCCCACACCCTGCGCGCCGCCACGCCGGCCGATCTGCCCATCATCGTCAGCCTGATCCGCGAGCTGGCCGCTTTCGAGCGGCTTGAACACCTGGTGGTCACCACGCCCGAGACGCTGCGCCCGCACCTGTTCGGCGAGCGGCCGGTGGCCGAAGCCTTGGTGGGGGAGGTGGACGGCGCGGTCGTCGCCTTCGCCCTCTTCTTCACCAACTTCTCCACCTTCCTGGGGCAGCCCGGCTTGTACCTGGAAGACCTTTACGTGCAGCCCGCGTACCGCGGCAGTGGCCTGGGCAAGGCCCTGTTGAAGCACCTGGGCGCACTGGCCTTGGCGCGCGGCTGCGGGCGGTTCGAGTGGAGCGTGCTGGACTGGAACGAGAACGCCATCCGTTTCTACGAAAAGATGGGTGCGTTGGTGCTGCCCGAGTGGCGCATCTGTCGCGTGGCGGGCGCGGCCTTGCCGGCCCTGCAAAGCCGCTGAAGCAGCCCCCGGCCGGCTACAAGGCGGCTACAGCCGCTGCAGCCTGTCCAGCGCGCGCAGCAGCGTGCCGTCCTGTTTGGCGAAGCACAAACGCGCCAGCCGCTGTTCGAAGCCGCCTGCGTAGAACGCGGCCACCGGTATCGCCGCCACGCCGATCTCGCGGGTCAGCCACAGGCAGAACTCGCCCTCAGGCAGGTCGCTCACGGCGCTGTAGTCGACCAGCTGGAAATAGCTGCCCTGGGTGTGCAGGGGGCGCAGCCGCGTGCGCGTCAGGCCGTCCAGAAAGAGGTCGCGCTTGCGCTGGTAGAAGGCTGGCAGGTCGAGGTAGGGTGCCGGGTCGGCGAGGTGGCGGGCCAGCGCGTGCTGCACCGGTGTGTTGACCGTGAACACGTTGAACTGGTGCACCTTGCGGAACTCGGCCGTCAGCGCGGCTGGCGCTGCAACGTAGCCCACCTTCCAGCCGGTGACGTGGTAGGTCTTGCCGAAACTGGAGACCACGAAAGCGCGTGAGGCCAGCGCCGGTATCGAGGCCGCGCTGACATGCGGCGCGCCGTCGAAGACCATGTGCTCATAGACCTCGTCCGACAGCAGCAGCGTCTGCGTCGGGGCCAGCAAATCGGCCAGTTGCAGCATCTCGGCGCGGGTCCACACCGTGGCGCTGGGGTTGTGCGGGCTGTTGACCATCAACAGCCGGGTTCTCGGCGTCAGCGCGGCGGCGATGCGCGCGAAATCAGGCCTGAACGTGCCGGGCGTCAACGGCACGCGCACCACGGTGCCGCCGGCCAGTTCGATGCTCGGCGCGTAGCTGTCGTAGCACGGCTCCAGCACGATGACCTCGTCGCCCGGGCTGACGCAGCACAGCACGGCCGTCAGGATGGCCTGGGTGGCGCCGGCGGTGATGGTGATCTCGGTGTTGGCGTCGTAGCGGCGGCCGTAGAGCGCGGCCACCTTGTCGGCCACGCGTTCGCGCAACAACGGCACGCCGGTCATCGGCGGGTACTGGTTCAGGCCCTCGCGCATGGCGTTGTTGACGTGGTCCAGCAGGGCCGGGTCGCAATCGAAATCGGGGAAGCCCTGGCCCAGGTTGACCGCGCCGGTTTCGCTGGCCAGCGCCGACATCACGGTGAAGATGGTGGTGCCGACGGTCGGCAGGCGGCTCGGGAAACTGGGGGTGAATTCGGTGGTGGCGTTCATGGCGGGTGTTTCACAGGCTGTAGTCGGTGCCACTGCTGCCGCCCATGGCACGTTCCAGCAAGGCGGGCGTCAAGCGGGGTGACAGCAGTTCGGCAAAGGCCAGCACGAACTGCCGCAAGTAGGCACCGCGCTTGAAGGCCACGCGGGTGACGTTGCTGCCGAACAGATGGCCCAGCGGCCGCGCCACCAGGTCGTTCGATTCAGCGTTCAGCGGCGGGTCGGCGCGCATCGCGCTTTCAGCGACGATGCCCACGCCCAGGCCGAGGCGGACATAGGTCTTGATGATGTCGGAGTCGATGGCTTCCAGCGCCACCAGCGGCTGCAGTTCGGCGCGGGCGAAGGCCTGGTCGATGCGCGTGCGGCCGGTCACCGTGGGCTGGTACAGCACCAGCGGCTGCGCGGCCAGTTGCTCCAGTGTCGGGCGTTCGACAGCGGCCAGCGGGTGGCCCACAGGCACCACCATCACGTGCTGCCATTCGTAGCAGGGCAGGGTGATCAGGTCGGGGTGGGCGGCCAGCGCTTCGGTGGCCAGGCCGATCTCGGCCACGTCGTCCAGCAGCATGCGCGCCACCTGTTCGGGCATGCCCTGGTGCAGCACCACCTGCACCTTGGGGTAGCGCAGCCGCAATTGGGCGATCGGTTCGGGCAGGAAGTAGCGCGCCTGGGTGTGGGTGGTGGCGATGCGCAGCGTGCCTGCGTCCTGCTTGGAGAACTCGTCGCCGATGCGCTTCAGGTTGGCCACCTCGCGCATGATGATTTCCACCGACTTCAGCACCTGCTGGCCCGGTTCCGTGACCCGCTTCAGGCGCTTGCCGTGGCGCGCGAAGATGTCCACGCCCAGCTCTTCTTCCAGCTCCAGGATGGCCTTGCTGATGCCCGGCTGCGAGGTGAACAGCGCCTTGGCCGTTTCCGTGAGATTCAGGTTGCGGCGCACCGCTTCCTGCACGAAACGGAACTGGTGCAGGTTCATACGGCCGGCGTGGTGGATGCGGCAGACGGTGCCAGCAACGCGGCCGCAGCGTCGGCCATCGCCACCACCACGCTGTCGATTTCGCCAATGGCCGCCTGCAGCGTGAAGGTGACTGCGGGGTGGGCGGCGCGCATCGCGTCCAGCAGCAGCGGCAGGTCTTTGCGCACATGGCCGCCGGCGCCCAGGAACATCGGCAGCACGGCCACCGCCTGGCAGCCTTCGGCGGCCAGTTGCGCGCCGGCCTCGCCCAGGCTGGGCGTCATGAATTCCAGAAAGGCCAGACGCAGCGCAACGTTCGGGTGGCTGGCGCGCAAACGCGCGGCCACGGCTTCGAATGGTGCCGCCCAGCGCGGGTCGCGCGCGCCGTGGGCGAAGAGGATCAAGCCTGGGTTGGTGATGTCGGTGTGCTGGCTGTTCATGGCCTCAACGGTAGCGCACCAGCCAGGCGAAGGCGGCCATCGACAGCAGCAGGTAGATGCCGCTGGGTGCCGCCGCCGCGACCCACGGCGCCATGCCCTGCAGCATGCCGACGAAGCCGGTCAGGTTGTTCAGCAGCACGAAGCTGATGCCCAGCAGGATGCCGCCGAACACCTTCAGGCTGATGCCGCCCGAGCGCGCGTGCAGGTAGGCGAAAGGCAGGGCCAGCGCCATCATCACCAGGCAGGCCAGCGGGTACAGCGCCTTGCGCCAGAAGCGGATCTTGTACTGCTGGGTGGCCTGCGCCTGGTCGCTGAGGTGGGCGCTGTAGCGCCACAGCTCCATCGTCGTCATCGAGCCCAGCGGCAGCACGGCGGCGGCCACCACGCTGGCGGTCAGCGTGCTGGGCCAGGCCAGGCTGGCCTGCTTGGTGATGACCACCGCCGCACCTTCACTGCGGGCGCGTGGCCAGGCTGCGACTTCGGCGTCGCTGAGCGTCCAGGTGCCGTCGTCGGCGACCCGACCTTCCTGGGCCTGGGTGCGCGCAACCAGCCGGCCGTCGCTGTCGAATTCGAAGATGCGGATGCCTGCCAACACGCCGCCGCCGCTGGCTCCGGCCACGTTGACCGAGTAGCTGCGTTCGCCGTCGGGCGTGCTGCGCCGCTCCTTCAGCCAGGCCCCCGCACCGTCCAGCTTGATGCCGCCATTGAAGCGCGCCTTGAGCTGCAGCGCGGCGCGTTCGCTGGCCGGGGCGATGACGTCGCCGGTGATGAAGGTGATGAAGCCGAACACCACGCCCAGCGCGGCCAGCAGCGCCAGCGCGCGACCCGGGCCCAGGCCGCCGGTGCGCAGGATCGTGAACTCGGACGACTGCGCCATGCGTGCCAGCGAGTAGATGGTGCCGATCAGCACGGCCACCGGGAACAGGTCGTAGAAATGGGTGGGCAGCACCAGCAGCGCCGCTTGCAGCGCGTGCCAGGTGGTGCGGCCGCGGCGGCCCACGCCGTCCAGTTCATCGACCAGGTCGATGAAAAAGAACAGCGACAGGAAAGCCAGGGCGACGAAAAACACCGAAGCGGTGATGTCGCGGTAAAGCAGCCGGCGCACGGTCTTCATGCGGTGGCCTTCATGCCGAAGCGGGCGGCGGTGCGGGTTGCTGCGCGGGCTGCAGCACGTCGGGTTTGGCGGGCTTGCGCGGCTTGCGCGGCTTGCGTGACTTGAACGACAGCACGGCCGCATGGTCGCGCCACCACAGCAGGGCCACTGCGGCAGCGAAGGCCGAACCGTGCAGGCCCAGCAGCATCGGCCCCATCGCGACCCGGCCACTGGCGACCCAGGCCTGCGACAGGTTGATGAGGTTGTAGTAAGTGAAGAAGGCCAGCAAGGCGAACAGCAGATTCCAGTTGCTGGCGCGACGCGGGTTGGTGGCCGACAGGCCCACGCCCAGCACCATCAGGTTGGCCGCGCCCAGCAGCAGGCCGAAGCGCCAGGTCAGTTCTGCTTCGCCGCGCGCGGTGGGTTGCGCAATCAGCTCCAGCGTGCCGGTGGCCTTGGGCGGTGTGCTTTCAGCGGCCCGCGCGGCGCGTTCGCTGGCCAAGACGCGGTAACGCTCGAAGCTGGACAGGGTGCGCTCGCCCGTCTGCTGATCGACGTCGTTGCGCTGGCCGCGTTCCAGCACCAGGAAGCGGTCATTGCCTTCGGATTCCAGCCGGCCCGAGCGCGCCGAGGTCACCGCTTCAGCGTGCTCTTGCTGGGTCAGGATGAAGACGTTGCGGGCCTGCCCGGCGTTCGCAGGGGCCGCTGCGTCGGCGCTGTTGCCGCGTTCGATGAAGAACACCCGCTGGCCGTCGCTGGAGGCCTGAAAAACCCCCGGCGTGACGCGTGACAGGTCAGACCGCTGCTGGTAGCGGTCGCGCAATTCCAGCGTGTTGCGGTTGCCCCAGGGCCAGACCACCAGCAGCAGCACGGCCACCGCCAGCAGCACCGGCCAACTGGTGCGCAACACCGGGCGCACGAAGCGCGACAGGCCGATGCCGCTGGAAAACCAGATCGCCATTTCGCTGTCGCGGTACATGCGGCCCAGCGTCAGCACGATGGCCACGAAGAGCGACAGCGTCATCATGATCGGCAGGTTGCCCATGGCCGCATAACCCAGCAGCAGCACCACGTCTTGTGGCGACACGGTGCCGTCGGCCGCCTGGCCCACGGTGCGGATCAGGAAGGTTGTCAGCACGATGGTCAGCATGACCACCAGCGTGGCGCCAAAGGCCCGGGCCAACTCACGGCGCACAGTTGAATCGAATAACATCTTCTGCTTTGATTGCTGGGTGTAATTATGGACTTCAAGACGCAAGTGACCGGGGCTGCGGGCCTGGCCGGCATGGCCGCGGACGCGCTGCTGGTGCTGGTGGCATCCCCCGCTGTGCCCGAAGGCCTGGACGCCCCACTGGCCGATGTGTTGGCTGCGGCCAGCAAAGACGGCGACTTCGCCTTCAAGCCCGGGCAGACGCTGTACGCCTACCGGGTGGCCGGCGTCAAAGTGTCGCGCGTGGTCTTCGCCCACGTGGGCGATGGCACCAACAAGCCGCTACGCAAGGCCGTTGCGGCCGCGCTGGCGCTGCTCAAGGGCAGCGGCGCGGCCCGCCTGGCTGTGACGATGGCCGGTGGTGCCGAGTGGACGCTCGCGCAGGCCGAGACCCTGGCCACTGCGGTGTGCGAAGCCACCTACATCTACCGCGCCACCAAGCCCAGCGCCGCCGCGCCGTCCAAGTTGGCGCTGGTCAGCGTGGTCTGCGCCAAGGCCGAAATCCCGGCGGTGGCTGCCGGCCTGAAACGTGGCGAGGCCATCGCCGCCGGTACCGACCTGGCCCGCGAATGCGCCAACCGCCCGGGCAATGTCTGCACCCCCACCTACCTGGCCGAGCAAGCCAAGCTGCTGGGCAAGGAACACGGCCTGAAGGTTGAAATCCTGGAGCGCAAGGACTGCGAGAAGCTGGGCATGGGCTCCTTCCTGTCGGTGGCTCAGGGCTCTGATGAACCGCTGAAGTTCATCGTCGCGCGCTACAACGGTGGTGCCAAGAACGCGGCGCCCATCGTGCTGGTCGGCAAGGGCATCACCTTCGATACCGGCGGCATCTCCATCAAGCCGGCCGGCGAAATGGACGAGATGAAGTTCGACATGGGGGGTGCGGCCAGCGTGCTGGGCACCCTGAAGGCCGTGGCCTTGTTGAAGGCCAAGGTCAATCTGATCGGCGTGATCCCGGCCTGCGAGAACATGCCCAGCGGCCGCTCCGTGAAGCCGGGCGACGTGGTCGTCAGCCTGTCCGGACAGACCATCGAGGTGCTGAACACCGACGCCGAAGGCCGCCTGATCCTGTGCGACGCGCTGACCTACGTCGAGCGCTTCAAGCCGGCCGTGACGGTGGACATCGCCACGCTGACGGGCGCTTGCGTCATCGCGCTGGGCGGCCACCGTTCGGGCTTGTTCAGCCCCGACGACGCGCTGGCAGCCGAACTGTTGACGGCCGGCGAACAAGCCGGCGACCCGGCCTGGCGCATGCCACTGGATGAGGAATACGACGAGCCGCTGAAGAGCAACTTTGCCGACATGGGCAACGTGGGTGGCCGCGCCGGTGGTGCCATCACCGCCGCCAAGTTCCTGCAGCGCTACACCGCCAAGCAGCGGTGGGCGCACCTGGACGTGGCCGGCACGGCCTGGAAGTCGGGTGCCGCCAAAGGCTCCACTGGCCGACCGGTACCCTTGCTGACGCACTTCGTTCTGGCCCGCGCCCAGTGACCTTCAGCCGCGCGTTGCGGTGACGGAAGTCGAATTCCACACCGGCGTGGCCGACCGCATCGGCTTCGCTTGCCGGCTGCTGCGCAAGGCCTGCCGCAGCGGCGCGCGCGTGCTGGTGACGGCGCCGCCCGAGGTGCTGACGGCGCTGGACCTCAGCCTGTGGACTTTCGAGGAGCGCGACTTCCTGCCCCATGTGCGCGTGCCCGGCAGCGCAGCGGCGTTGCGCCGGCGCACGCCGATCTGGTTGGCAGCGGCGTCCCCCGTGGCTGACGAAGCGGCGGCCGGCCCGGTGCCGCGCCTGGTGGTCAACCTGGGTGCCGATGCACCCGCCGATTGGCAAGCCCTGGACCGCCTGATCGAGGTGCTGTCCACCGACACCGACGACGTCGATCGCGGCCGTGCCCGCTGGCGGGCCTACAAAGCCGCCGGGCTGAACATCGTGCACCACCGGGGCAGCTGACCGATGGCCGATGAAGCGCTGCCGAACCTGAACCTGGACCGCCTGCCCACGCTGACCGAGGTGCTGGAACTCGGGCGGGGCACGGTGCCAGAGCGGCCGCTGCCCATGGAGTTGGCGGTCAACCTCGCCATCGGCCAGGGCGCGCCAACGGTGCCCCTTGCGCCGCTGCCGACCCTGGCGGCCCAGCCGCCAGGGTCGGCCCTTGCGCCCCTTGCGCCCCTTCCGGCCACCGATGCCGATCTCGTTGCGCAGGTGCTGGCCTTGCTGGAACCGCGCGTCGGTGGCCTGCTGGAAACCCGCTTGCGCGAAGCCCTGGCACCGGTCCTGGCCCGCGCCGCCGATGGCCTGATCCGCGACGCGCGGGCTGAACTGGCACCCACCTTGCGCAGCCTGGTCGAAGAATCCGTCGCGCAGGCGCGCAGGCCCCGATCGCCGCAGTGACTACCACCGGGTTGTGACGGTTGTTTCGGTTATCGTGCGCCGCTTGGTTTTTTTCCAACCCCCAAGGAGGTCTTTGCATGCAAGTCAAACTGAACCTGATCACCGCTGCCGCCGTTGTGGCGTTTGCCGGCTCCGCCTGTGCCCAGGACATGATCGTGAAGATCGGCCATGTGGCACCGACCAGCGGCCAGCAGGCCGACATCGGCAAGGACAACGAGAACGGTGCCCGCATGGCCATCGACGAACTCAACGCCAAGGGCGTGATGATTGGCGGCAAGAAGGCCAAGTTCGAACTGGTGGCCGAAGACGACCAGGCCGACCCGAAGCAGGGCACGGCGGCGGCCCAGAAACTGGTCGACAGCAAGGTCAACGGCGTCATCGGCCACCTGAATTCAGGGACATCCATCCCAGCCTCCAAGATCTACAGCGACGCCGGCATTCCGCAGATCAGCCCCTCGGCGACCAACACCAAGTACACGCTGCAAGGCTTCAAGACCACCTTCCGCGTGGTCGCGAATGACGGGCAGATCGGCAGTTCCCTGGGCAAGTACGCCGTGAAGGAACTGAAGGGCAAGAGCATTGTCGTCATCGACGACCGCTCGGCCTACGGCCAGGGCGTGGCCGACGAGTTCGGCAAGGGCGTTGTGGCCGCCGGCGGCAAGACCGCTGACCGCCAGTACACCAACGACAAGGCCACCGATTTCACCGCCATCCTGACCGCCGCCAAGGCCAAGAAGCCAGACGTCATCTTCTACGGTGGCATGCACTCGCAGGCCGGCCCGATGCTGCGCCAGATGAAGCAACTGGGCATCAGCGCCAAGTTCATGGGCGGCGA
The DNA here is from genome assembly GCA_031383435.1 of Betaproteobacteria bacterium. GTDB lineage: Bacteria > Pseudomonadota > Gammaproteobacteria > Burkholderiales > Burkholderiaceae_C > Rubrivivax. The sequence goes on along the minus strand of JANMZP010000005.1, from coordinate 65,290 downwards.
CGGCATCTGCACCTCAGGCCTGCCCGAACTGGCAGCCGGCTCCATTGCCGACAGCCAGGTGGTGTGCGCCGAAGCCGGTGGCGTTGACGGCGGCAGCAAGAAGTCCATGGACGACTTCTACGCCGCCTACAAGAAGAAGTTCAAGGTTGACGTTCAGGTCTACGCGCCCTACGTCTACGACGCTGTCAACGTGATGGTCGCTGCGATGGTGAAAGCGGGCTCTGCCGAACCGGCCAAGTACCTGCCCGCACTGGCCGCCACCAAGGACTACAAGGGCGTGACCGGCAACATCGGCTTCGACACCAAGGGCGACATCAACAACGGTTCGCTGACGCTGTACACCTACAAGTCGGGCAAGCGCGAGCAGATCGCCGTGGTGAGGTAACCCACCCCCGAAGCGGCTGGCGTCGCTCCCCTCAAAGGGGCGATGCCAGCGGCCCGGCAAAGCCGGTTCTGCGGCGTCTGCACCAAGGCAACAAAAAACCCGCCAATGGCGGGTTTTTTATGGGGACAGGCGGCGCGTTAACGCAGCTTGATTTCCTTGTACAGCACGTGCTTGCGGGCCTTCGGATCGAACTTCAGGAATTCGAGCTTTTCGGGCGTCGTCTTCTTGTTCTTGCTGGTCGTGTAGAAATGACCGGTGCCGGCGGTCGATTCCAGCTTGATCTTTTCGCGTCCACCTTTGCTTGCCATGGTGTGTGCTCCTTAAACAGCGTTACCGCGGGCACGCAGGTCGCTCAGGACCACGTCGATACCCTTCTTGTCGATGAGGCGCAGAGCCGCATTGGTGATGCGCAGGCGCACCCAACGGTTTTCGGTCTCTACCCAGAAACGGCGGTACTGCAGGTTCGGCAGAAACCGACGCTTGGTTTTGTTGTTGGCATGGGAAACGTTGTTCCCCACCATCGGGCCTTTGCCCGTGACTTCGCACTTGCGTGCCATAGCATGACTCTTTCTCAAACAGCCGGTACCGAAAACATGCCAGAGCAGGAAGTCTGCAGTGGGTGACGCGGTGGGTGACGGCTTGACCTCGCCAGATGCGGGTGGCGGTTTCCCGTGGGTCTTCTGTGGATTTTGCTGTGGATTTTGCTGTGGATTTTGCAGCAGCAGCGCTGATGCTCAGACGCCAGCAAAGCCAGTGAGTATAGCCCGACTCCCCGATCAACCGAGCTCTTGTTCGAGGAAGCGCTGCGCGTCCAGGGCCGCCATGCAGCCGGTGCCCGCGCTGGTGATGGCCTGGCGGTAGATGTGATCCTGCACGTCGCCGGCGGCAAACACGCCCGGTACGCTGGTTTGCGTGGCCATGCCGTCCAACCCGGTGCGGGTGACGATGTAGCCGTCCTTCATCGCCAGCTGGCCCTTGAAGATGTCGGTGTTGGGCTGGTGGCCGATGGCGATGAAGCAGCCTTTCAGCGCGATGTCGGTCGTGGCGTGGGCGCTGCCGCCGTCCGGGCCGGCTGCGGTACTGCGCAGGCGCACACCCGTCACGCCGCTGGCGTCGCCCAGCACCTCGTCCAGCGTGTTCCACAGGTGCAGCTCGATCTTCCCGGCGGCGACCTTGGCGGCCACCTTGTCCATCAGCACAGCCTCGGCGCGGAACTTGTCGCGGCGGTGCACCAGGTGCACCTTGCTGGCGATGTTCGACAGGTAGAGCGCTTCTTCGACCGCTGTGTTGCCGCCACCGATGACGCACACCGTGTCACCCCGGTAGAAAAAGCCGTCGCAGGTGGCGCAGCCGCTGACGCCCTTGCCCATGAAGGCCGTTTCGCTGGGCAGACCCAGGTACTTGGCGCTGGCGCCGGTGGCGATGATCAGGCTGTCGCAGGTGTAGACGCCTGAGTCGCCGGTCAGCGTGAACGGCCGCTGGCTGAAGTCGACGGTGTGGATGTGGTCGAAGACGATCTTCGTGTTGAAGCGCTCGGCGTGCTTCAGGAAGCGCTCCATCAGTTCGGGGCCCTGAACGCCCGCCACGTCGGCCGGCCAGTTGTCGACTTCGGTGGTCGTCATCAGTTGGCCGCCCTGGGCGATGCCGGTGATCAGCATCGGTTCCAGGTTGGCACGCGCGGCGTACAGCGCGGCGGTGTAGCCGGCGGGGCCCGAGCCCAGGATCAGCACACGGGCGTGGTTGGAGGCCTGGTTGGGTGCCGAAGCGGCGGCGAGGGTATTGGCGGTCGACATGGCGAGATCTCAGCGGTGTATGGGTGTCATATCTGGGCTTGGGGCCCTGCAGATTCAACGGAAGATGCCGATAAATTGGCATATAGGTCCGTGGGCACAATAGCCGGATTCTTGCAGACAGGGCGCGCCCAACACCCCTGTCATTAGCCTCAACACAACAAGAGGAGTGTCTCGATGTCGATGCTGTCGAACCTGGACCTGATCCGCCGCGTGCCCCTGTTCTCCATGCTCACCGCCGAGCAGGCCCAGGCCATCGCCGACAGCGTGGTCAAGCGCCGCTTCCGCCGGGGTGAACTGGTCGTCGAGCAAGGCCGCAAGAGCAATGCGCTGTTTATTCTGCTGAATGGCCGGGCCCGGGTCTTGACGGCCGACACGCGTGGCCGCGAAGTCATCCTGGCGGTGCTGGAATCGGGTGACTACGTCGGCGAGATGAGCCTCATCGACAACGAACCCCACAGCGCCACCGTAAGGGCTGAAATCCAGACCGACATGCTGGTCCTGGCGCGGGGCGATTTCGCGCGTTGCCTGCCGGAAGCGTCCACACTCAGCTACGGCATCTTGCGCGGCCTGGTGCGCCGGCTGCGCAATGCCGACCGGCAGATCGAATCGCTGGCGCTGCTGGACGTTTACGGCCGCGTTGCGCGCACGCTGCTGGACATGGCCGAAGAAATCGACGGCACCAAGATCATCCGCCACAAGGTCAGCCGCCAGGACATGGCCAAAGTGGTGGGCGCTTCGCGCGAGATGGTCAGCCGGGTCATGAAAGACCTGGAAGAACGCGGCGTCATCGAGACGCAGGAGAACGGTTTCGTCGTCATCAAGGAACGGCTGCCGCAGGACTGATCCCGTCCGGGCGGCGTGGCCCGATCGGCCACAATCCGCCGCATGAGTTTCCCCCTCGGTTCCCTGCGTGGTGACGGCGCGGCCAGCGCTGCCGCCCTGCCTGTGGTTGAAGTGCCGCGCTGGCGCCGCCAGGCGCTGCTCTTGCTGGCCGCCCTGGCCTGGTTGCTCTTCCTGCTGGCCCTGGTCACCCACCAGGTCAGCGACGCAGCCTTCAGCACGTCCGGCACCGGCGAGCCGCTGCGCAACAAGGCCGGCTTGCTGGGTGCCCGCATTTCGGACATGGCGCTCTTCCTCTTCGGTTTTTCGGCCTGGTGGCTGGTGCCTGTGGGCCTGCGTGCCTGGCTGTCGGCGCTGGCCGGCCTGCTGCGCAGCGACGCGCCCAGCGCTGCCGAAACCGCACCGGCGCCGGCGCCGGCGCCACGCGGCTTGTTCTGGCTGGGCCTGTTCCTGTTGCTGGCCGCCAGCAGCGCGCTGGAATGGACCCGCCTGTACCGTTGGGAAACGCTGCTGCCCGGCCACGCCGGTGGCGTGCTGGGCTACACGCTGGGGCCCTTGTCGATGCGCTGGCTGGGCTTCGCCGGTTCGGGCGTGTTGTGGATCGCCATGCTGGTGACCGGTGCGTCGCTGGCGCTGCGTTTTTCATGGCTGCAGGTGGCCGATGCCATCGGCCAGCAGTTCGACCGCCTGCGCGCCAGCCGCATCGACCGCAGGGAAGCCGAGGAAGACCGCCGCCTGGGTGAGGCTGCTGCGCGCGAACGCGAGGAAATCGTCGAGGTGCAGCGCATCGAGGTGCAAGAGCACGTGCCCGTGGTCATCGAGCCGGCCGCGCCCGAGATTCCCAAGTCGCAGCGGGTGGCCAAGGAACGCCAGCAGCCGCTCTTCGTCGAACTGCAGGACACCAAGCTGCCGCAGGTCGACCTGCTGGACGCGGTGACCGCCGCCGGCAAGCAGGAAACGGTCACGTCCGAGTCCATCGAGATGACCTCGCGGCTCATCGAAAAGAAGCTCAAGGACTTCGGGGTCGAGGTGCGTGTGGTGGCGGCCAGCCCCGGCCCGGTGATCACGCGTTACGAGATCGAACCGGCCACCGGCGTGAAGGGCGCGCAGGTGGTGGGCCTGGCGCGCGACCTGGCGAGATCACTCTCGCTGGTCAGCATCCGCGTCGTCGAGGTGATTCCGGGCAAGAACTACATGGCGCTGGAATTGCCGAATGCGCGCCGCCAGACCATCCGCCTGAGCGAGATCCTGGGCTCCGACGTCTACAACGATTCGGCTTCGATGCTGACCATGGGCCTGGGCAAGGACATCGTCGGCAAGCCGGTGGTGGCCGATCTGGCCAAGATGCCGCACTGCCTGGTGGCCGGCACCACCGGTTCGGGCAAGAGCGTGGGCATCAACGCGATGATCCTGAGCCTGCTCTACAAGGCCGAAGCGCGCGACGTGAGGCTGATCCTGATCGACCCCAAGATGCTGGAAATGAGCGTCTACGAAGGCATCCCGCACCTGCTGGCGCCGGTGGTCACCGACATGAAGCAGGCCAGCAACGCGCTGAACTGGTGTGTTGGCGAGATGGAGCGCCGCTACAAGCTGCTCAGCAAGCTGGGCGTGCGCAACCTGGCCGGCTACAACAAGAAGATTGCCGATGCCGCCGAACGCGGCGAGAAGCTGCCCAACCCCTTCAGCCTGACGCCGGAGGAGCCCGAGCCGCTGGACCGCCTGCCGCACATCGTCGTCGTCATCGACGAGCTGGCCGACCTGATGATGGTCATCGGCAAGAAGATCGAAGAGCTGATTGCACGGCTGGCGCAGAAGGCGCGCGCCGCGGGCATCCATTTGATCCTGGCCACACAACGGCCCAGTGTGGACGTCATCACCGGCCTGATCAAGGCGAACATTCCGACGCGCCTGAGCTTCCAGGTGAGCAGCAAGATCGACAGCCGCACCATCCTCGACCAGATGGGCGCCGAAGCCCTGTTGGGCATGGGCGACATGCTCTACATGGCCAGCGGCACCGGCCTGCCGGTGCGCGTGCACGGTGCCTTTGTCAGCGACGACGAGGTCCACCGCGTTGTGAGTTACTTGAAGACCCAGGGCGAACCCAATTACATCGAAGGCATTCTGGAAGGCGGCGTGCTCGACGGCGAAGCGGCCGCTGCCGAGGGTGGCGGTGGCGCGGCTGGTGGTGAATCGGACGCGATGTACGACCAGGCCGTGGAAGTCGTGCTGCAGCACCGCCGGGCGTCGATCTCGCTGGTGCAGCGCCACTTGCGCATCGGCTACAACCGCGCCGCGCGCTTGCTGGAACAGATGGAAAAGTCGGGCCTGGTGACCGCGATGGGCCACAACGGCAACCGTGAAATCATCGTGCCCAAGCGCGACGAATGAAGGCTCTGATGAATCTGAAGCAGTTGTTGTTGGTGGCGGCCCTGTTGAGCGCCGCGCTGGCTGCGCAAGCCGACGCCGTGGACACCCTGCGCGACTTCGTGCGCGACGTGAAGAGCGGCCGCTCGGCCTTCAGCCAGACCGTGACTTCCACCGACGGCGCGCGCAAGAAAATCTCCAGCGGGCAGTTCGAATTCCTGCGCCCGGGCCGCTTCCGCTTCAACTACAGCAAGCCCTTCGAGCAACTCATCGTGGCCGACGGTGTCAAGGTCTGGATTTACGACGCCGACCTGAACCAGGCCAGTTCGCGCAAGCTGGCGCAGGCCCTGGGCGCGACGCCTGCTGCGTTGTTGACGGGCGCTTCGCTGGACACCGATTTCGTGCTGACACCGCAGCCAGCGAAAGACGGCCTGGACTGGGCCCTGGCCACACCCAAGGCCAAGGACGGACCGTTCCAGAGCATGCGCGTCGGCTTCAAGGGCCGTGAATTGCAGGCGGTGGAAATCGTCGACAGCTTCGGCCAGCGTTCGCTGCTGCAGTTCAGCCGCTTCGAGACCAATGTGGTGCTGGACGCCGCACGATTCAACTACACGCCGCCAGCGGGCGCTGACGTCATCGAGCAGTAGTTCGGGCAGCCAGTCGGCCGGCCAGCCGGTCAGTGCAGCACGTCGGCCAGCTCCATCTCGGGGCTGCGCATCAGCTGTTCGATGTCCATCAGGATCAGCATGCGTTCCAGCTCGCCGCTGCGGACGGTGCCCAGCCCGGTGATGCAACTGGCTTGCACCGCACCGCTGAATTCAGGCGCGGCCTTGATCTGGGCGGGCTGCAATTCGATCACATCGCTGACCGAATCGACCACCATGCCGACGGTGCGGCCGGCGATGTTCAGCACGAGTCACTGTGGTGCCGCTGTAGGACGTGTCTTGCAGGCCGAAGCGCAAACGAATGTCGACGATGGGCACGATGACACTGCGCAGGTTGATCACGCCCTTGATGAAATCGGCTGCGTTGGCAATGCGCGTCGGCGGCTCGTGGCCCCGGATTTCCTGCACGCGCAGGATGTCGATGCCGTATTCCTCGGTGCCCAACTTGAACGACAGGTATTCGCGCACACCGAGATGCCGCGCCGCCTCAGGTGCGCAAGCGGCGGCTGGGCTGGTGGTCTGGGCGGTGCTCAGGCGGCGGTGCTCAGGCGGCGGTCCTTTTGGCGTGCCCGCACACCGGGCCATGGTCCCGGAACGGGCGGCCTGCAGTGTCGAGCCGGCGCGCTGGCGCGCAGCCGGCGAAAAGCGGGTGGGGTACCGGTCAGTTCCGCTGCCAGGTGCGGGCCGCCGCCGCTGAGCAAGCCACAGGGTGGGGGGCAGCGACAATCCGGCCATGGCCACCCAAGACGCGCTTTTCGCCGATCCCACACCCGCCACCCCTGCGGGCGCGCCACTGGCCGAGAGGCTGCGTCCGCGCCACCTGGACGAGGTCGTGGGCCAGCGCCACCTGCTGGCCGCAGGCCGCCCGCTGCGCGTGGCTTTCGAGTCAGGCCGCCTGCCGTCGATGATCCTGTGGGGCCCGCCGGGCGTTGGCAAGACCACACTGGCGCGCCTGCTGGCCGCGGCCACCGGTTCGCATTTCATCGTGCTGTCGGCGGTGCTGGCCGGCGTGAAGGACATCCGCGAAGCCGTCGAACAAGCGGCGGCGCTGCGCAAGGCCGGGCGGTCCACGGTGGTCTTCGTGGACGAGGTGCACCGCTTCAACAAGGCGCAGCAAGATGCCTTCCTGCCGCACGTGGAGGGCGGGCTGTTCAGCTTCATCGGTGCGACCACCGAGAACCCGTCCTTCGAAGTCAACTCGGCCTTGCTGTCGCGTTCCACCGTGCATGTGCTGAAGTCTTTGATGGATGCCGACCTGGGCGAACTCATCACCCGCGCGCAGGCCCTGCTGCAAGCGCCGCCGCTGAGCGCCGCGGCCCATGAACGTCTGGTGGCGCATGCCGACGGCGACGCCCGCCGCCTGCTGAACGCCTATGAAAACCTGGCCGCCGCCAACACCGGCGCGGCCGAACTGGGCGAGGCGCAGCTGGAAGCCACGCTGGGCGAACTGCTGCGCCGGGGTGACAAGGGCGGCGACGTCTACTACGACACCATCTCGGCGCTGCACAAGGCCGTTCGCGGTTCCGACCCCGACGCTTCGCTGTACTGGCTGGCCCGGCTGCTGGACGCCGGCATGGACCCGCGTTACGCCGCGCGGCGGCTCATCCGCATGGCCAGCGAAGACATCGGCCTGGCCGATGCGCGGGCCTTGCGCCTGACGCTGGACGCCGCCGAGGTCTACGAACGCCTGGGCTCGCCGGAAGGTGAACTGGCGCTGGCGCAGGCCGTGGTCTACCTGGCCATCGCGCCGAAATCGAACGCCGTCTACAAGGCCTGGAACGCGGTGCGCGAGGTGGTGCGCAACGACGGTTCACGGCCGGTGCCCCTGCACCTGCGCAATGCGCCGACGAAGCTGATGAAAGGCCTGGGCCATGGTGCGGGCTACCGCTACGCCCACGACGAGGCGGGCGGCTACGCGGCCGGCGAGCGCTACCTGCCTGAAGGCCTGCCGATGCAGCGCTTTTACGAGCCCGTGCCACGCGGCCTGGAGCAGCGCATTGCCGAGCGGCTGGCCGAGTTGCGCCGCCTGGATGCCGAGTCATCGCAGCAGCGTTGACCGCGAGGCCGGTTTCTTGCATTAGCCTTCGCGGGCCGCGGGCCGCGGGCTGCGGTCAGCGCGGCCGGTGCGGTCAGCGCCGCAACAGGAGTCAGCTTGCAATGGAAACCTTCTTCCAGCAGATCATCAACGGCTTGGTGCTGGGCGCGATGTACGCGCTGGTGGCGCTGGGCTACACCATGGTCTACGGGATCATCAACCTCATCAACTTCGCCCACGGTGAAGTCCTGATGGTGGGCGCGCTGGTCAGCTGGACCGTGGTCACCGTGCTGGCCGGGTCGGGCCTGCCGGGCTGGGCCCTGATGGGGGTGTCGCTGCTGTGCGCCATCGTGGTTTGCGCGGCACTGAATTTCCTGATCGAGAAGCTGGCCTACCGCCCACTGCGCAATGCCCCGCGCCTGGCCCCGCTGATCACCGCCATGGGCATGAGCCTGCTGCTGCAGACGCTGGCCATGATCATCTGGAAGCCCAACCCCAAGCCTTACCCGCTGCTGCTGCCCACCGAGCCCATCCACCTGGGCGGGCCGGTCATCAGCGTCACGCAGTGCCTGATCCTGGGCGTCACGGCGGTGCTGCTGGCGGCCCTGATGTACCTGGTGAACCGCACCAAGCTGGGCCGCGCGATGCGCGCCACCGCCGAGAACCCGCGCGTGGCCGCGCTGATGGGTGTGCGGCCCGACATGGTCATCTCGGCCACCTTCGTTATCGGTGCCGCACTGGCCGCCGTGGCCGGCGTGATGTGGGCCGCCAACTACGGCACCGTGCAACACAGCATGGGCTTTTTGCCCGGGCTGAAAGCCTTCACGGCGGCGGTGCTGGGCGGCATCGGCAACCTCGCCGGCGCGGTGGTGGGCGGGGTCTTGCTGGGTCTGGTCGAAGCGATGGGCGCGGGCTATCTGGGGGCCCTGACCGGCGGCGTGCTCGGCAGCCAGTACGCCGACATCTTCGCTTTCGCGGCGCTGATCCTCGTGTTGACGCTTCGGCCTGCCGGTTTGCTGGGCGAACGCGTCGCCGACCGCGCCTGAAGGACGCATCCGCATGAAAAACAAATTCGTCGTCTTCGCGCTGTGCGCCACCCTGCTGCTGGCCTTGCCGTTGATCGGCCAGCACTTCGGCCAGGGCTGGGTGCGCATCATGGCGCTGTCGCTGCTGTATGTGCTGCTGGCGCTGGGCCTGAACATCGTGGTCGGCTACGCCGGCCTGCTCGACCTGGGCTACGTCGCTTTCTACGCCGTGGGGGCCTACATGTACGCGCTGCTGGCCAGCCCGCACCTGGTCGAGAACTTCCCGTGGATCGCATCCTTGTTCCCGGGCGGCATGCACACCCCGGTGTGGGCCGTGGTGCCCTTGGCGGCGGGCCTGGCGGCCATCGCCGGTGTGTTGCTGGGCACCCCGGTGCTGAAGTTGCGCGGCGACTACCTGGCCATCGTCACCCTGGGTTTTGGCGAAATCATCCGGGTCTTCATGAACAACCTGGAACAGCCCATCAACATCACCAATGGTCCCAGGGGCCTGGACCGCATCGACTCGATGAACCTCTTCGGCTTCAGCTTCGGCAAGGCCCTGGACATCGGCGACTACCGCATCAGCAGCGTGACGCTGTACTACTACCTGTTCCTGTTCCTGGTGGTGCTCAGTGTCGTGGTTTGCCAGCACCTGGAAACCTCGCGCATCGGGCGCGCCTGGATGGCCATCCGCGAAGACGAGATCGCGGCCAAGGCCATGGGCATCAACACCCGCAACATGAAGCTGCTGGCCTTCGGCATGGGGGCCACTTTCGGCGGCGTGTCGGGCGCCATGTTCGCGGCCTTCCAGGGCTTCGTCAGCCCTGAATCCTTCAGCCTGCAAGAGAGCGTGATGATCGTGGCCATGGTGGTGCTGGGCGGCATCGGCCACCTGCCGGGTGTGATCCTGGGCGCGGTGATGCTGGCGGCCTTGCCCGAGGTGCTGCGCTACGTGGCCGGGCCGCTGCAGGCCATGACGGGGGGACGGCTGGACGCGTCCATCCTGCGCCAGTTGCTGATTGCGCTGGCCATGATCGGCATCATGCTGTCGCGGCCGCGTGGCCTGTGGCCGGCGCGTGAGCATGGCAAGGCGGCACCGGCGGCGGTGCCGGCGACCGCGAGCCCGTCCGCGAGCCCTTCCACAGGCCCGGCCGCGCGCTGAGAGGGCACCGAAACATGGCACAAACCGTACTCAAGGTGGCAGGCGTCAGCAAGCGCTTCGGCGGGTTGCAGGCGCTGTCCGATGTGGGCGTCAGCATCGAAGCCGGGCAGGTCTACGGCCTCATCGGCCCCAATGGCGCTGGCAAGACGACGTTCTTCAACGTCATCACTGGCCTGTACACGCCCGACAGCGGCAGCTTCGAGTTGGGCGGCGCGCCCTACAAACCCAGCGCGGTGCACGAAGTGGCCAAGGCCGGCATCGCGCGCACCTTCCAGAACATCCGCTTGTTTGCCGAGATGACGGCGCTGGAAAACGTCATGGTCGGTCGCCACGTGCGCACCCATTCGGGCCTCGTCGGCGCGGTCTTTCGCACCGCCTCTTTCAAGGCCGAGGAAGCGGCCATCCGCCAGCGTTCACTGGAACTGCTGGACTATGTGGGCATCAACAAATACGCCGACTTCAAGGCCCGCACCCTGAGCTATGGCGACCAGCGCCGGCTCGAGATTGCGCGCGCCCTGGCCACCGACCCCAAGCTGATCGCGCTGGACGAACCGGCGGCCGGCATGAACGCCACCGAGAAGGTGGTGCTGCGCGAATTGATCGACCGCATCCGCAACGACGGCCGCACCATCTTGCTGATCGAGCACGACGTGAAACTGGTGATGGGCCTGTGCAACCGCGTCACCGTGCTCGACTACGGCAAGCAGATCGCCGAAGGCACACCGGCCGAGGTGCAGAAAAACGAGAAGGTCATAGAGGCTTATCTCGGAGCGGGGCACGCATGAGCATCACGATGTTGAAAGTCAGTGGTCTGAAGGTGGCCTACGGCGGCATCCAGGCCGTGAAGGGCGTGAGCTTCGAAGTCCAGCAGGGCGAACTGGTCAGCCTGATCGGTGCCAACGGCGCGGGCAAGACCACCACGCTGAAGGCTGTCACCGGCACCCAGGCCGTGGCCGATGGCGACATCCTGTTCATGGGCCAGAGCATCCGGGGTCAGGGCCCCTGGGACCTGGTCAAGCAGGGCCTGGTGATGGTGCCGGAGGGCCGAGGCACCTTCACGCGCATGACCATCACCGAAAACCTGCAGATGGGCGCTTTCGTCCGCAACGACAGCGAGATTGCGGCCGACCTCGAGCGGGTTTTCGCGCGCTTTCCGCGCCTGAAAGAGCGCCGCGCGCAACTGGCCGGCACCATGAGCGGTGGCGAACAACAGATGCTGGCCATGGGCCGTGCGCTGATGGCGCGGCCCAAGGTGCTGCTGCTGGACGAGCCCAGCATGGGCCTGTCGCCGATCATGGTGGACAAGATCTTCGAGACCATCGCCGAAGTGCATGCCGCCGGCACCACGGTGCTGCTGGTCGAGCAGAACGCCAGCCGCGCGCTGGCCCTGGCCAACCGGGGCTACGTGATGGAGTCGGGCGAAATCACGATGAGCGGCGACGCCAAGGCCTTGCTCAACGACCCGCGGGTGCGGGCTGCCTACCTGGGGGAATGAGGCCCCCCGGCTCGCCAGCGCTCGCTGGCCCCCCCCCCGAGGCGGATGCCCCGCCAGCGGCCCGGCAAAGCCGGTTCCGCGGCGGGTGGCCCGGTCAGTCAATCGGCCTTGGCACCGCTCGCCTTCACGACCGTTTCGTACTTGCCCAGTTCGGCCTTCACGAAGGCCGCGAACTGTTGCGTCGTCGTCGGTGAAGGCTCCGCCATCAGCGAGGCCAGCCGCGCCTTCACGTCTTGCGCAGCCAGCGCGTCCACGAAGGCCTTGTTGAGCTTGGCCGTGACGTCAGCGCTGAGCCCGGCAGGCGCGAACAGGCCGAACCAGGTGCTGATGTCGAAGCGCTGCAGGCCCAGGGCCGCGCCGGCCTCGGCCACGGTGGGTACGTCCGGCAGCGCGGGCGACCGCCGGGACGTGGTCACGGCCAGCGCCTTCAATTTGCCGCTCTTGATGTTGGCCGATGCGGCCGCCAGGTTGTCGAAGTTGAAATCGACCTGGCCGGCCACCAGTGCCAGTTGCGCGGGCGGGCCACCGGCGTAGGGTATGTGCACCGCGAACAATTGCGCCTGCGACTTGAACATCTCGCCGGCCAAGTGGCCTGCGCTGCCGTTGCCGCCGCTGCCGTAGTTCAGCCGGCCCGGGTTCTTGCGGGCGTAGGCCACCAGGTCGGCCAGCGAGGCGATGCCCAGCTTCGCGGCGGCCTCGGCGTTCACCACCAGCACATTGGGCACCTGCGCCACCAGCGTGATGGGCGTGAAATCGCGCTGCGCGTCGTAAGGCATCTTGCTGTACAGCCACGGGTTGATGGCGTGCGTGGCCACTGCGCCCATCACCAGCGTCAGGCCGTCGGGCGCGGCCTTGGCCACCAGGTCGGCGCCCAGGTTGCCACCGGCACCGGGGCGGTTTTCGACGACCACCGGGCCCAGGCTGTCTTTCACCTTCTCGGCGAGCAGGCGGGCAACGATGTCCAGCGGGCCGCCGGGTGGGTAGGGCACCACCAACCTGGTGGTTCGTGACTGCGCCATCGTTGGGCTGCAGATCAGCCAGGCGGCCAGGAACAAACCATCTCGACGCTTGAACAAGGTGACTCCCGTCATGGTGAACCGGGGCCACGGCCAGCGCAGGCCGCCCCTCATCCGGCGGTCCAACGGCATCAAAGCCCTGCCGAACGCTGAACCCGGCCTGCTTTGATTTTACGGGCCATCAGGGGCAGGCCCAACAGCAGCATCAGGTACTCGGCCGGCTCTGGAACCGACTGCGTGATGATGAAAGCGATATTCGGCGCGTCCTTCTCGTCGACCAGTTTGCCGCCGACGATGTAACTGAAATCGACCTTGCCGGTACCTTTGGTGTCAGTCGGATCGACATCGGTTTGCAGGTGATCCGAGACGTATTTGATCCAGGGAACACCCAACGTAAAGCCCGCAGCGATGACGTCGACAAAATGGGCCACGCCGTCACCGATGTAGCCCAGTTCAACGTCTTCGCCATGCTGGAGTTCGTCGAAGATGAATTGCGGGTCGATAGCCGTGCCCATGCCTTTGGAACTCAAGCCGCTCGACGTGACATCGCCGCCGCCCAGAAGGCCTTGGTGTTTCACGATCAGGCTGCCCAGGTTGGCCGTCTTCAGATAGTCGAGTTTGCCGCTGAGTATGGGCAGCGCGTCGAGCCCGCTGCCCAGGGCCCGGCTGGTCACGTCGCGGTTCATCGTGCCATCCAGCTTGCCGACCAGCGAATCGTCGCCTTTCAGTCCGACTTTGTGTGTGTCAGGCACCGCAACGCCCTGCGATGTCTTCAGCCACTGCAGGCTGTTGGCAACGGCCATGGGCGCGCACTGGTTGTTCGCGGCTTGAAGGTTGAGATGGCCGTTCTGGATCACGCTGCGGGTCAGGAAGCCGGCCGTGAAGTTCACTGCCTGGGGCGTCGGAGCGGCCAGGTACCGGGGCGCTGCCGTCGCGCCGAAACCACCCACGGCGAAGCCGGCATCTGTCACCGTGAAAGCCGCTTGCGGCGCGCCGCCGAAACTCAGGCTCGGTGCCGCCGAGAAATCCACTGAAGCGAGCACGGATGTGACGTTGCTTCCGTTTGCGGTGCCCAGGTCGAATGAAGTGCTGATGGATCCGTAGCCGAAGCTTGCGCTGTCGAAGACCGGCAGATTGCGGACCACCCAGTTTCCCGAGGCATCTGCGATGTTGATATAGCCCTGGCTGATGCCCGCAGCGCTTCGGGCGTTCGCCAGATCGATGGTGACTTCGGCGATGCTGGAATTCAGGAACACGCTACGGAAGTCGAGTTGCTCGAAGCTCACCGACTGCGAGCCTGGCAACAGCGCCGTGGCCTGCGCTGTGCCGATGGACAGCGGCAAGGCGATGGCAAGGGCGCTGAGGCCCAGAGTTTTTGAAGTGTTCATGGCAGTCTTTCCTTGGATCAAAGTTGGGAGTCGAATCTCGCCAAGTGGAACCAATTCAAAGGACGCCCACGCCACCCCGATGAACAGCCGGGGCAGGCCGTTGGGAACTTCAGACTCGGCGTGTCGGTCTCCCGACCTCGCTGACGTGCGTGCCTGAAAGCCGGGCGACTTGGCGCGTCGCGAACGGCCGGCAACAGCCTAGCCGATGACACTTCGAGATGTAAGGCAGTGCTGGGCCGCCGGGTGGGTCACCCCCCTCAAATGCGTGGGGCGCGTGACTCAGACCCCGACCTGCTTGTCGGCTGCTGATGTGAACGCATCGGCGAAGAACCCGTCGGCAGGCAGGCCACACAGCGCGACGAAATCGCGCTGTGCCGCTTCAACCATCACCGGTGCGCCACAGGCGTAGACCTGATGGGCGCGCAGCTCGGGGAAGTCAGCCATCACGGCCTGGTGGACGAAGCCGGTGCGGCCCGTCCAGGCGTCGTCCGTCAGCGGTTCCGACAGCACCGGCACATAGCGCAGGTTCGGCATTTCGGCGGCCGTCTGCAGGCACCAGTCATGCTGGTACAGGTCGGCCTTGCGGCGGCAGCCCCAGTACAGCGTTGCCGGCCGCAGCACACCCTTCAGGCGCATCTGGTCGACGATGGCCTTGATGGGCGCGAAGCCGGTGCCGCTGGCCAGCAAGACCATCGGCTTGTCGGATTCCTCGCGCAGGAAGAAGCTGCCGAAGGGCCCCTCCATGCGCAGGATGTCTTTCTCTTTCATCACACCAAAGACATGGTCGGTGAACACGCCGCCGGGCATGTGGCGGATGTGCAGTTCGATGGCCGGCGGGCTGCCCAGGTGACCGGGTGCGTTGGCCATGCTGTAGCTGCGCCGGGTTCCGTCGCGCAAGATGAATTCCACGTACTGGCCGGCGCGGTATTGCAGGTTCTGGTTGGCCGGCAACTGCAGGCGCAGGACGGCCACATCGGGTACCGGTTTCTCGATGCTGATCACGCGGCTGGGCAGCCTCAGCACCGGGTGTTCGCCGGCACCGGGCACGCTGCGCGCTTCGACCACGCAATCGCTCTGCGGCCGGCTGCAACAGGTCAGGATGTAGCCGGCCTCTTCCTCGGCCGGCGACAGGGCCTTCAGCTGGTGGGTGCCGTGCACCACGCGGCCCGAGATCAGCTTGCTCTTGCACGAGCCGCAAGCGCCGTCGCGGCAACCGTAGGGCAGGCCGATGCCCTGGCGGATGGCGGCCGCCAGGATGGCTTCGTCAGCCTCGACCATGAAGCTTCGGTCGGCGGGTTGTAGCGTGATGGTGAACGTCATGGTCGGGTGCGCGCAAGGGCATCGGCAAAGGCAGTGGCCAAGGGGCTGGCGGGGCTTCACTAAACTGGTCTTCAATTGTGCCCGGCCGCTCCTGTGGTCGCTTCTGTGGCCCTTTCTGGTGCTGCCTTCCCGAAGAGCCTGCCGTGACTGTTCCTGTTTCCTGCTGCCGCCGCCCCACCGTGTTGATCGTCGGCTGTGGCGACGTCGGCCTGCGCGTGCTGAAGCTGCTGCAGCCGCGCTGGCGCGTGCTGGCCTTGACGTCCACGCCAGCGCGCCTGCCCTTGCTGCGGTCGCTGGGTGCGGTGCCCCTGCTGGGTGACCTGGACGCGCCGCGCACGCTGGCGCGGCTGGGCGGCCTGGCCGATGCGGTGCTGCACCTCGCGCCGCCGCCTGGGCAGGGCCCGTGCGACACCCGCACCCGCGCCTTGTTGCGGGCCTTGTCGCGCGGCGCTCGCGTGCAGCGGTTGGTCTACGCCAGCACCAGCGGTGTCTATGGTGACTGCGGCGGTGCGCGCTTCGACGAGACGCGGGCGGTCAACCCGACCACGGCCCGCGCCCAGCGCCGGGTGGATGCTGAAGCGCAGCTGCGCCAGTTCGGCCGCCGCACCGGCACCCGCGTCACCGTGCTGCGCATTCCGGGCATCTACGCCAGCAACCGTGCGGGTGGCCACCCGCGTGACCGCCTGCTGCGCGGCACGCCGGTGCTGGTGCCGCAGGACGATGTGCACACCAACCACATCCATGCCGACGACCTGGCGCGCGCCTGCGTCGCGGCGTTGCTGCGCGGCCGGCCGCAGCGCGTGCTGCATGCCAGCGACGACACCGAACTGACGATGGGTGCCTACTTCGACCTGGCTGCCGACCTGTGTGGTCTGCCGCGCCCGCCGCGCATCACGCGGGCCGAAGCGGCCACGGTGATGGGCCCGATGCAGCTCAGCTTCATGAGCGAGTCACGCCGCCTGGACAACCACCGGCTGAAGGCCGAACTGGGCTTGCGCCTGCGCTACCCGACGGTGCGGGAAGGCTTGCTGAACGGCTGAAGCAGCCCGCGTTGCCAGCAGCGCGGGCGGGCGCTGCGCATCAACGCCGGCGGCCGCGCCCGGTGCTGCGCCAGTAGCGCACCATCAACCAGCCGCCCATCATGCCGCCCAGGTGCGCGAAGTGCGCCACGCCGCTGCCGAAGAACAGGCCAGTGATGAGTTCGATGCCGCCGAAGATGCCGACCATGGTCAGCGCCGGCACGTAGATCGGCGGGATGGGCACGGCCTGGCGGTTGGTCATCAGCATGAAATACAGAACGATGCCGATGAGGTTGAGGGTTTGCGAAGGTGCCATCAACAGCAGCATCGGCACGAAGCCGACCAGGTCGAACTGGCGGCGCGGAAAAGCCAGCGCGTAGGCCAGCAGCAGGCCGTAGATGCCGCCCGAAATGCCCAGCGTGGGCACGAAAGAGCCCATCAGGTGCGTCACCGCCAATTGCGCCACCGCAGCCGTCAACACGCACACGGCAATGAACTGCAGGTAGCGGTTGCGGCCCCACAGTTGTTCCAGTTCAGAGCCGAACATCCACAGCCCGAGCATGTTGAACAGCAGGTGCGAGGTGCTGCCGTGCAGCAGCGCATAGGTCAGCGGTTGCCAGGGCAGGAACTGCCCGCTGGCCAGTGGCCACAAGGCGAACCAAGGTGTCAGCGACACGAATTCGCCGAGGAAGAAGGCGACGACGCAGGCGATGATCAGATTGCGTGTCAGCGGTGGGATCGTCGGCATGGGATGTGCTGGTTGGAGGTGGCTGGATGCCACCTGGTGCCCGCGGCCAGACTCGAACTGGCACGCCTTGCGGCGGCGGATTTTGAATCCGCTACGTCTACCGATTTCGTCACGCGGGCAGGGTGTCTGGAGGCGACACACCAAGACGAAACGGATTATCACACGCGGTGCGGTGCGGTCCCGGCGGCACTGCCACAATCGTTCTCCGATCGAGGAGAGACGCATGAAGGAAGTGGCCCCTGACGCCTACAAGGCGGCCTACAAGACGCTGGAAGACGCCATCGGCGGCACACCGCTGGTGCAACTGCAGCGCCTGCCGGGTGCGGCCGGCACGCTGCGCGGCAACGTCGTTCTGGGCAAGCTGGAAGGCAACAACCCGGCGGGCTCGGTGAAAGACCGGCCGGCGATTCACATGATCCGTCGCGCCGAAGAGCGCGGCGAAATCCGCCCGGGCGATACGCTGATCGAAGCCACCTCGGGCAACACCGGCATTGCACTGGCCATGGCCGCTGCCATCCGCGGCTACCGCATGGTTCTGATCATGCCGGAAGACCTGTCCATCGAACGTGCACAGACCATGAAGGCCTTCGGCGCCGAACTGATCCTGACGCCCCGGTCGGGCGGCATGGAATACGCCCGCGACCTGGCCGAACAGATGCAGGCCGAAGGCAAGGGCCGGGTGCTGGACCAGTTCGCCAATGCCGACAACCCGCGTGCGCACTTCGACACCACGGGCCCGGAAATCTGGGCCGACACCGCGGGTCGCGTGACGCATTTCGTCAGTGCCATGGGCACCACCGGCACCATCACCGGGGTGTCGAAGTTCCTCAAGGAAAAGAACCCGGCGGTGCGCATCGTCGGCGCGCAGCCCAGCGAAGGCTCGCGCATACCCGGCATCCGCAAATGGCCCGAGGCCTATCTGCCCAAGATCTACAACCCGGCTGCGGTGGACGAACTGGTGCTGGTCAGCCAGGCCGACGCCGAAGACATGGCCCGCCGCATGGCGCGTGAAGAAGGCCTGTTCGCCGGCATCTCGGCGGCCGGGGCCTGCTGGGTGGCGCTGCAGATCGCGCAGCAGGTCGAGAACGCCACCATCGTGTTCATCGTCTGCGACCGCGGAGACCGCTACCTGTCCACTGGCGTGTTTCCGGCATGAGTGTTCAGCCCCAGCCCAACTTCTGCGCGCAGTGCGCCACCACCCTGCAATGGCTGGTGCAGGACGAAGACGGCGGGCCCAAGCAGCGGCTGCGTTGCGTGGCCTGCGGCTGGACGCACTGGAACAACCCGACGCCGGTGTTGGCCGCCATTGTCGAATGCAGCGACCAGGGCGGGCAGGTGCTGCTGGCCCGCAATGCCGCCTGGTCGGGGCGCATGTTCGCGCTGATCACCGGCTTCATGGAAGCCGGCGAAACGCCTGAAGAAGGCATTGCGCGCGAAGTGCGGGAAGAAACGGCGCTGCAGGTTGACCAGTTGACGCTGGTGGGCGTCTACGATTTCCAGCGCATGAACCAGCTCATCGTGGTGTACCACGCGCTGGCCCATGGCGCCGTCGTGCTGTCGCCCGAACTGGCCGAGTACAAGCTGTTCCCGGTGCAAGACCTGCGCTGCTGGCGTGCTGGCACCGGCTACGGCCTGGCCGACTGGCTGCGCTCACGCGGCCACGAACCGCAATTCATCGAGCTGCCACCCCGGCCGGCCGACCAACCTCAAAAAGAGTGATCGACATGGAAGCATCGAAGGACCTCGACACCCGCGGCTTGAACTGCCCGCTGCCCATTCTGAAAGCCAAAAAAGCCTTGGCCGACATGGTCAGCGGCGAGACCTTGCGTGTCCTCAGCACCGACCCCGGCTCGATGCGCGACTTCCAGGCCTTCGCCCGGCAGACCGGCAATGAACTGGTCGAACAGACGACCCAGGGCGCCGACTTCATCCACCTGTTGCGCCGCAGGTAGGCCAGCCCCGGCCGAAGCCGGGCTGCGGCTCACAGCTCCAGGCTCTTCAGGTATTTGCGGAAGCCCGGGCCCAAGTCCGGGTGGGCCAGTGCGAGTTCAACGTTGGCCTCCAGGAAGCCTTCCTTGCTGCCGCAGTCGTAGCGCTTGCCCTGGTAACGGTAGGCGAAAACCTTTTCGCGGCGCAGCAGGGAAGCGATGCCGTCGGTGAGCTGGATCTCGCCGCCCACGCCGCGCTGCTGCGTGGCGATTTCGTGGAACACGCCCGGCGTCAGGATGTAGCGGCCGGCCACGCCCAGGCGCGAGGGCGCGTCCTCGGGCGCGGGCTTTTCGACGATGCGGTTGATGTCCATCACGCGGTCGTTGACCACCGTGCCGTCCACGATGCCGTAGCGGCGGGTGTGTTCGGCCGGCACTTCCTGCACCGCCAGGATCGACGCGCGCCATTCGCGGTATTGCTCGACCATCTGGGCCAGCACCGGCGGTTCGCCGACCATCAGGTCATCGGCCAGCAGCACGGCGAAAGGCTGGTTGCCAACCAGCCGCTGGCCGCACAGCACCGCGTGGCCCAGGCCCAGGGCCTGGGGCTGGCGCACATAGATGCACTCCATGTCGTCGGGCTTGACGCTGCGCACGACTTTCAGCAGTTCCTGTTTGTTGGCCTGCTCCAGCGCCACTTCCAATTCGAAGGTCATGTCGAAATGGTCTTCGATGGGCCGCTTGTGGCGGCCGGTGACGAAGATCATTTCGCGAACGCCTGCTGCATAGGCTTCCTCGACGGCATACTGGATGAGTGGCTTGTCCACCACCGGCAGCATTTCCTTGGGCTGTGCTTTGGTCGCGGGCAGGAAGCGGGTGCCCAATCCGGCAACCGGGAAAATGGCCTTCTGTACGATCATTGAGGACTTTGCTAAGGCCGAATTGGCCGGATCAAATCATTGTGGCATGGCCCTATCCAGCCTTTTTATGACACCTTCACGCCTGCAGCCATGGATGTTTTGACGATCGAACCGCTGGACAGCGAAGTGCTGGCCTGGCTCGGTGCGCGACACGCCGTGAAGGTGGCACCCGAACTGGCTTCGGATTCGGAGGCCTTTCGCCAGACGCTGGCGCGCGCCCGCGCGGCCATCGTGCCGCCGTCGGTGGCCATCGACGCGGCCATGCTCAAGCGCGCGCCGCGCCTGCGCATCGTGGGCCGGCTGTCGGTGGGTGCCGAGAACATCGATCTCGACGCCTGCGCACAAGCGGGCGTGGAAGTGGTGCGTCCGGCCAGTGCCAGTGCCCCGGCCGAGGCCGAATTCGTCATTGCCGCGGTGCTGCAGATGCTGCGCCGCGTGCCCATCATCAGCCCTGAAGGTCTGCTCGTCGGCCGTGAACTGAACGGCTGCACGGTGGGCGTGGTGGGCATGACGCCGGCGGTGCGCCACTTGACGCCGCTGTTGGCGGCTTTCGGCGCGCAGGTGCTGGGCTACGACCCGGCCGTGCACGTGGCCGACCCGGTCTGGCAGCGCAGCGGCATCGAAGGCGTCACGCTGCGCGAACTGCTGCGCAACAGCGACGCGGTGTGCGTGCTGCTGAATTTCTTCCCACGTTATGTGGGCCTGTTCGGTGAGCGCGCGCTGGCCGAGTGCAAGCGAGACCAGGTGCTGGTCAGTCTGGCCCCGTCGGCGCTGTTCAATGACGTGGCCCTGGCGCGCACGCTGCGTGAAGGCCCGCTGGCCGCGGCCTGGTTCGACAACCTGGAGCCGGCCCTGCTGGAAGCCGGCCGGCCGCTGTGCCATGTCGACACGCTGCAGGTCACGCCGCGGGTCAGCGGCACCACCCTGCAGTCACGCAAGCGCAGCGCCTGGGCGCTGGCGCACCGCATCGACGAGCGCCTGAAAGAAACCGGCCGCGTCGGCGTCAGGCCGCCGGTATCGACGCCGCCAGGCGTGCCAGCTGGTCTTGCAGACGATGAACGGTCTGCCTGAAGTCGGCCAGCCGCGCACGTTCCTGTTCGACTACTGCGGGCTTGGCGCGGGCGACGAAAGATTCGTTGGCCAACTTGGCATCGGCCTTGACGATCTCGCCCTCGAGCCGGGTGATTTCCTTGCCCAGTCGGGCTTGCTCGGCCGCCACGTCGATGGTCACGTGCAGCGCCAGGCGCAGTTCGCCGTTCATGGCCACCGGTGCGGCCTGGGTGGCGGCCGCGAAGGCGGCGCTGTCGGCGAACGATTGAACGTCGGCGAGGCGCGCCAGGGCTTTCAGCAGCGGCGCGGCTGACTGCACGAAGGCCTGATCGCCTTGCGTCAGCAGCGGCACGCGGTCGCTGGCCGGCAGGTTCATCTCGCTGCGCAGGCGGCGCGTCTCGGCCACCACGGCTTTCAGCCGCGCCACCCAGGCGTCGGCTGCCGGGTCGATCTTCTCCAGCTGGGCCTGCGGGTACTTGGCGTTGACGATGCTGTCCACGCTCTTGCGCTGCACGACCGGGGCCACCGTGTCCCACAACTCGGCGGTGATGAAGGGCGCTACCGGGTGCAGCAGGCGCAGCACGGTTTCCAGCACGCTCAGCAGGGTACGGCGGGTGGCGCGTTGCTGGCCTGCAGTGCCGTTGGCGATTTGCACCTTGGCAATTTCCAGGTACCAGTCGCAGTACTCGTCCCAGACAAAGGCGTAAATCGAATTCGCCACGTTGTCGAGCCTGTAATCGGCGAAACCTTGCGCCACGGTGGCTTCCACGCGCTGCAATTCGCCGCTGATCCAGCGGTCGGCCAGGCTGAACTTCATGTAGCCGTGGAAGGGCCCCGCCGGGCGCGTGACGCGGCCGCTGTCGTCCACGATCTCAGCGGCGCACTCGGCCTTGGTGTGCTCCTTCAGGCCGCAGTCCTGGCCTTCGCAATTCATCAGCACGAACTTGGTGGCGTTCCACAGCTTGTTGCAGAAGTTGCGGTAGCCCTCGCAGCGCTTGGCGTCGAAGTTGATGTTGCGGCCCAGCGTGGCATAGCTGGCCATCGTGAAACGCAGGGCGTCGGCACCGAAGGCCGGGATGCCGTTCGGGAATTCTTTCTCGGTGTCCTTGCGCACGCGCGGCGCGGTTTCGGGCTTGCGCAAACCCACCACGCGCTTGTCCAGCAGTGGGCCCAGTTCGATGCCGTCGATCAGGTCCACCGGGTCCAGCACATTGCCTTCGCTCTTGCTCATCTTGTGGCCCTGCGCGTCGCGCACCAGGCCGTGGATGTAGACGTCCTTGAAGGGCACCTTGCCGGTGAAGTGCGTCGTCATCATGATCATCCGGGCGACCCAGAAAAAGATGATGTCGAAGCCGGTGACCAGCACCGATGAGGGCAGGAACAAGTCCTGCTCGATGGTTTTTTCCGGCCAGCCCAGGGTGCTGAAAGGCACCAGCGCTGAGGAGTACCAGGTGTCCAGGACGTCCTGGTCGCGGGTCAGCGCGCCGCTGTAGCCAGCGGCCGTGGCACGGGCACGGGCTTCGTCTTCGTGGCGGCCGACGAACAGTTCGCCGCCGCTGCCGTACCAGGCCGGAATCTGGTGGCCCCACCACAGCTGGCGGCTGATGCACCAGTCCTGCAGGTTGTTCATCCAGTGGTTGTAGGTGTTGACCCAGTTCTCGGGCACGAAGCGCACCTGGCCGCTGCTGACCGCGTCGCGCGCCTTCTGCGCGATGCTCACGCCGGGCTGGCCACCCACATCGGCGCCCACCTTGTTGACGGCCACGAACCACTGGTCGGTCAGCATCGGTTCGATGACTTGCCCGGTGCGTGCGCAACGCGGTACCTGCAGGCGGTGCTTCTTGGTTTCGACCAGCAAACCCAGCGCATCCAGATCGGCCACGATCTGCTTGCGGGCCACAAAGCGGTCCAGGCCCCGGTAGGCCTCGGGCGCGTGGTCGTTCAGCGTGGCGTCCAGCGCCAGCACACCGATCATCGGCAGGCCGTGGCGCAGGCCCACCGCGTAATCGTTGGCGTCGTGCGCCGGCGTCACCTTGACCACGCCGGTGCCGAATTCGCGGTCGACGTAGTCATCGGCAATGACCGGAATCACGCGGTCGGTCAGCGGCAGCTTCACCTGTTTGCCGACCAGCGCGCTGTAGCGCTCGTCTGCCGGGTGGACCATGACGGCGGTGTCGCCCAGCAACGTTTCGGGCCGCGTGGTGGCCACCACCAAGGAGCCGCTGCCGTCGGCCAAGGGGTAGCGGATGTGCCACAGGAAACCGTCTTCTTCTTCGCTTTCCACTTCCAGGTCCGACACCGCGCTCTTCAGCGTCGGGTCCCAGCTGACCAGGCGCTTGCCGCGGTAGATCAGGCCTTCGTCGAACAGGCGCACGAAGGTTTCGGTGACGGTGGCCGACAGCTTGTCGTCCATCGTGAAGTACTCGCGCGACCAGTCCACGCTGTCGCCCATGCGGCGCATCTGGTTGGTGATGGTGGCCCCGCTCGTGGCCTTCCAGTCCCAGACCCGGGCGACGAAATTCTTGCGGCCCAGCTCAGCGCGGCTGAGCCCCTGTTCCTGCAGTTGGCGCTCGACGACGATCTGCGTGGCGATGCCGGCGTGGTCGGTGCCCGGAATCCACAGCGTGTTGTCGCCACGCATGCGGTGGTAGCGGGTCAGCGCGTCCATGATGGTCTGGTTGAACGCGTGCCCCATGTGCAGCGTGCCCGTCACATTGGGCGGCGGCAGCTGGATGCTGAAGCAGGGCTTGGCCGGGTCCAGGGTGGCCGCGTAGACCCCGCTTTGCGACCACAGCAAGCCCCATCGGGCTTCGATGGCGGCGGGCTCAAAGGACTTGGCAAGTTCGGTCATGATGTGGGTGCAGCGAGCCCTGGGACCCCAGTCAAACCGGGGTCGCGCAGGCAGGTCAGGGAGGCCTGTGATTGTAGGTGGGCCCCCTGGCAGCGCTTCGCCGCGCCCCGACGGAAAGAGGCCCATGCCGCACGACCTTCATGCCCCGCGTTCTGTTCAATCGTCCGCTTGGCCGTTCGCTTGGCCGTTCGCTTGGCCGTCCGCGCGTCCGTCCGCGCGCCCGTCCGCGTTTCACCGCTCGAGGCGCGGGCTGTTCGCCGCGCTGGGCAGCCTGTTGCTGGCCGCGTGCGGCGGCGGGGGCAGCGGTGAGAACGGCAACGCCAGCGCGCCGCTGAGTTGTTCGGCCACCGACCAGAAGAATTGGCTGGCCGGCTACATGGACGATTGGTACTTCTGGACTGCCACCTCGCCCAAGCCCGCACCGGGGCCCTACGCCGACGCGCTGGCCTACCTGGAAGCGCTGCGCTACACCGGCAGCGACAGCCGCTTTCCGGCCGACCGCTGGTCGTACACGCAAGCCAGCGAGGCCTTCAACAGCTTCTTCACCAGCGGCATGGCGCTGGGCTACGGCCTGGCGGTGGCCGGCCTGGAATTGTCGAAAGATGGCAGCAAGCCGCTGTATGTGCGCCATGTCGACACGGGCTCGCCGGCGGCGGCAGCGGGTGTTCAGCGCGGCGACCGCGTGATGCAGATCGCCGGGCGCGCCGCCAGCGAGGTCGTCGCCGCTGACGACTTTTCGGCGCTGACCGCCAGCACGCCGGGGCAGACCCTGGCCCTCAGCACCACGCGCGCCGGCCGCGCGCAATTCAGCGGCCTGCTGACGGCCGCCAGCTACAACCTGGTGCCCGTCACCGGCACCGCCGTGCAGGCCAGCCCGGGCGGCCGCCAGCTGGGCTATGTCGCGGTGAAAGACATGATCAGCCAGGCCCTGAGCCCGGTCGATGCGGCTTTCGCCCAGTTCAAGGCCGCCGGCGTGGCCGATGTGGTGCTGGACCTGCGCTACAACGGCGGCGGCCTGGTCTCGACTGGGGCCACGCTGGCCGGCTACATCGCGGGCAGCCGCGGTGCCGGCCTGAACTACGCCACGCTGTTGTTCAACGACAGGCACAGCGCCAGCAACAGCAACTTTCCCTTTGTCGTGCCCGCTGCCGCATTGAGCCTGCCGCGCGTCTTCGTGCTGATGGGCCGGCGCACCTGCTCGGCCAGCGAACAGGTCGTCAACGGCCTGCGTGGTGCCGGCGTGAACGTGGTGGCCATCGGCGAAACCAGCTGCGGCAAGCCGGTGGGTTTTCAGCCCGCCAGCAACTGCGGAACGACCTTCAGCATCGTCAATTTCGAGAGCGTCAATCACCAGGGCGCCGGTCGCTACTTCACCGGCTTTGCGCCGACTTGCGCAGTGGCTGAAGACTTCACGGTGGCGCAGGCCTCGCCCGCCGACCCGTTGATGGCGGCCGCCGCGCGCTATGCCGACAGCGGCAGTTGCCCGGCGGCCTCGTCGTCGCCGGCCTTGCCCGCGTCGCGGCGCAACGACGAGCCGGGCGAACGCCGGGGGATGTCCGCGCGTTGAGGGGCCGCCGGGCGGCCGCCGCCGTCAAGGGTGATCGATTTGCTGGCGCTGTCGTGACATTCTTCTCAAGTCTGGACAGGCCGCGCCGAAATGCTGGGCAAGGCGGGGCGACCGCTGCGCTGGCCAACGACTGCCAGTGCAGCCTTGCCCACCCCACTGTGCGGTCCAGACCTCAACAAGGAAGCCCATGAATTTCTCTCGGATGACCCTCGGGAAGCGCTTGTTCGCCGGCTTCGGCCTGATCCTGGCCGTCATGGCGATCGTCACGGTCATCGCCATGCTCAAGGTGCATGCCATCGATGAAGCCTTGCACGCGAACAGCGAAGAGCACGCTTCAATCCAGCGCTACGCGATCAACTTCCGGGGGTCGGCGCACGACCGCTCGATCGCCACCCGGGACATCGTGCTGGCCTCATCCCCCGCGGACCGGCAGAACGAAGTAGCCGCCATCGATGCGCTGGCCACGTTCTATGCCGACGCCGCCGGGCCGCTGGAAAAGCTGATCGGCAGCGCCGGCGACAGCGCCGAACTGGGCCGCTTGTATGGTGCCATCAAGGACATCGAAAGCCAGGCCGTCGCCACCACGAAAGCCGTGATCGCGGCGGTCGACAAGGGCGACGCGGCTGCCGCGCAGACGCTGCTGTGGGCCCAGGCCAAGCCGCAGTATGTGCGGTGGCTGGCGTCGATCAACAAGCTGATCGACTTCGAGGAGGCGCGCATCCAGGCGCAGAACAAGATTGCCCTGGCGCAAGCGAACAGCTTCCGCGCCGTGATGCTGACATCTCTGGCGCTGGCCTTGGCCATCGGTATCGGTCTGGCCCTGGTGATCTCGCGCGGGATCGCCCGGCAACTGGGGGCCGAGCCCGACGCGCTGGGCCATGCCGCACGGCGCGTGTCCGAAGGCGACCTGAACGAAGTGCCGGGCGCTGCGCAGGCCCCTGCCGGCAGCGTGCTGGCATCGCTGGGCACCATGCAGGCCAGCCTGGCCCGTGTCGTGGGCCAGGTGCGCCAGGCCTCGGACTCGATCGCCACCGGGTCGGTGGAAATCGCCAACGGCAATGCCGACCTGTCGCAGCGCACCGAACTGCAGGCCAGCAACGTGCAGCAAACGGCCGCGTCGATGGAGCAGATGAACGCGACCGTCAAGTCGAATGCCGACACCGCGCGGCAAGCCACCCAACTGGCCACATCGGCCAGCGCCGCCGCCGAGAAGGGCGGCCAGGTGGTCAGCCGCGTCGTGGCGACGATGAACGACATCACCCACAGCTCGAAGAAGATCGCCGACATCATTGGCGTCATCGACGGCATTGCCTTTCAGACCAACATCCTGGCGCTCAACGCGGCTGTCGAAGCGGCGCGCGCTGGCGAACAGGGCCGCGGTTTCGCGGTCGTGGCCAGCGAAGTGCGCAGCCTGGCGCAGCGCAGCGCTGAAGCGGCCAAAGAGATCAAGTCGCTGATCGGGGCCAGCGTCGACAAGGTTGAAGCCGGGTCCAGGCTGGTCGGCGACGCCGGCACCTCGATGGACGACATCGTGGCGCAGGTGCAGCGGGTGTCCGTGCTGATCGGCGAGATCAGTGCGGCGACCCTGGAGCAGACCACCGGCATCGGCCAGGTCAGCGCGGCCGTGACCCAACTCGACCAGTCGACGCAGCAGAACGCGGCGCTGGTCGAGCAGAGCGCCGCCGCCGCCGAGAGCCTGAAGCGACAGGCCGCCGGCCTGGCCGCCGTGGTCGGCATTTTCAAGCTGCGCGAACAGGACTACTCGACGGCAGTTTGAGACCCACAGCGCTGGCACCCCGGGCCCGTGCGGCCGCCTGGGGCCAGCCTGCCGTGTTCGCCGGCGGCGGTGCTACATGAACAGGTGTTCGCCCGCGTTCTCGCCGCCCAGCACCACGTAGTTGACCTTCTTCAGGTCGGCCAGCACGCTGCCACCGGCGTAGCTGATGCTGCTTTGCAGGTCTTCGCGCATCTCGCGCAGCGTGTCGGCCAGGTGGCCCTTGATGGGCTCCAGGATGCGCTTGCCTTCGACGTGCTTGTACTCGCCCTTGTTGAAGTCAGAGGCGCTGCCGTAGTACGCCTTGTAGCGCTTGCCATCCTCCTCGATGACCTCGCCCGGTGATTCCTCGTGGCCGGCGAACAGCGAGCCCACCATGACCATGCTGGCACCGAAGCGCACGCTCTTGGCCACGTCGCCGTGGTGGCGGATGCCGCCGTCGGCAATGATCGGCTTGGTGGCCACCCGGGCACACCACTTCAGCGCGCTGAGCTGCCAGCAGCCAGTGCCGAAGCCGGTCTTCAATTTCGTGATGCAGACCTTGCCCGGGCCGACGCCGACCTTGGTGGCGTCGGCACCCCAGTTCTCCAGGTCGATGACGGCTTCGGGCGTGGCCACGTTGCCGGCAATGACGAAGGTGTCGGGCAGCGTGCGCTTGATGTGCTCGATGGCCTTGCGCACGCTTTCGGCATGGCCGTGGGCGATGTCGATGGTGATGTAGTCGGCACCCACGCCGTCGGCGGCCAATTGGTCGATGACGGCGAAGTCGTGCGGCTTGACGCCCGAACTGAGGCTGACGAACAGGCCTTGCTCGCGCATGCGCCGGGCATAGGCCACGGCGTCCAGATCGAAGCGGTGCATCACGTAGAAGTGGCCGCTCTTGGCCAGCACTTCGCTGATCGGCTCGTCGACCACCGTCTTCATGTTCGCCGGCACCACCGGCAGCAAGAAGCGGCGGCCGCCGAATTCCACGCTGGTGTCGCATTCGGCGCGGCTGTCGACGCGGCATTTGCGGGGCAGCAGCAGGATGTTGTCGTAGTCGAATATTTCCATGGTTTCCCTCGCTGCGATTCTAGGTCGGCGCTGCAACGGCAAGTCGCGGTGCGGTGATAGGCTGCCGGCGGTGACGACCCTGCCGCTGCCCCCTACTGGAACGACTGTCCGGCCTCGGCCGCCGGCCCAGCCGTGGGCTGCCGAGCAACGCTGGTTGCTGCTGGCCCTGGTCTTGCTGGCGGCGGCCCTGGCCTGGAGCCGCTACGACAGCCGGCGCAGCACCGAAGCCCTGGAGCGGACCCGCCTGAGCGTGCAGGCGCGTGCCATCGAGCAGAACCTGGCCCGCCAGTTGACCGGGGTGCATGCCGCCCTGCGCGGGCTGCGCCGCGACCTGGCCGCCTGGCCTGCCGCCGGGCGCGTGGGCCGTGCCGAATCGCAGTTGCAGGCCCTGTGCGAAGCCGTACCCGGCCTGCATGCCATGCAATGGCTGGGTGCTGACGGCCGCGTGCAGGCTGGCAACCGCGCCTCGCTGCCCGGCCGTGACGACGCCGCACGGCCCTACTTCATGGACGTGCGCCGCCAGCCCGACCCGGCGGTGCTGTACGTATCGGCACCTTTCGTGGCCAGTGACGGCGTCTACACGCTGAACCTGTCGCTGGCCCTGTTTGATGCGCAGGGCCACTTTGACGGCCTGCTGGCGGCCACGCTGGACCCGGCCTACCTGCGCGTGGTGCTCGAGTCGGTGACCTATGCGCCCGACATGCGCGTGGCGGTGGTGCACGGCAAAGGCGCGCCGCTGGTGGTCACCCCCGACGACCCACGCGCTCGCGGGTTGAACGTGGCGCGCCCCGGCACGCCCTTCAGCCTGCACCTGGCCGGTGGCCTGGCGGCCTCGGTGCAGGCCGGCCACGCGCTGGGCGCGCCGGGCCTGCGCCTGGTTGCGCTGCACACCCTGCGCCCCGCCAACCTGCCGATGGACGAGGGCCTGGTCCTCTCGGTCAGCCGCGACCGGGAAGCCGTGTTCGCGGCCTGGCTGCGGCAGACCGAGATGGTGGCCGCCTTGTTTGTCGGATTTGCTGCGGCGGCCGGCCTGGCCCTGATGGCCAGCCAGCGCCAACGCCGTGCGCAAGCCGTGATGGACAGCCAGCGCCAGTTGCAGGCGGCGGTCGAGGCCGAGCGCCTGGCGCTGGCCCTGCACGGCGGCGACCTGGCGCTGTGGGACGCCCACCTGCCCAGTGGCCACGGCACGGTCAACGCGCGCTGGTACGACATGGTGGGCTGGCTGCCTGGCGAGGTGTCCGCCGACGAGGTCGGCTGGGGGGCGCTGGTGCACCCCGACGACCTGCCGCGCGTGCTGGCCCTGCAGGCCGAGCACGTGGCAGGCCGCACCCCCAGCTACGAAGCGCAATACCGCCTGCACCACCGGGACGGCCACTGGTTGTGGGTGTTGGACCGCGGCCGCGTCGTGGAGCGGGACGCTGCCGGGGTGGCGCTGCGCATGGTCGGCACGCACATGGACATCAGTGCGCGCGTGGCGGTTGAAGAAGCCCTGCGCAGCACCGAAGCCCGTCTGCGCGAGGCGCAAAAGATGGAGTCCATCGGCACGCTGGCCGGCGGCATTGCGCACGACTTCAACAACATCCTGGCGGCCATCCTGGGCAATCTGGCGCTGGCCCGCGCCGACCTGCCGCCCGACCACCGCGCCAGCATCAGCCTCGAACAGATCCACAAGTCCAGCCTGCGCGCGCGCAGCCTGGTGCAGCAGATCCTGACCTTCAGCCGGCGCCAGTCGAACCCGCTGGTGGTGCAGGCCCTGCGGCCGGTCATCGACGAAACCCTGGCGCTCCTGCGCGCCACCCTGCCGGCGGCGGTGCGCCTGGACACGCAGCTGACCAGCGAGCCGCTATGGGTGCACGCCGACGCGACGCTGCTGCAGCAGGTGCTGATGAACCTGTGCACCAACGCCTGGCACGCGCTGCCCGGTGGCCAGGGCCGCATCGAGGTTGGTTGCGCCGCGTTGCCGGCCGGTGACGCGCTGCGCCGGCGGGCGGCCGACCTGCTGCCCGCCGGCCCAGGCGCCTGCGCCCACCTGTGGGTGCGCGACGACGGCGTGGGCATGGACGCGGCCACCCTGGCGCGCATCTTCGAGCCCTTCTTCACCACCAAGCCGGTGGGGCAGGGCACGGGGCTGGGCCTGTCGGTGGTGCATGGCATCGTGCGCGGCCACCTGGGCGCGGTGCTGGTGGACAGCACGCCCGGCGGCGGCAGCACCTTTCACCTGCTGTTGCCCTTGTGGTCCGGGCCGCGGCCCGAAGCTGCGCCTGCCGATCCTGCCGATCCTGCCGATCTCGCCAAACCTGCCGCATCCATTCAAGCCGATCCGGCCCACCCGAACCACCCCGCTGTGCCGCCCGGCGAGGCGGGCACCGCCGCTGGCCGACGCGTGCTGTACGTGGACGACGACGAGGTCATGCTGCTGATGGTGCAGCGCCTGCTGGAGCGCGAGGGCTGGCGTGTGCAGGTCTGCGGCGAAGCCCTGCAGGCCCTGGCCGGCCTGCGCGACGGCACGCTGGTCTGCGACCTGCTGATCAGCGACTTCAACATGCCCGAGCTGTCAGGGATTGAGCTGGCGCGGCAGCTGCAAGGCCTGCCCGGGTGCCCGCCGGTCATCATCACCTCGGGCTTCGTCAACGACGGCTTGCGGGCCCAGGCCGCGGCTGTCGGCGTGCGCGCGATGCTGGAGAAGGAGCGCACGCTGGAAGAGCTGGCCAGCCTGGTGCGCCAGGTGCTGGGCCCGGTGCCTGATGGGGGCCGTGCCTGACAATGCCGGCATGTCTGGACCCCACACCGAAGCCGCCACTGGCACGTCGCCGCTGCTGCGCAACCTGAACCCCGAACAGCTGGCCGCTGTGACGCTGCCGGCGGTACCGGCCTTGATATTGGCCGGTGCCGGATCGGGCAAGACGCGGGTGCTGACCACCCGCATCGCCTGGCTGCTGCAAACCGGCCAGGTCGGTCCCGGCGGCGTGCTGGCCGTGACCTTCACCAACAAGGCCGCCAAGGAGATGTTGACGCGGCTGAGCAGCATGCTGCCGGTGGCCGTGCGCGGCATGTGGATCGGCACCTTCCACGGCCTGTGCAACCGCTTCCTGCGCGCCCACTGGAAGCTGGCCGGCCTGGCCCAGGGCTTCCAGATCCTGGACAGCAGCGACCAGCTCAGCGCCGTCAAACGTGTGATCAAGGCGATGAAGCTGGACGAAGAGCGCTTCGTGCCCAAGCAATGCACCTGGTTCATCGCCGGGCGCAAGGAAGAAGGCGAACGGCCGCGTGACGTGAGCGTGGGCGACGAACAGACGCGCAAGCTGGTCGAGATCTACCAGACCTACCAGGAGCAGTGCGAACGCGAAGGCGTGGTCGATTTCGGGGAACTGATGCTGCGCACCTACGAACTGCTGCGCGACAACGACCCGCTGCGCGAACACTACCGCCGCCGCTTCAGCCACGTGCTGGTGGACGAGTTCCAGGACACCAACAAGCTGCAGTACGCATGGCTGAAGATGTTCGCGCCGCCGGGGTCCGTCGGGCAAAGCGTCATCGCGGTGGGCGACGACGACCAGAGCATCTACGCCTTTCGGGGCGCACGCGTGGGCAACATGGCCGACTTCGAACGCGAATACCGCGTGCCGGCGGTCATCAAGCTGGAGCAGAACTACCGCAGCTACGGCCACATCCTGGACGCCGCCAACGGCCTGATCAGCCGCAACACCCACCGCCTGGGCAAGGTGCTGCGCACCGACGCCGGTGCCGGCGAGCCGGTGCGGGTCTACGAAAGTACCAGCGATTACGCCGAAGCCCAGTGGCTGCTGGAAGAAGCCCAGGCCCTGCACCGCGCCGGCACGCCGCGCAGCGAGATCGCGCTGCTCTACCGCAGCAACGCGCAAAGCCGGGTGCTGGAAAGCGCGCTGTTCAACGCCGGTGTGCCCTACCGCGTGTACGGCGGTTTGCGCTTTTTCGAGCGCGCCGAAGTCAAGCACGCGCTGGCCTACATGCGCTTGCTCGAAAACACCAGTGACGACACCAGCTTCCTGCGCGTCGTGAACTTCCCGGCGCGCGGCATTGGCGCGCGCAGCATCGAGCAGTTGCAAGACGCCGCGCGGGCCAGCGGCCGCAGCCTGGCGCAGAGCGTGGGCGCGGTGCCGGGCAAGGCCGGTGCCAACCTGCAGGCCTTCGTGGCGCTGGTCGATGGCATGCGCGCCGCCACCCAGGGTTTGACTTTGCGTTTGATCATCGAACACGTGCTGGCGCACAGCGGTCTGGTCGAGTTCTACCGCACCGACAAGGAAGGCCAGGACCGCATCGAGAACCTGGAAGAACTGGTCAACGCGGCCGAAAGCTTCGTGACCCAGGAAGGTTTTGGCAAAGACGCCGTGGGCCTGCCGGTGGACGAGCACGGGCCCGGCAGTCTGGCCACGGCTGCTGACGCGACCGCCGCCTTCGCCGCACCCGTCACGCCTGACGCCGAAACCGGCGAAATCATGTCGCCGCTGGCCGCCTTCCTGACCCACGCGTCGCTGGAAGCCGGCGACAACCAGGCCAAGACCGGGCAGGACGCGATCCAGCTGATGACGGTGCATTCGGCCAAGGGACTGGAATTCGACGCGGTCTTCATCACCGGCATCGAAGAAGGCCTGTTCCCGCACGAGCAAAGCCTGAGCGACGCCGACGGCGTGGAAGAAGAACGCCGCCTGATGTACGTGGCCATCACCCGCGCCCGCCGGCGGCTGTACCTGAGCTTCAGCCAGACCCGCATGCTGCACGGCCAGACCCGCTACAACGTGAAGAGCCGCTTCTTTGACGAGATACCGGAAGACACGCTGAAGTGGATCACGCCCAAGCAGCAGGCCTTCGGTTCGGGCTATGCGCGTGAGTACCAGCAGGCCTGGCAGCGCGGCAGCGGCCTGAGCGGCATCGTCGGTGCGGGGCGTGTGGAAGCCCCGCATGCCCAACCCCCCGCACCGGCTTTTGTGGCGGCGGCTGCCGGCCAGGCGGCGGGTTTGCGCGTGGGCCAGACCGTCTTCCACACCAAGTTCGGTGAAGGCGTGATCAGCACGCTGGAAGGCCGCGGGGCCGACGCCCGCGCGCAGGTCAGCTTCGGCCGCCACGGCAGCAAGTGGCTGGCGCTGGCGATCGCCAAGTTGACGCCGGTAGACTGAAGCCGGGCGGGGCGGGCTCGCCCAGACCCAGACCCAGGTCCCGGGCGGGTTCAGTCTGGGGTTGCCCGCAGGCTGGCCGGCGGGCTCACCGACGGGGCACCACCGAAGCTGTCGGTGAAGGTGAA
Organism: Betaproteobacteria bacterium; assembly: GCA_031383435.1. GTDB lineage: Bacteria > Pseudomonadota > Gammaproteobacteria > Burkholderiales > Burkholderiaceae_C > Rubrivivax. Next base: position 31,614 of record JANMZP010000005.1, on the reverse strand, counting down.
CAGCACCGACAGGTAGAACACCGTCGAGAAGACCAGGCCGGCGGGTATGCCGATCAGGCCGGTCAATTGCGGCACGCCGATCAGGCCGAAGACGACGGCCGAAACCAGACCGAAGAGCAGCAGCACGCCGCTCCAGGCCATCATGTAGGCCAGGAACGCGCCCTTGCTGCGCCACAGCGCCACGGTGCTGGAAAACAGCGCCTGGCGCACGCCCTGGCCACCCCAGTGGACCAGTGCCGGCGCGTGCCAGAACGGCATCGAGAGCACGGCGCCCAGGCCCACGGCCAGCAGCGCGCCGACGGCCACGCCCGACTCGGACAGCAGCGCGTCCATCTCGGCCTGCATGCCGTCACCGCCCTTGGCCAGCAACAACTGCATGCGCTCCCAGGCGTGGCCTGAAACGCTGTCGGCGATCAGCAAGATGGCGATCGCCGACACGCCGTACAGCCCGCACAGGGTCAGCAAAGCGCGGCGGCGCGCCGGGTCACCGCGCAGCGGCTCGATGAAGTGGCGCGGGTGCACCGGCCCGTCCAGCAGCGCCGACTGCCCGGCCACCATGAAGCCCAGCGACAGCAGCGGCAGCGACACCATCTGCGCCACGCTGCCCAGGATGGGCACCTGGGCGATCAGCATGGCGGTGAAGAGGTACACCGCGAACAGCCCCGTGAAGGCGAAAGGCCGTTTGGCGAACAAGCGGAAGGCGTCGGCTATCCAGCGCGGTCCGCGCGCGGCGTCGACGGTCTTGAGGATCAGGGCCATGGGGTGTCGGAATGTCCGGCTGTAGCGGGTCAGAGCGCCGGGTGCCAGGGCCGCGCGATGCAGCCGCGCAGCACGCGTTCGAAGTGGGTCGGGTCCTTGGGCTGCAGCAGCGCGGCGTCGCGCGGCAGCTGGCTGTCCCACAGGCGTGAAATCCAGAAGCGCAAGGCCGCAGCCCGCAGCAGCGCGGGCAGCATGCGGCGTTCAGCGCTGCTGAAGGGCCGCACGCTTTCGTAGGCGCTGACGAAGGCCGCGGCGCGGGCCTCGTCCAAGGCACCGCTGTCCTGTGCGATGCACCAGTCATTCAGGCACACCGCCACATCGAACAGCCAGGTGTCGGTGCCGGCGAAATAGAAGTCGAAGAAGCCGCACAGGGTGTCGGGGCCGGCGGTGTCGTCGAACATCACGTTGTCACGGAACAGGTCGGCGTGGATCGGCCCGCGCGGCAGCGCCAGGCCGGCCGCCGAGGCCGCCACCTGCTGCTGGAAGGCCAGTTCATCGCGCAGCAGCGCGGCCTGTTCGGCGGCCATGTGCGGCAGCACCACGGGTGCGGTTGCCGTCCACCAGTCCAGGCCGCGCAGGTGCGGCTGCTGCCCGGCGAAGCTGGCCCCCGCCACGTGCATGCGCGCCAGCATCGCCCCCACCTGCGCGGCGTGTGGCGCGTCGGGCGCAGTGCGGTGGCTGCCCGGCAGCCGCGTCACCACCGAAGCCGGTTTGCCGGCTACGCGCTGCACCAACTGGCCGCTGGCATCGGCCTGCGGCGCGGGCACGGGAATGCCGTGGGCCGCCAGGTGCTGCATCAGCTGCAGGTAGTAGGGCAGTTGCTCGGCGGTCAGGCGCTCGAACAGCGTCAGCACCCAGTGCCCGCGCACCGTGGTGGCGTAGTAGTTGGTGTTTTCGATGCCCGAGCGGATGCCGGTCAGCTCTTTCAATGCGCCCAAGCCCAGGCGCTGGCAGAGCGCGTCGGCCTCGTCGAAGCCGACTTGCGTGTAGACAGCCATCTGGGCGGCCTAGAAGTCGAACAAGGACCAGGTGCGCTTGCCGGCGGCACCCTGGTCCTGCGACGGGTCTTTGCCCAGCGGCGGCTGGATGACTTCGTAGGCCTTCACACCCGGCAGCTTGGGGGTCACGGTGACGCTGTGTGTGTGGCCGCGCACGCGGGTTTCTTCGATACGCACCTTGCCGTCTTCAATGACCCGCTTGTCCACGGCACCGGTTGCGGGCTCTGATGCGGATGCCGGCGGCGGTACAGCGGTGGTGGCCGCGCTGGCTGCGGCGGCCACGAAAAGGGCATGGGCCAGGGCGCTGCGGAAGAGGGTGTGCATCAGCCAGATTCTACGCAGCCGCCCCGCGCCGCAAGAAGACCCCAAGGTGCCGCGCCACAATGAAGCCATGAACGAATCGACAAGCCCCGACAGACCTGCCAGCCCGCCCCAACGCATGCTGCTGGTGGACGGTTCCAGCTACCTCTACCGCGCTTTCCATGCCATGCCCGACCTGCGTTCGCCGGACGGCTTTCCGACCGGCGCGGTGCACGGCATGGTGGCCATGATGCGCTGGCTGCGCGACCGCTACCCGGCCGAGCACGCGGTGTGCGTCTTCGACGCCAAGGGCCCGACCTTCCGCGACGACTGGTACCCCGCGTACAAGGCCCAGCGCGCGCCCATGCCCGACGCGCTGCGCGAGCAGATCGCGCCCATCCACGAGGTGGTGCGCCTGCTGGGCTGGCCGGTGCTGGAAGTGCCGGGTATAGAGGCCGACGACGCCATCGGCACGCTGGCCCGTATCGCGGCGGCCAGCGGCCACCAGGTGCTGATCAGCACCGGCGACAAGGACCTGGCGCAACTGGTCACGCCGGCCGTGACGCTGATCAACACCATGGCCAAGCCGCCCGAAGTGCTGGACGTGGCCGGTGTGCAGGCCAAGTTCGGCGTGCCGCCCGAGCGCATCGTCGACTACCTGACGCTGGTCGGCGACGTGGTGGACAACGTGCCGGGCGTCGAGAAAGTCGGCCCGAAAACCGCCGTGAAGTGGATCGAAGAACACGGCTCGCTGGACGGCGTGGTGGCTGCTGCCGCCAGCATCAAGGGCGCGGTGGGCGAGAACCTGCGCAAGGCGCTGGACTGGCTGCCGATGGGCAGGAAGCTGGTCACCGTGGTCACCGACTGCGAACTGAAGGACCACATCACAGGCTGGCCCGCTTTGGAAGCGCTGGCGCTGCGCGAAGTCGACCGCGCCGGCCTGCTCGACTTCTACGGCCGCTACGGTTTCAAGAGCTGGCGCAAGGAACTGGAGACCACCGCCATCGCCGCCGGCGAGACCGTGGTGCCGGTGGCCGCTGCACCCGCGCGCGAGTTGGCGCGCGACTACGAATGCATCGTCAGCTGGGACCGTTTCGACCACTGGCTGGGCGTCATCCAGGCGGCGGAACTGGTCGCGCTGGACACCGAAACCGACAGCCTGGACGCGATGAAGGCGCGCACCGTCGGCATCAGCTTCGCGGTGGAAGCCGGCCGCGCGGCCTACATTCCGCTGGCCCACAGCTATGCCGACGCGCCCGACCAATTGCCGATGGATGAAGTGCTGGCCAGACTGCGCCCGTGGCTGGAAGACGCCAGCCACGCCAAGGTGGGGCAGAACATCAAGTACGACCTGCATGTTCTTGAAAACGCCGGCATCAAGGTTCGCGGCTACCGCCACGACACCCTGCTGGAAAGCTATGTGCTGGAAGCCCACAAATCGCACAGCCTGGAAAGCCTGGCCGAACGCCATCTGGGCCGCAAAGGCCTGAGTTACGAGGACCTTTGCGGCAAGGGCGTGAACCAGATTTCGTTCGCGCAAGTGGACGTGGAACGCGCCACCACCTATTCCGGAGAAGACAGCGAGATGACGCTGGACGTGCACGACAAGCTGTGGCCGGAAGTGCAGGCCGACGGCGATGCGAATTTGGAAAACAAGGCCGGCCTGCGCTTTGTCTACGAACACATCGAAATGCCCACCAGCATCGTGCTGCAACGCATCGAACGCCAGGGTGTGTTGATCGATACAGCGGTGCTGAACAGGCAAAGCCACCAATTGGCCGAACGCATGCTGGCGCTGGAACAAGAGGCTTACACGATTGCCGAGCAGCCCTTCAACATGGGCAGCCCCAAGCAGATCGGCGAGATCCTGTTCACCAAGCTGGGCCTGCCGGTGAAGAAGCGCACGGCCACCGGCGCGCCTTCCACCGACGAAGAAGTGCTGGCCGAACTGGCGGCCGACTACCCGCTGCCGGCGCGCATCCTGGAACACCGCAGCCTGGCGAAATTGAAGGGCACTTACACCGACAAATTGCCCTTGATGGTGAACCCGAAAACCGGCCGTGTGCACACGAATTACGCGCAGGCTGTGGCCGTGACGGGGCGGCTGTCCAGCAACGACCCCAACCTGCAGAACATCCCCATCCGCACCGCCGAGGGCCGCCGCGTGCGCGAGGCCTTCATCGCGCCGCCGGGCCATGTGCTGATGAGCGCCGACTACAGCCAGATCGAGCTGCGCATCATGGCCCACATCAGCGAAGACCCGGCGCTGTTGCGCGCCTTTGCCGAGGGCATCGACGTGCACAAGGCCACCGCTTCAGAAGTCTTCGGCGTGACCGTGCCGGACGTGTCCAGCGAGCAGCGGCGTTACGCCAAGGTCATCAATTTCGGCCTGATCTACGGCATGGGGGCTTACGGGCTGGCCAACAACCTGGGCATCGAGCAGAAGGCGGCCAAGGACTACATCGACAAGTACTTCATGCGTTTTGCGGGCGTGAAACGTTACATGGACGAAACGCGCGTCATTGCAAAAACCAAGGGCTATGTCGAAACGGTGTTCGGCCGCCGTTTGTGGCTGCCTGAAATCAACAGCGGCAACGGCCCGCGCAAGGCCGGGGCCGAACGCCAGGCCATCAACGCGCCGATGCAGGGCACGGCTGCCGACCTGATCAAGCTGGCCATGATTGCCGTGCAGCAGGCGCTGGACGCCGAGGGCCGCGCCACGCGCATGGTGATGCAGGTGCACGACGAACTGGTGCTGGAGGTGCCCGAGACGGAACTGGCCTGGGCGAAAGAAGCGATACCGCGTTTGATGGCCGGCGTGGCGCAATTGAAAGTGCCGCTGCTGGCCGAAGTGGGCGTGGGCCTGAATTGGGAACAGGCGCATTGAAGACCCACACCCGTTATGCCGAAGTTCGGGCCCACACCGAGGCTCTGGCTGGGCCCCTGAGCGAGGCCGACTGCCAGGTGCAGTCCATGCCCGACACCAGCCCTGCAGCGAGGGCTTTGCCTTCGACAACGAAGGGCCACGCCACAGCCAGTGGCTGCAGCCTTATGCGCTGGCCAACCGCCTGGTCACGCAAGGCGAATGGGCTGAATTCATCGCCGATGGCGGCTACGGCGATGTGCGCTGGTGGTTGTCGGCCGGCTGGGACTGGCTGCGCAGCCAGCGCATCGAAGCGCCGTTGTACTGGCGGCGCGGCGAAGGGGGTGCCTGGCAGCGCTACACGCTGGCCGGCCTGCAGGCCGTCGACGCCGCAGCGCCGGTGTGCCACATCAGCTACTTCGAGGCCGACGCCTACGCGCACTGGCGCGCCGTGCGCGACGGCCTGCCGCTGCGCCTGCCCACCGAGACCGAATGGGAGCATGCCGTCAGCACGTCCAGCGCGTTGCTGCAGGTGTTCGACACGGCCTGGCAGTGGACGGCCAGCAGTTACAGCGCCTACCCGGGCTTTCGCCCCTGGGCCGGTGCGGTGGGCGAATACAACGGCAAGTTCATGATCAACCAGATGGTGCTGCGCGGCGCTTCCTTCGCCACGCCGCCGGGCCACAGCCGCGCCAGCTACCGCAACTTCTTCCCCCCTGACGCCCGCTGGCAGTTCAGCGGTTTGCGACTGGCGCGCGACGCGGCTTGACGGCCGCCGGCAGCGGCGCGGGCAGCGGCATCCTGGCCTCGCTGAGACCGTTCCGCGCCACCAGGCTGCGGCGGCGTCCCGTCGCTGTGCAGGGTCTCTGCAGAGCGCGCGGTTTCGGGGTGGTGCGCAAGCGCACAGACCGCCATGGGCCCTTGCTTGATCGTCCGCTTCGCCGTCGACCCCAAGTGCCTGCGCTGGGGCCGACCCAGCCCTGCACCCATCACACCATCACAGGAATTGCCATCGCAACCCTTGCCGCCCTGACCGCCGAAGACTCCGTTCGCCCCCGGGGCCCTCTAGGCAATTTCCTGGTCAGCAGCCGCGCACCGAGCGATGCGGTGTCCTTGCATCCCGATTGCGATTTTCGTGAACTGAGTGGGCGACCCTTCCCCATCACCCAACAAAGCTGAAACATGAAAAAAGAAACCCAGGCCCAGCGTCCCAAAGCAGTCGAGGCCCCGCCTGTTGCCGAACACGGCGCGCCGGCGGGTGCCCTCGCGGTGGTGCCGGCGGGCACTGCAGCGCAGACCCTGACCACCAACCAGGGCGTGGCCATCGGCGACAACCAGCACTCGCTGAAAGCCGGTCTGCGCGGGCCGACCCTGCTGGAAGATTTCATCCTGCGCGAGAAGATCACCCACTTCGACCACGAGCGCATACCCGAGCGCATCGTGCATGCGCGCGGCTCGGCGGCACACGGCTACTTCGAGGCCTACCAGCCGTTGACCGAATTCACACGTGCGGCACCGTTCCAGACCGCCGGCAAGATCACGCCCGTGTTCACGCGTTTCTCGACGGTGGCCGGCGAACGGGGCTCGGCGGACACGGCTCGCGACGTCCGCGGCTTCGCCGTCAAGTTCTACACCGACGAGGGCAACTGGGACCTGGTGGGCAACAACGTGCCGGTGTTCTTCATCCAGGACGCGATGAAGTTCCCCGACCTGATCCATGCCGTCAAGCCCGAGCCGCACAACGGCATGCCGCAGGCTGCTTCGGCCCATGACACGTTCTGGGACTTCGCTTCGCTGATGCCCGAAACCACGCACACGCTGATGTGGGTGATGTCGGACCGCGGCATACCGCGCAGCCTGCGCATGATGCAGGGCTTCGGCGTGCACACCTACCGGCTGGTCAACGCGCAGGGCGAGTCGCATTTCGTCAAGTTCCACTGGAAGCCCAAGCTCGGCACCCATTCGCTGGTGTGGGACGAGGCGGTGAAGATCTCGGGTGCCGACTCCGACTTCCACCGTCGCGATCTGTGGGAAGCCATCGAATCGGGCGAATACCCCGAATGGGAACTGGGCCTGCAGATCTTCACCGAGGCCCAGGCCGAGCGCTTCAGCTTCGACGTGCTCGACGCCACCAAGCTCATCCCCGAAGAACTGGTTCCGCTGACGCCTGTCGGCCGCATGGTGCTGAACCGCAACCCGGACAACTTCTTTGCCGAGACCGAGCAGGTCGCCTTCTGCACCGCGCACGTGGTGCCGGGCATCGACTTCAGCAACGATCCCTTGCTGGCCGGCCGCATCCATTCCTACATCGACACCCAGATCACCCGCCTGGGTGGTGCCAACTTCCACGAGATTCCGATCAACGCGCCGCTGGTACCGGTGCGCAACAACCAGCGTGACGGCCTGCACCGCCAGACCATTGCGCGCGGCCGTGTCGCCTACGAACCCAACTCACTCGGCGGCGGCTGTCCGTTCCAGGCCGGCGCGGCGGGCTTTGTCTCGTTCCCGCAGCCCCTGGACGCGGGGCAGGGCGACAAGGTGCGCGGCAGGCCGGAAAAGTTTGCTGACCACTACACCCAGGCCACGCTGTTCTACGACAGCCAGACCGCGGTCGAGAAAGCGCACATCGCAGGCGGCTTCCGCTTCGAACTGAGCAAGCTCACGGTGCCCGCGATCCGCGAGCGCATGCTCTCGTCGCTGGTCAATGTGTCGGCAGAACTCGCCGCCACGGTGGCCGCCGGCTTGGGCCTGGCCGTGCCGCAGGCGATGCCCAGGGTGCTGGCACATCCGGCCCGGCCCGAAGTCACGACCTCGGCTGCGCTCTCGCTGACGGCCTTGCCGGGCGACGGCGGCATCCGGTCGCGCAGCGTGGCCATCCTGGTGGCCGACGGGGTGGACGGCCAGTCGGTCGCGGCCGCCCAAGCCGCACTGCGCGCGGCAGGTGCCACGGTCCACTTGATCGCGCCGCGCCTGGGTCTGGTGACGCCCCTGAACGGCAAGCCCTTCAATGCCACCGCCACGCTGGAGAACGCCGCACCCGTGCTCTTCGACGGGCTGATCCTGCCCGACGGTGCCGGTGGTTTGAAGGTGCTCGGCGGTCACGTCGAGGTGATGGACTTCATCGCCAACCCGTACCGGCACGGCAAGACCATCCTGGCGATCGGTGCGTCGAAAGCCCTGCTCGAACGGGCTGGCGCGTCGGCCACGCTGGCGGGCGGCCAAGCCGATCCCGGCATCGTGCTGGGCAGCGCAGCCGAGATCGACGGGGCGCTGGCGGCTTTTGTCGCTGCGCTCGGCAAGCACCGCCATCCACAACGTGAACTTTCCGGGTCCCCGCGCTGAAGGCGCATGGGCTTCCCACACAGTACCTGCAGGAGCGATGAAACATGACGGATTCGATACGGCCCCCAGACGCCCCACTGTCGCGGCGGACCTTCATGATGAGCACCGCCGCGACGGCCGCTGCGCCGCTGGCGAGCGGCCTGCCGGCGACGGCGCTGGCGCAGACACCGGCAGCAGGGCCCCTGCCGTTGACGGCCGCTCCTGCCGGCCCGTTGCATGGGCTGCCCATGACCTTGCGTGTGAACAGCAGTGACCATGCACTCAACCTGGACCCGCGCACCGCGCTGCTCGACGCCCTGCGCGAACACGTCGGCCTGATGGGTACCAAGAAGGGCTGCGACCACGGCCAATGTGGCGCGTGCACGGTGCTGCTGGACGGCCAACGGGTGCTGTCGTGCCTGACGCTGGCGGCGCAGGCCCAGGGCTACGCCGTCACCACCATCGAAGGGCTGGCGACGGGCGACAGGCTGCACCCGATGCAGCAGGCCTTCGTCGACAACGATGCCTTCCAGTGCGGCTACTGCACCCCCGGGCAGATCCTGAGCGCGGTGGCCTGTGTGCAGGAAGGGCGCGCAAGCAATGACAACGAGATTCGCGAGTACATGAGCGGCAACCTGTGCCGTTGCGCTGCTTACCCGAACATCGTCGCTGCCGTGCGCCAGGCCGCACCGCTGATGGGCAGAGCCTGATGCGCCCCTTCACTTTCACCTTCGCCACCGATGCCACGGCCGCAGTGCAGGCCGCCATGGCAGCCCCAGCCGGACCGGCGGACCGCGCAGCCCAAGGCGGCGGGGTGCACTACCTGGCCGGCGGCACCACGCTGATCGATCTGATGAAGCTCGACGTGATGCGCCCGGCGCAGTTGATCGACATCACGCGCATCGCTGCGCCGCAGATGCACGCCATCGCCATCAGCCCGCAGGGCCTGTCCATTGGCGCGCTGGCCACCATGCGCCAGGTCGCCGACCACCTGGGGGTGCGGCGTGACTACCCGGTGGTTGCCGAATCGCTGCAGCTGGCCGCATCGCAGCAGTTGCGCAACATGGCGCGGGTGGGTGGCAACGTCTTGCAGCGCACGCGCTGCGCGTACTTTCGCGACACCAGCTGGCCCTGCAACAAGCGCGCACCGGGCTCAGGCTGTGCGGCAATGGATGGCGAGAACCGCTGGCAGGCCGTGCTGGGCACCTCCGAGCAGTGCATTGCCAGCTACCCGGGTGACTGGGCGACGGCGCTGATGGCGCTGGACGCCAGCGTGCAGGTGTTGGGCAGCGGCGGCACCCGCGCGCTGCCTTTCGCGCGCTTGCACCGGCTGCCAGGCAACACGCCCCACATCGAGACCACGCTGGCACCCGGCGAGCTGATCACGGGATTCTTCATTCCTGCCGCAGCGCACACCCGCCGTTCGCTGTACCTGAAGGTGCGCGACCGCGAGTCTTATGAATTCGCACTGGCCAGCGCGGCGGTGGCCCTCGATCTGGACGGCGACACCGTGCGCGCGGTGCGCATCGGTCTGGGCGGCCCGGTGGCGGTGCCCTGGCGGGCCCGTGAAGCCGAGGCGCTGCTGACCGGCAAGCCCCTGACCGAATCCAACGCCGCAGCCGCTGCGCGTGCCGCTTTTGCGGGTGCCAAACCGCGCCAACACAACGCCTTTCGCATCCCGCTCGGCCAGCAAACGCTGGTTCGAGCCCTGCTGCAGGCCAAAACGATGGAGCTTGCAACATGAGCCAACCCGTACCCGAAGTCGGGGCCAACATGGGCCTGTCCATCGCCCGCATCGACGCCCGCGCCAAGGTCACCGGCGCGGCACGCTTTGCGTCGGACATGCCCGTCAGCAACCCGGCCCACGCCTACCTCGTCACCAGCACCATCGCGCGCGGGCGCATCGTCGGGTTGGACGAGACCGCCGCGCGTGCCGTGCCGGGCGTGCTGCTGATCCTGACCCACCTGAACCGGCCGCCCTTGCTGCCGGTCAAGCACTTCGTTGCCGGTGGTGCCGGCATCACGACCATGCCGCCACTGGCCGGGCCCGAGATTGCCCACAACGGGCAGATCATTGCCATGGTGGTGGCCGACAGTTTCGAAGCGGCCCGTGAAGCCGCCCACCGCTTCACGGTGCGCTACCAGCGCTTGGCACCTGCAGCGACCTTCGGTTCGCGTGGCGTGCTGGAGCAGCGCATCGCCGACGTGCTGCCCGAACGCAAGGACCCGGTGCTGGGCAACGCCGCGGCTGCGCTGCGCAGTTCGGCCGTGGTCCACGATGCCGAGTACGCCACGCCGACCCAGCACCACAACCCGATGGAGCTGTTTGCGACCACGGCGCACTGGGCGGGCGACGAGTTGACGGTCTACGAGCCCAGCCAATTCGTCTACGGCTTGCGCGCCGGCCTGGCGGGGCAACTGGGCATCGCGCCGGAGAAAGTCCGCGTGGTCAACGACTACGTTGGGGGTGCCTTCGGGTCCAAGGGCGCGCTGACCCAGCGCACCGCGCTCGTGGCCCTGGCGGCGCGCCAGCTGGGCCGTCCGGTGAAGCTGGTGGCCACCCGCGATCAGGGCTTCACCATCTCGGGGCATCGGCATGAAACCCGGCACCGCGTTCGCATCGGGGCCAGCCGCAACGGCCGCTTCACCGGCTACCACCATGACCAGTGGGAACTCAATGGCCGCACCGACCCGTATGTCAACGGCGGCGTGGAAAACGCGGCGGCGATGTACGCTTTTCCGGCTGTGATGAGCACCGGCCGCATGGTGCGCGCCGACCGCGACCCGCCGATCTTCATGCGCGCGCCGGCCGAGATGCCGGTGATCTTCGCGCTGGAAAGTGCGGTCGATGAATTGGCCGTGAAGCTGGCGATGGACCCGGTCGAGTTGCGCCGCATCAACGACACCGACAGGAACCGGGTCACCGGCAAACCCTACAGCAGCCGCAGCCTGATGCCGTGCTACGACGCCGCCAGCGCCGCTTTCGGCTGGCAGCGCCGCAACCCGCAGCCGGGCTCGATGCGGGCCGGCGACTGGTTGATTGGATGGGGCTGTGCCACCGCCACCTACCCGACGCAGGTCTCGCCGGCGGTGGCCCGTGTGCGGCTGTTGGCCGACGGCACCGCCCGCGTCGAAATTGCCGCCCACGACGTGGGCACCGGTGCCTACACCGTGTTGGCGCAGATGGCGGCCGAGACCCTGTCGATTCCGCCGGCGCAGGTGTCGGTGGCGATGGGCGACACGCTGCTGCCGCCGGGTCCGGTTTCGGGCGGCTCGGTGACCACGGCAAGCGCCTGTTCGGCGGTCAAGCTGGCCTGCCAGCAGGTGCTGGCGCGGCTGGGCTTGCCAAGCGGCGCCACAGCCGCCCAGCGCACGGCGGCCTTCGAGAAGCTGAAACTCGGTGCGGTGGAGGAGACCGGCAACTTCGTGCCATCGAGCAGCCGCTCGCAGACCACAGGCGGGCTGTACAAGGGCAGTGTCGACATCAGCGGTGGCGTGAATGCCGGCAACGGTGCGCCGACCATGTTCGCCTTCGGTGCCGAGTTTGTCGAGGTGCGCGTGCACGTGCGCACCCGTGAGATCCGCGTGCCGCGCATCGTGGGGGCCTTCGCTGCCGGCCGCATCATGAACCCGCGCACGGCGCACAGCCAGTTGATGGGCGGCATGATCTGGGGCATCGGCTCGGCGCTGCACGAGCACACCGAAATCGACCAGCGCGAGGCGCGCTATATGAACGACAACCTGGCCGAGTACCTGATCCCGGTGAACGCCGATATCCGGCAGGTGGACGTGATCCTGGTGCCCGAAGTCGACACCGACGTCAACCCGGCGGGTGCCAAAGGCATCGGTGAACTGGCCAATGTCGGCACGGCCGCCGCGGTGGCCAACGCGGTGTTCCACGCCACCGGCCGGCGCATCCGCGAGCTGCCCATCACCATCGACAAACTGATCATGGGCTGAGGGGTCAATCCAGCTGTGCCAGATAGGCAGCCATGTCGTGCGCGTCCTGCTCGGTGACCTGCAGCGCCGGCATCGTGGTCTGCGGGTCGACGCTGTGCGGGTCACGCAGCCAGCGCACCATGTTGGCAGGCGTGTTGGGCAGCACACCGGCAATCAGACCGCGCCGCGCCAGGCCCGACAGCGGGGGGCCGACGTGCACGTCGGAACCCGTGATGCCGGGCACCAGGTGACAGGCATTGCAGGCGTATTGCGTGATGGCGGTACGGCCCCGTTCGGCGCTGCTGCCCACCACAGCCGATGGTGCAGCGGCCGCCACACAGGCCGGCGCTGCACCCGCTGGCACGAGACCGCGAAATTCAGCAGCCGTCAAGACCGGCAGGCGCTGCATGAACGCAACCACGGCCCAAAGATCGTCGTCAGCCAGCCGGTATTGCCAGGCGGGCATGCCGCTCATCTTGATGCCATGGCGCGTGATCCAGTACAGCTCTTGCGGCCGCCAGCGCTGTTTGGCATCGACCAGCGGCCCCGGCAGCGGCTGCATGCTGCGGCCGATGTCGTCCGGTGCCACCCCCGGTCCGCCGTGGCATTGAACGCACTTGGCGACGTAGCAGCCCGCGCCACGCGCCACCAGTGCCGGTGCATCCAGCGCCGGTGGCTCGATGGCTGCAGCGCGCCGCTTGACGGACTGGTGCATGGTTGTTTCGAGCAGCGCGTACACCGGCTGGGTGTGCTGCACAGTGGCCGAGATGTCATACCAGCCGCTCCACACGAACGCTGCGGCACCCAGGCCGGCAAGCAGCACCGACACGACGATGGTCAACAACACAAGGGTGGTTCGCATGGCGCCACGGTACTCCGGCCATGAGTACCCACGGTGCAAACCGTATTGCCCTGGTGTTCACCGTGGGGGTTGCCTGGGTCTTCGCACAGGCCCTGACGGCATGCAACGCAGGGCCTGCCGGGCAGTCGCCTGACGACGCCCTGGCGTTGAACGGGCGCGAGTTGCTGGCCCGCTACCACTGCGGCCGTTGCCATGTGATTCCCGGCGTGGCCGGGGCACAAGGGCAGTGGGCCGCTTCGCTGCACAGCTACGGCCGGCGCAGCTACATCGCCGGCCGGATGGCCAACGAACCCGTCGCGCTGGCGCGATGGATTGCCGACCCGGCAGCGCTGGTGCCGGGCACGCTGATGCCGAACATGGGCGTGTCTCCCGAAGACGCGCGCGCGATGGCGCTCTACCTGGGCCGCCTGCGGTGAGCGTGTCGCAAGGCGCAGGCGCAGGCGCACGTGCAGACGCAGTGCTGCAGCCGGCCGGGCCGGTGGCACAGACGATTGCCGAGATGGCCTGGGTGCTGTTCATCGGCGGTGGCCTGGTGTTCGCGGTCGTGATGGCCGCGCTGGTGTGGGCCTTGCGGCACCGCCGTGCCAGCAGCGACGAGATCCGTCGTGAACGCGGCCGCTGGGGCTGGATCGTCGGGGCCGGCCTGGTCTTCCCGGTCGGGGTGCTGTCAGCGCTGCTGGTCTATGCGGTGTGGCGCGCCCCGGGGCTGATGCCGCCGCGCGGTCCGCAAGACCCGGCGCACGCACCGACGCCGGAACTCATCATCAGCGTGACCGGGCACTTGTGGTGGTGGGAGGTGCGCTACCGCGATCCGGCGAGCGGCCGCGATGTGGTACTGGCCAACGAGATCCACCTGCCGGTCGGCCGCGCGGTGACCCTCGGTCTGGGCAGTGCCGACGTGATCCACAGTTTCTGGGTGCCGGCGCTGGCCGGCAAGGCCGACATGGTGCCGGGGCGCGTGCACCAGTTGCGGCTGCAGGCCGACCGGCCCGGCGTGTACCGGGGCCAGTGCGCCGAGTTCTGCGGCGAACAGCACGCGCGCATGGCCCTGCATGTCGTGGTGCAGACACCTGAGGCCTTCGACCACTGGCTGGCCGCGCAGGCGCGGCCCGCGCAAGCCCCGCTGGATGGCCTTGCACGGCGCGGTGCCCAGGTGTTTGCGGAACAGCGTTGCGGTGCCTGTCACAGCCTGCGCGGTCTGGAGCCGGCCATGGGTTCGACATCGACGTCGACATCGGCCCGCGGGCCTGACCTCACGCACGTCGGCAGCCGCCTGCACCTGGCGGCCGGCACGCTGCCGATGGGCGCTGCCGCGCTGCGCGACTGGGTGGCCAACCCGCAGCACAGCAAGCCGGGCGTGCGCATGCCGTCCTATGAACGGCTGGACGATGCGTCGCTGAGCGCACTGCTTGCGTTTCTGGCGCAGTTGCAATGAAGCGCGCAATGAAAGGCGCAATGGACGGCGCAATGGACGGCGCAAACCACGCTGCCAGCCAGCACAGCGGCGGCGCGCCAGCAACCCGCTTGCCGAACCGCCTGCCGCGTCCGGCGGGCGAGCTGGCGGCGCTCGAAAGGGCGTGGGCACCGCCGCGCGGCTGGCGTGTGCTCTCGGCAGTCAACAACACGCACATCGGGCTCTTCTACATCGCCACCGCCATGCTGTTCTTCGTGCTGGCCGGTGTGTTGGGCTTGATGATTCGCGCCCAACTGGCGCTGCCAGAGGGTGCACTGCTCAGCCCGCGCCTGTACAACCAGGTCTTCACGATGCACGGCACCGTGATGATGTTTCTGTTCGCGGTGCCGGTGGTGGAAGCCATCGCGGTGTACATCCTGCCCGGCATGCTGGGTGCGCGCGATCTGCCCTTCCCGCGCCTCAGCGCCTACGCCTTCTGGGCCTACGCCATTGGCGGGCTGGCCTTCTTCTGCACGATCTTCTTCAACGCCGCGCCCGACGGCGGCTGGTTCATGTACCCGCCGCTGACCAGCACCGAACACTCGCCCGGCATCGGTGCCGACTTCTGGCTGCTGGGCATCGGCTTCATCGAGATCTCGGCCATCGCCGGCGCGGTCGAGTTGATCATCGGCATCCTGTTCACCCGCGCGCCGGGCATGACGCTCGCGCGCATGCCGGTCTTCGCCTGGGCGATGCTGGTCGTCGCCTTCATGATCGTGTTCGCATTCCCGGCCGTCATCGCCGGCACCACGCTGTTGGAGATGGAACGCGCCTTTGACTGGCCTTTCTTCATCGCCGAGCGCGGGGGCGACCCGGTGCTGTGGCAACACCTGTTCTGGTTTTTCGGCCACCCCGAGGTCTACATCATCTTCCTGCCCGCTGCCGGCCTGGTGTCGATGATGGTGCCCACGCTGGCCCGCACCCCGCTGGTTGGCTACCGCGCCGTGGTGCTGGCGCTGATGGCGGTCGGCGTCATCAGCTTTGCGCTGTGGGCGCACCACATGTTCACCGCCGGCCTGGGGGCCTGGAAGATGCTGCTGGTATCGGCGGCCAGCCTGGTCGTGGCCGTGCCCACGGCGGTGCAGGTCTTTGCGTGGATCGCCACCCTGTGGCGCGGCCACTTGCGCATCACCGGCGCTGCGCTGTTCCTGCTGGGCTTCCTGTTCACGTTCGTCATCGGCGGGCTGACCGGCGTGATGGTGGCCATCCTGCCCTTCGACTGGCAGGTGCACGACACCTACTTCATCGTGGCCCATCTGCATTACGTGCTGATCGGCGGCGTGGTGTTCCCGGTGTTTGCGGCGCTGTACCACTGGGCACCGCTGGTCAACGGCCACACGCTGTCGGAACGCTGGGCGCGGTGGACTTTCGGGCTGACGTTCGGCGGCTTCCACCTGGCCTTTTTTCCCATGCACATCGCCGGGCTGATGGGCATGCCGCGGCGCGTCTACACCTACGACGCCCAACTCGGCTGGGACAGCGTGAACCTGCTGTCCTCGATCGGTGCCTTCGTGTCGGCGCTCGGCGCGCTGATCTTCTTCTGCGATGCCGCACGGACCTGGCTGCGGCCCGCCCGCAGGAACGACAACCCGTGGCAAGCCGGCACGCTGGAATGGTTGCCGGCCGGCAACTTCGGCGCGCGCAGCATCCCGCAAGTCAGTTCACGCGAACCGCAGTGGCACCACCCCACGCTGGCCGCTGAGGTTCAAGCCGGCCAGCACTGGTTGCCCGGCAGCGTCACGGGGCGGCGCGAGACCCTGGTCACCAGCCCGCTGCACGCCCGGCCGCTGCACCTGCTGGTGCTGCCCGGCGACAGTTGGCTGCCCCTGCTGGCCGGCCTGGGCACCGCCGGCTTCTTCCTGCTGCTGACCGTGAAATGGATGGCGCTGGCCGTGGCCTTTGGCGTGCTGGGCCTGGCCGCGATGCTGGCCTGGCTGTGGCAAAGCGACCGGCCCAGCGGTGTCGATGTGGCGCTGGTTGCCGACGGCTGCAGCCTGCCCGTCGGCGCACCGGGCCTGCGTTCGCATTCTTGGTGGGCCACCGTGGTTCTGGTCGTGGTCGATGCCAGCATCTTCGCGGCCTTTGCCTTCGCGCACCTGCATGTGTCCATGCTGGCCACGGTGTGCCCGCCAGCGGGTGCGCGTTTGCCGGCCGACACGGCGGTGTGGACCAGCATCGCGCTGGCGGCCGCGGGCGCTGGGGTCATGGCCTGGCTGGCGCGCCGCGGGGGCGGCAGCGGCAGCTTCGCGACTGGCCGCCTGCCCTTCGTTGCGCTCACGCTGGTGGCCAGCGGGCTGGCCCTTGGCGCGTGGGCCAGCGGCTGGGCGGCGCATGACGCCGCCGGCCTGGCCCCGCGCTCGAACGCCTGGAGTGCCACGGTGGCGGCGCTGCTGGCGTGGCAGGCGTTCCACATGGCCGTGCTGGTGGTGATGGGTGCCTACCTCGCCGCCCGCTGCTGGGCGGGCCACTTGAGGGCAGGCCGGCGCGCCACGCTCGACAACGTGGCCCTGTTCTGGCAGTACAGCCTGCTGCAAGGGGTGCTGGCCTTGGCACTCGTGCAATGGCTGCCGCGCTGGCTGGGGTGATGGCGCTTGCGTACCGTGGGCCTTGTGTTCCCTTGGCCCTGCAAGCGCAAACGTGCGCCAACAAACAGACCCGGACGGCCCGGCGCGGCATGCTGAGCAGCGATGCCAGCCACTGTCCCGCCCACCGCCACCACCACCACCACCACCGCCACTGCCACCGCCACCGCCACCCGCCTGACCCAGGGTATGCCGGTTGAATGGGCGGCTGACGGCGTGTGGACCTGGACCGGCCCGCCCGCAGCGCCCCCGTCGCCGCGCGATGGTCTGCTGCGCCTGACCGGGCGCACCGCGGTGGCCGCCGGCCGCCAGGCGCTGGACCTGCTGGCCTTCATCGGCGAAGCGGCCATGGTGGCGGCCGGCACCTTGCGCCACCCGGGCCGCATGCGCTGGCGCGCGGTGTGGCGCGAAGTCGAGATCGGCGGCTTTGACGCGCTGGCCATCATCGGCCTGACCGCCTTCCTGCTCGGCGTGGTGGTCGCCTACCAAGGTGCCGACCAGCTGAAACATTACGGCGCGAATGTCTTCGTGGTGGAACTGGTGGGCTACGCGATGCTGCGCGAATTCGCGCCGCTGATCGGGGCCATCATCATCGCCGGCCGTTCGGGTTCGGCCTATGCCGCGCAGATCGGCACCATGGTCGTCAACGAAGAAGTCGATGCGATGCGCACCATCGCCATCAACCCGCAGGAACGCCTGGTGCTGCCCAAGTTCTTCGCCCTGTGTTTGGCCTTGCCGCTGTTGACGGTGTTCGCCGACATCACCGGCGTGTTCGGCGGCATGGTCATGGCGCGCACCCAGCTCGACATCGGCTTCACCGAATTTGCCGATCGCTTCGGCCGGGTGATGCAGGGTTCGGCGCTGCTGCTGGGCGTGGGCAAGTCGCTGGTCTTCGCCGCCATCATCGTGGCCATCGGCTGCTTCCAGGGCTTTCGCACCGCCGGCAGTGCCGACAGCGTGGGCCGCCAGACGACCCTGGCCGTGGTGCAGTCCATCTTCCTGGTGATCGTTGCCGATGCGGCCTTCTCGGTGCTGTTCAACGTGTTGGACCTGTGAGATGGGCGCGACCGACGATGCCGTCATCGACATGCAGGACATCGGCATGCGTTTCGGCAGCCATGTCGTGCACGACGGCCTGAACCTGCGCGTGCGGCGCGGCGAAATCCTCGGGCTGGCCGGTGGCAGCGGTTCGGGCAAATCGGTGCTGCTGCGCGAGATGATCCTGCTGCAGCGGCCGACCTCGGGCGTGGTCCAACTCTTCGGCCAGGACACCGCCGCGCTGGACGCCGCTGCGGTGCAGGCGTTGCGCCTGCGCTGGGGCGTGATGTTCCAGCGCGGCGGCCTGTTTGGTGCGTTGACGGTGCGTGAAAACGTCGGTTTGCCGCTGCGTGAACACAGCGCGCTGGACCCGGCACTGATCGACGACATCGCCGAATGGAAACTGGCCCTGACCGGCCTGCCGCCCGAGGCCGGCCTGAAGCTGCCCGGCGAACTGAGCGGCGGCATGTTGAAGCGCGCCGCACTGGCCCGCGCGCTGGCGCTGTCGCCCGAATTGCTGTTTCTGGACGAGCCCACATCGGGCCTGGACCCGGCCAGTTCGGCCGGCGTCGACGAGTTGATCCTGAAGACCCACGCGCTGTACCAGCCGACCGTCGTCATCGTCAGCCATGACCTCGACTTGCTGTGGCAGGTGTGCGACCGCGTGGCCGTGCTGGGTGAAGGCCGGGTGTTGGCGCTGGGCACGATGGCCGAACTGGCGAAGGATGAGCAGCCGACGGTGCGGTCCTATTTCACCGACCGGCGGCAGGTGCGCAAGGCGGTGGCTGAGGCCGCGGCTGCAGCCCCCGCGACGGCCGGCCCGGCCGCCTCGGCTAGCCTGACCCTTGCCCACTAGGACGCGCCGCGATGGAAGACAAGGTCAACTATTCGCTGGTCGGAGCCTTCGTGCTGGTGCTGGGCGCGGTGCTGGTGGCCGGTGTGTTGTGGCTGTCGGTCGGGCTGGGCGCGCGCCGCGAGGTGGACCGCTACCAGGCCTTCATCGAAGAATCGGTGGCGGGCTTGAATGTGGACGCGCCGGTGAAGTACCTGGGCGTGGACGTGGGCAAGGTCGGCCGCATCGAGATCGACCCGGGCAACTCGCGCCGCGTGCGGCTGGTGTTTCTCATCAACCGCGGCACGCCCATCAAGCAAGACAGTGAAGCGGTGCTGAAGGCGCAGGGTTTGACGGGAATTGCCTATGTCGAAATCAGCGGCGGCAGCGAAGGCTCCCAACCCCTGGTGGCCCGCGCCGACGGCGTGCCACCGACGATTCCCTTCAAGCTGTCATTGAGTGCGCGGCTGGAGAGCGTGATGACCCATGTGCTGGGCAATGTCGACCGTGTGACGGACAACTTCAACGCGGTGTTCGACGCCGACAACCGCGCGGCGCTGAAGTCCACCTTGGCCGACATGGCCGCGCTGGCCCACGCACTGGATGCGCAGAAGGGCGTGCTGACGCGCGGCATTGCCGACGCCGCGCTGGCCGCCCAGCGCACGGCCAGCGCCAGCCAGAGCTTCGAACCCACGCTGCTCAGCATCAGCCGCGGCGCGCAGTCGGTGGAGCGCATGGGCGACGGCGTGAGCGCGACCAGCCTGCGGGCCAGCCGCGCGGCCGACAGTGCGGCCAGCGCGGTGCAGCAGGCGACCAGCGAAACCTTGCCCGACCTGGCGCGCTTGATGGCCGAGTTGAACCAGTTGTCGGCCTCGCTGCGCACCCTGAGCGAGCAGACCGCGCGCAGCCCCAGCAGCCTGGTCGTCGGCCGGCCCGTGCCGCAGCCCGGGCCCGGAGAAAGCACCCAGCCATGAACACTGCCATGCTCCACCGTTTCTTGGCACGGACGACCAGCGCCACCTTCACGCTGGCGGCTTTGTCGGGCTTGCTCGGCTGCTCGGCATCACTCTTGCCCAAGCCACCGGCCGCAGCGGCGCGCTACACGCTGGACGCCGCCGCGCCGCCACCGCCATCGCCGTCGGCTGCGAGCGTTCAGGTGGCGGCCAACGCACCCGTGTTGCTCGTCGCCCAGCCCAGCGCGGCGCCGGGTTACGACAGCGCGCGCATGCTTTACCAGCGCCAGCCGCAGCAGCTGGAAGCCTTCGCCTTCCACGAATGGGTCGAGCCGCCAGCCCGCCTGCTGGTGCCTTTGATGCTGCGCGCGCTGCAAGACACCCAGGCCTTCCGTGCGGTGCTGCTGGCACCCTCGGCCGGCAGCGGTGCGCTGCGCCTGGAAACCGAAGTCGTCCGTCTGCAGCAAGACTTCACCGTGCAGCCCAGCAGTGTGCGCTTGACGCTGCGCGCGGTGCTGATCGATGTGGCCACGCGGCGGGTGCTTGCCAGCCAGGTTTTCGATGCGACAGCCAAAGTCGACCGCGACGACCCGGTGGCTGGCGTGGCCGCCGCGCAGCAGGTCGCGCAGCGCGTGCTGGCTGAACTGGCGGTGGCCTGCGCAGCATGGGCGCGGTCGCTGCCCGCCTCGCCCACCACCGTTGCGCGCTGATCAGCCTGCCGGGCTCACCCGCCGCCGCAACCACGGGCTGACCCGGTAGCGTTCGCCGCGGTACTGCGCGTCCAGCGCGTCCAGCAGCGTCGCCACGCCGTTCACGTCCCAGCGCGCCAGCCATTCGAAAGGCCCCGCCGGGTAGCTGACGCCCAGCTTCATGGCGGCGTCGGCACCGGCTTCGTCGCACACGCCTTGCAGCACGGCGTCGGCCGCTTCGTTGACCAGCATGGCCAGGGTGCGCGCCACCACCAGGCCGGGCGTGTCGGCCACCAGCAGCGGCGTGTAGCCCAGCGCAGCCAGCCAGGCCAGCGCTTGCGTCTGCCACGCGGCGCTGGCACCTTCGGCCACCGCGCAGGCCAGTGCGGTGCCGGGGGCTGAGGGCAGGGCCAACGGGCGGTCGAAAACGGCGGTGTCGGCAAAGCCGCTGGCGGCGGCCACTTCACCGGCGGTGCGGCCGTCGGTCAACACCAGTCGGGCACCGTCGATGGCCAGGCCGGTCCAAGCGCTGTCGGGCTGGCGCGCCGGCCCCCAGCCTTGCGCGGCCAGGGCCTGCGTGGCGGCGGCTTCCAGTGCGTCGGCAATGGCACCGTGGCCGTGCACCGTGACTTCACCCGCCGTGGTGGGCGCTGCATGCACAGCCACCGGCAGCGCGGGCGCGCCGCCCGGGTGGCTGTAGAAGCCGCGCCCGCTCTTGCGGCCGAGCAGCCCGCCATCGACCATCTCGCGCTGCAGGCCACTGGGCACATAGCGCTTGTCGTAGAAATTGGCCGCGTAGACCGAATTCGTCACCGCGAAATTGGTGTCATGGCCAATCAAATCCATCAGCTCGCAAGGCCCCATGCGGAAGCCCGCCGCGCGCAGGCAGGCATCCAGCACGGCCGGCGTGGCCGCCTGTTCCTGCAGCAGCGCCAGCGCCTCGGCGTAGTAGGGCCGCGCTATCCGGTTGACGATGAAGCCCGGGGTGCTCAGCGTGTGCACCGGCACCTTGCCCCAGGCTTTGCTCAAGTCGAAGATGGCGCTGGCCACGGCGGCATCGGTGTGCAGCCCGCTGACCACTTCCACCAGCTTCATCAGTGGCACCGGGTTGAAGAAGTGCATGCCGACCAGCCGACCCGGTTGCTTCAAGCCATTCGCGATGGCCGTGACGCTGATCGAACTGGTGTTGGTGGCCAGCACGCAGGTCGCGCCGACGATGCCTTCCAGCTGCGCGAACAGCGCGCGCTTGGCCAGCAGGTCCTCGACGATGGCCTCGACCACCAGCGCCACGCTGGCGGCTTCAGCCAGCGCGCTGATGGGCGTGATGCGGGCCAGCGTGGCGCGGGCCGCGTCGGGTGCCAAACGCCCCTTCGCAACCAGACCATCGAAGGTGGCCGCCAGCTGGGTGATGGCCTGCGCCGCAGCGCCCTCGCGCGCATCGAACAGCAGCACCGCGTGGCCGGCCTGCGCGGCCACTTGGGCAATGCCCGCGCCCATGATGCCGGCGCCGATGACCAGCACGGCTGCGCCTTGCAGTTTCGATTCGCTCATTGCGGAATCCAGTTCTGGGGTCGTTTTGCGAGAAACGCCGCGAAGCCTTCGCGCGCTTCGGCGCTGCCGCGCACGCGGCTGATGGTCTGCGCGGTCAGCTCGATGACGGCCGGGGTGACGGGACCGACTTCGAGTTGTGCGAAGAGCTGTTTGATCTCGGCCTGCGCGCCCGGGCCACCGGCCAGCAGCGCGGCGGCGGTGGCGTCCACCGCCGCGTCCAGTTCGTCCAGCGTCACCACCTTGTGCACCAGCCCCATCGCCAGCGCTTCGGCGGCGTGGATGCGTTCCGTCGTCAGCGCCAGGCGCTGGGCCTGTCGCTTGCCCACCGCGTTGATCACGTAAGGCCCGATCACCGCCGGCAGGATGCCGAACCGGGCCTCGCTGACGGCGAAGCTGGCGTTATCGGCGGCGATGGCGATGTCGCAGGCGCAGGCCAGGCCCACGCCGCCGCCGAGTGCCGCGCCCTGCACACGAGCGACGATGGGTTTGGGCGCGCTGGCGATGCGCGCCAGCATGCCGGCGAAGCGCCGTGCATCTTGCAAATTCCAGTCTTGCGACGCGGTGCTGGCGCGCTGCATCCACTGCAGGTCGGCGCCGGCGCTGAAGTGTTTGCCCTCGCCGGCCAGCACGATGACGCGCACAGCGGGGTCGGCCACCAGGTACTGGAATGCCGCGTCCAGTTCGGCAACCATGGTTTCGTCGAAGGCGTTGAAGACGGCCGGCCGGGCCATCGTCAATTGCGCCACGCCGGGCGCGCGGGTCGTGATGACCAGGGTGGTGTAAAGGCCCATCAGTAGGTCTCCAAGTGAAGCCGGCCTTCGCGCTTCATCGTCGCGCCCACCGTGTCCCAATCCAGCCCCGCGTGCTGCGCCACGTCGCGCAGCGCCAGCACCACGCCTTCTTCCATCGCCTTCAGGCCGCAGACGTAGAAATAGGCGTTCGGGTCGACCAGCAGCGGCAGCAGGTCGGCGGCGCGCGCGCGCATCGCGTCTTGCACATAGCGCTTGGGTGCCTCGGGCGTGCGGCTGAACGCGAAATGGCTGTCGATGAAGTCTTTCGGCAGGCTTTGCAGCGGGCCGAAGTAGGGCAGTTCTTCCTGCGTGCGCGCGCCGAAGAACAGCATCAATTTGCCGCCTTCGAATTTGCCTGAACTGCGCAGCCGCCGACGCCATTCCGTCATTGCGCGCATCGGGGCTGAACCGGTGCCGGTACAGATCATCACGATGTGGCTCTTGGGGTGGTTGGGCATCAGGAAGCTGCTGCCGAAAGGCCCGATGACCTGAACCGTGTCGCCCACTTTCAGGTCGCACATGAAGTTGCTGGCCACGCCGCGCACCGGTTTGCCGCTGTGGTCTTGCAGCACGCGTTTGATGGTCAGGCTCAGGTTGTTGTAGCCCGGCCTTTCACCGTTGCGCGGGCTGGCGATGCTGTACTGCCGCGCGTGGTGGGCGCGGCCGTTGGCGTCGGTGCCCGGCGGCACGACGGCGATGCTCTGGCCCTCCAGCACCGGGAAGGGCAGGGCACCGAAGTCCAGCACGATGTGGTGGGTGTCGTAGTCGCTGCCGGCGGTTTTGCCGACTTCGGTGACGCGCACATTGCCGGTTACTGTGGCGGTGATGGTCTTCGCGGTGGCCTTGGGTCCGTACAGGTTCGTATACGGATGCGCGGCCGACCAGGGCGGCATCGTGGCGCCGAAGGCGGCGCTGTTGAACGCCGCTACTCCGGTCGCATCAGGGGCGACTTCAGGCTCAACTTGGACCGCCTCTGCAACGCTTGCAGTACCGGCTTCGGCCAGCAATTGCTCACGCGGAAGTTCGGCTGGCAATGACTCCCAACCGAACTGTTCCTGCAAGCTGTAAACCCGCACGCGCGGCATGCTGCGGTAGTTGTCGATGCTGCCGGTGGGGCAGGGCGAGATGCAGGCGTTGCACCAGTTGCAGATGCTGGCGTCCACCACGTAATTCGCCGAGTCGTGCGTGATGGCACCCACCGGGCACATCGTTTCGCAGGTGTTACAGCGGATGCAGATTTCCGGGTCGATCAAATGCTGCTTGATGACGGGGCTGTCGGTGGCCATGTCCATCCTTCGTCTCCTGTTGCGCTGCTGTGCAAAAGGGGCCCGCAGGCCCCTTGCTTCATGCCGTGCCCGCGAGATTACGCGAAGCGCACATAGTCAAAGTCCACCGGCTGTCGGTTGATGCCCATCACCGGGGGCGCAATCCAGTTGGCCATCTTGCCGGGCTCGACGACGCGGCCCATCAGGCTGGCCACGAAGGCGCGGTCGCCGCCGCTGGGCAGCCACTTGTCTTCGTTGGCTTTCCATTCGGCGTCACTCAGCACCTGGCCCTGGGGCGAGACCTTTACGCCCTTCAGTGCACCGATGTTGCGGTGGAAGGCCTTGTGCGGCACGCTCAGACGCGTCGGGATGCCGGCCTTTTCCAGCACCTTGTTCCAGCGGTTCACGCCGGCCACGCTGTCGGTGATGTAGTCGTCGCGCAGCACTTCGTTCAGCGCGTTCAGCATCGGCACTTCACGTTCCACCAGCTGGCCGTTCCTGGCTTCCAGCACCTTGTAGGTCTGGCCCTTCAACACGTGGTCGTCGACGCGTTTGCCTTCTTCATACCGGCCTTTCAGACCGGATGAATAGAAGGTGGCGGCGTTGCTGGACTCGTCAGCGCCGAAGAGGTCGATGGTGACGCTGAAGTGGAAGTTGATGTAGCGCTGCAGCGTGGGCAAATCGATGACGCCGGCGTTGCGCAGCGTGGCCGCGTCGTCGGTCTTCAGCTCGTTCATCTTCTGTGCGGTGCGGCTGATGATGCGGCTGATGCCGCTCTCACCCACGAACATGTGGTGGGCCTCTTCGGTCAGCATGAACTTGGTGGTGCGGGCCAGCGGGTCGAAGGCGCTTTCGGCCAGCGCGCACAGCTGGAACTTGCCGTCGCGGTCGGTGAAGTAGGTGAACATGAAGAAGCTCAGCCAGTCGGGCGTGGCTTCGTTGAAGGCACCCAGGATGCGCGGGTTGTTCTCGTCGCCGCTGCGGCGTTCCAGCAGCGCTTCGGCTTCTTCGCGGCCGTCGCGGCCAAAATGTTTGTGCAGCAAATAGACCATCGCCCACAGGTGGCGGCCTTCTTCCACGTTGATCTGGAACAGGTTGCGCAGGTCGTACATGCTGGGCGCGGTCAGGCCCAGGTGGCGCTGCTGTTCGACGGATGCCGGTTCGGTGTCGCCTTGCGTGACGATGATGCGGCGCAGGTTGGCGCGGTGTTCGCCGGGCACGTCCTGCCAGGCCTTCTCGCCCTTGTGGTCGCCGAAGTGCACCTCCCGGTTGGCGTCGCCCGGGTTCAGGAAGATGCCCCAGCGGTAGTCGCGCATCTTCACGTGACCGAATTGCGCCCAGCCCTGCGGGTCGACGCTGACGGCGGTGCGCAGGTAGACGTCCATGTCGGTCGAGCCTTCAGGCCCCATGTCGTCCCACCAGTTGATGAAGTTGGGCTGCCACTGTTCCAGCGCACGCTGCAGCGTGCGGTCTTCACCCAGGTTCACGTTGTTGGGGATTTTCTCGCTGTAGTTCATCGTCGTCTGGGTGCTCATAAGGGGTCTCCGTTGACTGCGGGTTGGGACAATTCGGTGCTTAAACGCGGGTCCAGTCGAAGGCGGCTTTCTGACCTTTGCCGTAGACCTTCAATGCACCCTTTTCGCCGACGGCGTTGGGGCGCTGGAATATCCAGTTCTGCCAGGCCGTCAGACGGCCGAAGACGCGGGTGAACATGTTTTCGGGGCCGTTGAAGCGCAGGTTGGCTTCCATGCCGGTCAGCGCGTCGGGCGACATGCTGACGCGCTCTTCGATGGCGATGCGCACCTCGTCGGCCCAGTCGATGTCGTCGGGGTTGCTGGTGACCAGGCCCAGGGCCATCGCCGCATCGGCGTCCAGCGGCTGGCCGATGGCGGCGTGCACGGCGGCCAGGGCTGGCGCTTCGTCGTAGAAGCGGCGCTGCAGGCGGCTTTGGCCGGTGACCATCGGGTAGAGGCCGAAGTTGGCTTCGTTGGCCGTCAAACTCGGGCTGCGCGCCGCGTCGTCGGGCAGCATCAACTGGTAGCTGCGGTCGCAGGACAGCGCCAATTCGAGGAAGCTGCCGGCGAAGCAGGAACCCGCTTCGATCAGCGCGAACAGACTGCGCGACGACAGGTCCAGCCGGCTGAAAGTGCGGCGCAGCAGGCCAATGGTTTCGCGCACCAGCCAATGGTTCTGGTTTGCCAGCAGCGTGTCGTCCATCGCCAGCACGGCTGCGGCGTCGCCTTCGGTCTTGATCAGCCAGGTGCCGATTTCCAGTTCGTTCGTGCGCATCATCAGGATGGCGTCTTCCAGCTCGCGGGCCAGGGCCAGCGGGTACCAGGCGGCACCTTGCGCTTCGATGTCGGCCGGGGTGGTGGGCAGTGCGGCCGGGCTTGTGGATGCGGGTGCCTTGATGGTCCAGGTGGCGGTGCGCTTGGCGCGGTCGATTTCGACGACCACGTTGCCGTAGCGCAGCGCGTCGGCTTCCACGGTGCGCTGCAGCGGCGTCAGCACGGCACCTTGCGCGCCGGCCGGGCGGTCGCTGCCGGCGGCCAGTTCCAGCGCGCGCTCTTGCACCTTGGCGGCGAATTGCGCGGGCTTGGCGATGCTGTCCACCAGGCGCCAGTCCACAGCCTTCTGCCCGCGCACACCCTCGGCGCTGGTGCAGAACAGGTCGGCCAGGTCGTGTCGCACATGGCGTTTGTCGGTCACGCGGGTCAGGCCGCCGGTGCCGGGCAGCACGCCCAGCAAGGGCACTTCGGGCAGGCTGACGGCGCTGCTGCGGTCGTCGACCAGGATGATCTCGTCGCAGGCCAGCGCCAGTTCGTAGCCGCCACCGGCGCAGGCACCGTTCACGGCGGCCAGGAACTTCAGGCCGCTGTACCTGGACGAGTCTTCCAGCCCGTTGCGCGTCTCGTTGGTGAACTTGCAAAAGTTCACCTTCCAGGCGTGCGTGCTCAAACCCAGCTTGAAGATGTTGGCGCCGCTGCAGAAGACCTTTTCCTTGGCGCTGGTGATGACCACCGTGCGCACTTCCGGGTGTTCGAAGCGGATGCGCTGGATGGCGTCGTTCAGTTCGATGTCCACGCCCAGGTCGTAGCTGTTCAGCTTCAACTTGTAGCCCGGTGCCAGGCCGCCGTTCTCGTCGAAATCAGCGGCCAGCGTGGCCACCGCGCCTTCGAACTTCATCTTCCAGTGGCGGTACAGACTGGGGTGGGTCTGGTAGTCGACGCGGGGGGCTGCGGATGGGGTGGGAGCGGCTGAACTCATGATCGGTCTCCGGGTGGGGCGGGTGGGGCCGGCTGAACGATCCTGCGTGTTCTGCGAGCCGATGACAGGCATCATATTGCATATCGCTCGGCGAGGCAAAGCACTTTAATGCGTTTTTACCCCGGGTTTACACGGTGATTTGCAGCGCTGCGCGCACCCGTTCGCGCAGCAAGCCGAAGCTTTCCGCCAGCGGCTGGGCGCTGGTGTTCAGCTGCAATTCTGCTTTTGAGTAGAAGGCGGCGCGGCCGGCCAGGATGGCCTTCAGGTCTTCCATGGCCTCGCGGCTGGCGGCCATGGGGCGCAGGTCGCCCTGGGCGGTGACGCGCTTCATGTGGTCTTCGGCATCGGCCTGCAGCCAGACCGTGGTGCAGTGGGCCAGCAGCAGGTTGAAGGTGGCGGCGTCCGAAACCATGCCGCCCGGTGTGGCGATGACGGCTTCGGGGTAGATCTGGATGGCTTCTTCCAGCGCCCGGCGCTCGTAGCGGCGGTAGGCGTTCTGGCCGTACAGACCTTGTATTTCACCGACGCTGCAACCGGCGAATTTCTCGATCTCGCGGCTCAGTTCCACGAACGGGTAGCCCAGGTCGTCGGCCAGCATCTGGCCCAGGGTGGACTTGCCCGCGCCGCGCAAGCCCACCAGCGCCACGCGGGTGCTGGGCGCTGCACCCCTGCCGTCCTTGCTGCCATTCATGCCGCCGGTGCCCAGCATCTCGCCGATGGTGCTGCGCACCCGGCGCAGCGTGGGCTCGTCGCGGCGTTCCAGCAGTTCGCGGATCAGCAGCCATTCGGGGCTTGAGGTGGTGATGTCGCCCAGCAGTTCGGCCAGTGAACACTGCAGCGCGCCGGCCACCTGCAGCAGCACCAGGATGCTGGCGTTGCCGATGCCGTATTCCAGATTCGCCAGGTGGCGCTCGGACACGTCGGCGGTCTGCGCCACGGCCTTGCGCGTCATGCCGCGGCGCGAGCGCAGGGCCCGCACGCGGTCGCCCAGGGCGACCAGGAAGGGGTTCTTGTCCTCGTCTTCGGAGGCGGTCGCGCCTGGGACTAACCCAGGTTCATGCAATATAGTGCTTGACATCATGTGGTCGTGAAATTATCGTTCTTGCAAGCACAATAATTCATCTTCCGTCCTGCCGCAAGCCTCAGGCGTCTCAAGCGTCTCAGGCCCGACAGCCGGCACCGGAAGCCGCCTTGAACACCCGCTGGACACCGCCGTCATGACCGACCTGCTCTCCAATTTCGTCGCCGGCCGCTGGCAGGCCGGGTCCGGTTCCGGCACGCCGCTGTTCGACCCCGTGCTGGGCACCGAACTGGTCCGGGTGGACGCCAGCGGCCTCGATCTGCCCGCCGCCTTCGCCTTCGCCCGCGAACAAGGCGGCGCGGCTTTGCGTGCGCTGACCTACCGCCAGCGCGCCGGCCTGCTGGCCGCTGTGGGCCAGGTGCTGCAGGCGAATCGCGACGCCTACTATGAAATCGCCACCGCCAACAGCGGCACGGTGAAGAACGACTCGGCCGTGGACATCGACGGCGGTCTGTTCACGCTGGGCCTCTACGCCAAGTTGGGCGAGGGCCTGGGCGACCGCCAATTCCTCTTCGACGGCGAGGCCGCGCGCCTGGGCAAGGACCCGCTGTTCCAGAGCCAGCACGTGCGCGTGCCGACGCGCGGCGTCGCGCTCTTCATCAATGCCTTCAACTTCCCCAGTTGGGGCCTGTGGGAGAAGGCGGCGCCGGCCCTGTTGTCGGGCGTGCCGGTGATCATCAAGCCGGCCACGGCCACGGCCTGGTTGACGCAGCGCATGGTGAAGGATGTGGTCGATGCGGGCGTGTTGCCGGCGGGTGCGCTGTCGGTCATCTGCGGCAGCTCGGCTGGCTTGCTGGACCCACTGCAGCCCTTCGACGTGGTCAGCTTCACCGGCAGCGCCGAGACGGCGGCGGTGATCCGCAGCCACCCGGCCGTGGTGCAGCGCTCGGTGCGCGTGAACATCGAAGCCGACAGCGTCAACAGCGCGCTGCTCTTGCCCGGCGAAGCACCCGACAGCCCGGCCTTCGACCTGCTGGTCAAGGAAGTGGCGCGCGAGATGACGGTCAAGTCGGGCCAGAAGTGCACCGCCATCCGGCGAGTCTTCGTGCACGAAGCCTTGTATGCACAGGCGGCTGCGGCCATCAGCGCGCGCCTGGTGAAAACGACCGTCGGCAATCCGCGCAACGAGACTGTTCGCATGGGCGCGCTGGTCAACCGGGCGCAGCTGAAAACCGTGCGCGAAGGGCTGGCCTACCTGCAGGCGCAGACCGAAGTGCTGCACGACGGCGCCACGCACGCGCTGGTGGATGCCGACCCGGCGGTGGCCTGCTGTGTCGGCCCCACGCTGCTGGGCGTGCGCAACGCCGCCGGCAGCGACAGCGCCGACCGGGTGCACGACGTGGAAGTCTTCGGCCCGGTGGCCACCTTGCTGCCCTACCGCGACTTGGCCCACGCGCTGACACTGGTGCGTCGCGGGCAGGGTTCGCTGGTGGCTTCGCTGTACGGCAGCGACCCGGCGGCCTTGGCCGCTGCCGCGCTGGAACTGGCCGACAGCCACGGCCGCGTGCACATCATCACGCCCGACGTCGCGGCCCTGCAAACCGGCCACGGCAACGTGATGCCGCAGTCGCTGCACGGCGGCCCTGGCCGCGCCGGTGGCGGTGAAGAACTGGGTGGCCTGCGCGCGCTGGACTTCTACCATCGCCGCGCGGCGGTGCAGGCCAGCACGGCGGTGTTGGCCGCCCTTGCACCACCGGTGCCTGCGCGTGCAGCCTGATCGAGACCCAGTCCGATTCCAGAACGAACGGAGACACCGATGAGCGCCAGCAACACCGCCACGCCCGTGGTTGCAACACCCCCCGCCGCCTTCAATTTCGCCCAGCACCTGCTGGCCGTGAACGCCGGCCGCGCGGCGAAAGCCGCTTTCGTCGACGACGGGGGCAGCCTGAGCTACGGTGCCCTGGACGAGCGCGTGCGCCGCTTGGCCGCCGGTCTGCGCGCCCTGGGCGTGAAGCGCGAAGAGCGTGTGTTGCTGTTGATGCTGGACAGCACCGACTGGCCGGTGGCCTTCCTGGGCGCGATGTACGCCGGCGTGGTGCCGGTGGCCGTCAACACGCTGCTGACGGCCGACGACTACGCCTACATGCTGGAGCATTCCCGCGCGCAGGCCGTGCTGGTGTCGGGCGCGTTGCTGCCTGCGCTGACCATGGCGATGGCCAAGTCCGACCACGAGGTGCACAAGGTTGTGGTGTCCAGACCTGTCGCCCCATTGCACCCCGCCGAGATCGAATTCGAAGCCTTCCTGCACGCCCACGCACCGCTGGCCAAACCGGCCGCGACGGGCGCGGACGACCCGGGCTTCTGGCTGTATTCGTCAGGCTCCACCGGCCGGCCGAAAGGCACCGTGCATTCGCACGCCAACCCCTACTGGACCTGCGAGCTGTACGGCAAGGCCGTGCTTGGCATCACCGAGGAAGACGTGTGTTTTTCGGCCGCCAAACTCTTCTTCGCCTACGGCCTGGGCAATGGGCTGAGCTTCCCGATGGCGGTGGGCGCGACCACGCTGCTGATGGGTGAACGGCCCACGCCGGCCGCCACCTTCAAGCGCATGACGGGTGGTGTGGGCGGCATCAAGCCCACGGTGTTCTTCGGTGCGCCGACGGGCTTTGCCGGCATGCTGGCCAACCCCGAATTGCCGGCTGCGGCTGACGTGGCGCTGCGCCTGGTTTCTTCCGCCGGTGAAGCCTTGCCGGCCGAGATCGGCGAGCGCTTCAAGCGCCACTTCGGGGTGGACATCGTCGACGGCATCGGCAGCACCGAGATGCTGCACATCTTCGTCAGCAACCGCCCCGAGCGCGTTCGTTACGGCAGCACCGGCTGGCCCGTGCCCGGCTACGAAGTCGCCTTGCGCGGTGACGACGGCGGCCCGGTGCCCGATGGCGAACCCGGCGACCTCTACATCCACGGCCCCAGCGCCGCGATGATGTACTGGGGCAACCGCGAGAAGACGCGCGACACCTTCCAGGGCGGCTGGACGAAAAGCGGCGACAAGTACATCCGCAATGCCGACGGCAGCTACACCTACGGCGGCCGCAGCGACGACATGCTGAAGGTCAGCGGCATCTACGTC
>JANMZP010000244.1:0-24948 GCA_031383435.1 Betaproteobacteria bacterium | reverse complement strand
GGCGCTGCAGGGCGCCCGGGAGCTGGGCGTGGCGTTGCCGCAGACGGCCGGTGCGGCGCAGCTGATGCAGGCGTGCGCGGCCCACGGCATGGCCGACCTCGACCACTCGGCGCTGGTCAGGGCGCTGGAGCTGATGGCAGGCCACGAGGTGGCCGAAGCGTGAGCGACGTGGCCGACCGCCGCGCGCTGCTGCGCTCGATGTTCGACGCCGCGGTGGCTGCCGCGCAGCCGGCGCTGTGCCTGCCGCCGCACCTGCCGCCCCGGCCCGACCCCGCGAAAGGCCGCACGCTGGTGATCGGCGCGGGCAAGGCCTCGGCGGCGATGGCGAGGGCGCTGGAAGACCACTGGGACGGGCCGCTGACGGGCCTGGTCATCACGCGCTACGGCTATGAGGTGCCGTGCGAACGCATCGAGATCGTGCAGGCCGCCCACCCCGTGCCCGACGCCGCCGGCTTGCACGCCGCGCAGCGCTTGCGCGCGATGGTGGGCGGCCTGACGCCCGACGATTTGGTCATCGCCTTGATCAGCGGTGGCGGCTCGTCGCTGCTGGTGGCACCCGGCCCGGGGCTGACCCTGGCCGACAAGCAGGCGGTCAGCCAGGCGCTGCTGAAAAGCGGTGCGACCATCGGCGAAATGAATTGCGTGCGGCGGCATCTGTCGGCGCTGAAAGGTGGGCGCCTGGCGGCGGCTTGCCACCCCGCGCAAGTGTGGACGCTGCTGATTTCCGATGTGCCCGGCGACGCGCCGCAAGACATTGCTTCGGGCCCGACCGTGGCCGACCCGACGACCTGCGCCGACGCGCTGGCGATCATCGAACGCTACAAGTTGGCCGTGCCGCCCGCCGTGCGCGCGCTGCTGGCCAGCCCCGCCGGCGAGACGCTGAAACCTGGCGACCCGCGCCTGGCGCGCAACGGGGTGCGCATGATCACCGCGCCGCAAATGGCGCTGGAGGCCGCGGCCCGCGTGGCACGTGCAGCTGGCGTCACGCCGCACATCCTGGGCGACAGCCTGGAAGGCGAAGCGCGCGATCTGGGCAAGGCGCTGGCCGGCATCGCGCGGCAAGTCGCGCTGCGCGGGCAGCCGTTCAGCACACCTTGCGTGCTGCTGTCAGGCGGCGAAACCACCGTCCACGTGCGCGGCAGCGGGCGCGGCGGGCGCAACGTGGAATGCCTGCTGTCGATGGCGCTGGCGCTGGACGGCCTGCCCGGCGTGCACGCGCTGGCCGGCGACACCGACGGCGTGGACGGCCAGGAAGAAATCGCCGGCGCGACCCTCACACCCGACACGCTGGCCCGCGCCTGGGCGTTGGGCCTTTCGCCGCGCAGCAGCCTGGACGACAACGACGGCCACGGCTTCTTCGGCGCGCTGGGCGACGCCGTCGTCACCGGCCCGACGCTGACCAATGTGAACGACTTCCGCGCCATCGTCATCGATGGTCCTCCGCCGCCATGAACGCCCCATGAACACACCGGCAGGCCCAGCGGTCACGCGCCCGCCGCTGACCATCCGCATGCACGACAGCGACAACGTGGCCATCGTGGCCAACGACGGCGGGCTGGACGCGGGCACGGTGTTCGCCGCCGCCACGGGCAGCTCAACGCCCGGTCTGGTACTGCTGGACCGCGTGCCGCAAGGCCACAAGGTGGCGCTGGTGGACATTGCCGCCGGCGCGCCCGTGCTGCGTTACGGCATCCCCATCGGCCTGGCGCTGAAAGATATCGCGGCCGGCCGCTGGGTGCATGAACGGCTGCTGCAGATGCCCGCCGCACGCGGGCTGGACAAGCTGCCAATCGCCACGTTAGCCACGCAGGCCGCGCCGCCGCAGGAACCGCTGACCGGCTACACCTTCGAGGGCTACCGCAATGCCGACGGCTCGGTCGGCACGCGCAACCTGCTGGCCATCACGCAGACCGTGCAGTGCGTGGCCGGTGTCACCGAAACCGCCGTGCAGCGCATCCGCAGTGAGCTGCTGCCGCGTTACCCCAACGTGGATGGCGTCGTCGCGCTGGAACACGGCTACGGCTGCGGCGTGGCCATCGACGCGCCCGACGCCGTGGTGCCCATCCGCACGCTGCGCCACATCAGCCTGAACCCCAATTTCGGTGGCGAGGTGATGGTGGTCAGCCTGGGCTGCGAGAAGCTGCAGCCCGAACGCTTGTTGCCACCCGGTTCCTTCGCCATCGCCGATGAACGGCAGCCGGCCGGCCCTGCGCTGGACGTGGTGTGTCTGCAGGACGACGCGCATGTCGGCTTCATGAGCATGGTGGATGCCATCGTGCGCCAGGCTGACGTTCACCTGCAGCGCCTGAACGCACGCCGCCGGGAAACCGTGCCGGCCAGCGGACTGGTGGTGGGTGTGCAATGCGGCGGCAGCGACGCCTTCAGCGGCGTTACCGCCAACCCGGCGGTGGGCTTTTGCTCCGACCTGCTGGTGCGCGCCGGTGCCCGTGTGATGTTCAGCGAGACCACCGAGGTGCGCGACGGCATTGCGCAGTTGACGGCACGCGCCGCCACGCCCGAGATCGCGCAAGCGCTGATCCGCGAGATGGCCTGGTACGACGCCTACCTGCAGCGCGGCAGCGTGGACCGCAGCGCCAACACCACGCCGGGCAACAAGGCCGGCGGGCTGTCGAACATCGTCGAAAAGGCGATGGGCTCGATCGTCAAAAGTGGCACCGCGCCCATCAGCCACGTGCTGGCACCGGGCGAAAAACTGCGCACCGACCAACGCGGCCTGACCTACGCCGCCACGCCGGCCAGCGACTTCATCTGCGGCACCTTGCAACTGGCCGCCGGCATGAACCTGCATGTCTTCACCACCGGCCGTGGCACGCCCTACGGCCTGGCCGCCGTGCCCGTCATCAAGGTGGCCACGCGCAGCGACCTGGCCCGCCGCTGGCACGATCTGATGGACGTCAACGCCGGCGCCATAGCAGACGGCACGGCCACCATCGAAGACGTCGGCTGGGAACTGTTCCACCTGATGCTGGACGTCGCCAGCGGCCGCCAACAGACCTGGGCCGAGCGCTGGCAACTGCACAACGCGCTGGTGCTGTTCAACCCCGCGCCGGTGACCTGAGCCCTGGGCGCACGCCTGCGCTTCAGGAATGTTTCAGCACCGTTTCAGGAAACCCAAAGGACTGCGGCGGCCCGCCGCCCGGACACTGACTCCGTCGGTTCCGCTTCAACGCTTTCAGGTGTTCGCAGTTGGCATCGACCTCGACGAATCCAACCCGAAATCCATTAGGAGCGAATCATGAAATCGATCAAGCTGAATCAGAGCACCTTCCGGGCGAACGGCATGACCTTCGCTGCCGTGCTGCTGATGGTGGGTGCCCCGGCGGCGCATGCGCAGTTGCTCGACGGCAGCTACGAGAGTGGTTCGCTGACCACCATCGCGAATGTACTGGGCAACCCTTACCCCGCCTACGTCGGCCAGTGGGGACACGAAAGCTCGACCATCACACCGGCCGTTGGCGGCGTGACACCGCTGGCGGGCTCACTGATGCTGAGCATGACCAATGCGGGTGGCGTGCTCACCCAGACGGTGCAGGCTGTCGATGTCAGCACCTACGCCGGCGTCATCGCCAGCGGCGCGAACTTCACCTTCGACGCCTGGTTCAATGCGGCCCAGCCGGGGACCGTCGGCGGCCTGGCCATGCAGTTCTTCAGCGGCAACACTTACGGCACGCAAATCGGCACCTTCGTGTCAGGCAACATCAACGTGGACGCCACGGCGAATGCCTGGGAGTCGCTGAGCATCGGTGGGCTGATACCCGCCGGCACGACCTGGATGCTGGCCCAGGTTTACTACACGAACGCGTCGCTGATCAACGCGGTCGGCACCAGCGGGGCTGGCTATGTGGACGCGGCCCGGATGTCGATCGCGGCGGTTCCCGAGCCGGGTACCTGGGCCATCTTCAGCGCCGGGCTGGCCGTGCTGGGTGCGCTGGCCCGCCGCCGTGCCGCAAGCGCCGCCTGAAGGCCGCAAGCCCCGGGCCGAAAAGCCCCAGGCCGGCGAGCCCCAGGCCGAACAACACGCTGCCGGCGGGTTCAGGCACGTCCTGCACCCGCCGCACCAGGACGTCGTCGATGTTCAGGGTTTGGGTGTCGTCGCGCAGACCGATGGACAGCATCATGAAGGTCGACGTGGCGATCGGATCGATGACGATTTCCCGGTAGCCGAACCCGGCGATGTCGGTCGCGCTGTAGACCCGATCCGCACCCCAGAGCACATCGATCCGGGTGCCGGCGGCGACGCCGGAGAAATTGGCCAGCCAGAGATGGATGTTGTAGGACTGGCCGACCACCGTGTCGATGCTCTGCGAGATGAAGCCCAGCCGGCCGACCGTTCCACCGGCGAAGGAACGGGTGCCGGTGTGGGCGTGGGCCGGGTTGGAATCGATGAAATAGTCGACACCTTCAACCAGGTTGCCGGGGGACGGCGTCCACCCCGACCCGGCGATGGAAGCGGTCGCCTCGAATCCGCCGTTCGAGACCAGATTGGGTCCCACCTCCCACTCCACCGGCCCGGCCAGCACCGCTGAGGCGCTGGTCACCATCGCGACAGCCACAGCCGCCCTGACAGCGCATCGGTTCTTGAGCATGGCGCCCCCTGTTGGTGTCTGCGCGGCCCACCGGTTGGGCAGGGCCTGCTGGGCTCAGTCTCCAGCCGACCCGCCTGCTTGTCAATCGGGCTCGTCCGTCCACGCCAAGGCCAGACCGATCACATCGTCCAGGGGCAGGTCATGCCCTTCCTGCCAGGCGCGGTCGAAGGCGCTGTCATCGCCCAGCGCCGCTCGCGCCGTGGCCACGCGCCCGTCGTAGCGGCCCCGTTCATTGGGGGGCAGCGGCGCGCCAATGAGCGTGCGCAGGCGGGCCGCAGCGCCCCAGATGCGGGCGGCGCGGGCGGGGTCGGACGGCGACCCGCCGACGTAGGCGAGGGCTTCCAGCGCATCGGCCAGGCCCCGCCGGTAGCCCAGTTCCTGGAAGGCCAGCAGGCTCTCGGCGAAGAGAGTCCGCGCGGAGGCATGGTCGCCTTGATCGGAAGCGGCAAGACCCAGGTTGTGCAGCGAGGTCGCGATGCCGGAGCGGTCGCCCAGAGCACGCCGGATGGCCAGGCTCTCGGCGTACAGGCTGCGCGCGGCGGCATGGTCACACTGGGCGTGCGCCACCACGCCCAGGTTGTTCAGTGAGGCTGCAACGCCCCACGGGTCGCCGAGTTCGCGACGGATGGCCAGGGTTTGGCTGTTCAGGGCCTGGGCCGTCGGATAGTCGCCGCATTCATAGGCCACCACCCCCAGGTTGTTCAACGACCGGGTGACGCCGCGCGTGTCGCCGAGGTCCTGCGATATCGCCAGGCTCTGCCGGTGGAACGACATGCTTGCCGCGTAGTCGCCCTGTTCCAGGGCCAGGGTACCGGCCGCGTTCAAGGCCTTGGCACGCACCGGGCCCGGTGCGTCGGTCGCGGCAGCCAGCAGCCGAGCCAGGCAGCCGCGACCTTCGGCCAGATAGCCACGCACCGACCAGAAGCGCAACAGGGCACCAGCGAGTTGCAGGCCACTCGCTGCGTCCTCGCCCGATTCGACAGCCCCGTCCAAAGCCGATCGGAGATTGCCATGCTCGGTCTCCAGCCGGTCCAGCCAGACCTGTTGGTCGGTGCCCGTGAAGGCCTGCTCGGCCCCTTCGGCAAGGTCGAGGAAGTGAGCCCTGTGTCGGCGCTGCCACAGCGCGGTCTGAGCCGCACCGTGCAGCCGGTCGCACGCGTACTGGCGCACCGTCTCCAGCAAGCGGTAACGGAAATGGCCGCTGGCCGGTTCCCCCACCACCAGACTCTTGTCCGACAGCGACGTCAACAGATCCAGCACCGCCGGCACCGGCACACGGTCATCGGCGCAGACACGCTCCGCCGCTTCCAGGGTCCATCCACCGGCGAACACCGACAGCCGCTGCAGCAGCAGGCGCTCGGCTTCGGTCAACAGCTCATGGCTCCAGTCGATGAGCGCGCGCAGGCTCTGGTGCCGGTGCGCCGCCGTGCGCGGGCCGCCGGTCAACAGGCTGAAGCGTTGCCCCAGCCGGCTGTCGATCTCCTCGACGGTCAGGGACCGCACCCGGGCCGCCGCCAGTTCGATCGCCAGGGGCTGGCCGTCGAGTTGGCCGCACAGCGAGGCCAAGGCGGGTGCGCCCGCGTGGGTGATCTGGAAATCCGGCCGCACCAGCAAGGCCCGGTCGACAAACAGCTGGGCCGACTCGGCGGTGACGACCGACATCGGCGTGTGGACCCGGGTCTGATCCGGCAGCGACAGCGCGGGCACCCGGTAAGTCTGCTCGCCGGCCAGGCCCAGGCGCTCGCGGCTGGTCGACAGCAAGACCACACCGGGACACTGGCGAACGATCAAATCGGCGAGCGTGGCGCAAGCTTCGAGCACGTGTTCGCAATTGTCGAAAACCAGCAGCAGCCGCTTGGGTTCGAGGTGCT
This sequence comes from Betaproteobacteria bacterium, assembly GCA_031383435.1. GTDB lineage: Bacteria > Pseudomonadota > Gammaproteobacteria > Burkholderiales > Burkholderiaceae_C > Rubrivivax. The sequence continues at coordinate 18,470 of JANMZP010000244.1, read as the reverse complement.
CGATGAGCACCTGCGTCAGCCCGGTGCTGCTGGCCTCCTTGACGGCCAGGGTCGTCGCCACCGCTTGCGCGACGAGACCGGGATCGGCGAGCGCGGCCAACTCCACGAACCAGGCGCCGTCGGCAAACTGCCCCAGCAGGTCGGCGGCAATCTGCAGGCTCAAGCGCGTCTTGCCGCAACCACCAAGGCCGGTCAGCGTGAGCAGCCGGCTGCGTTCCAACAAGCCTTCGATTTCAGCGATCTCACGCTGGCGGCCGATGAAGCTCGTCAGCTGGCGCGGCAAATTGTGGCCACTGGGCTGCGGCGCGGCCTGCACGGTCACCGGCACGCAGCTGGCCGCCCAGGTGAACCGGTAGCCCTGCCCCTGCACGGTGGCGATCGCCTCAGCGCCCAGGATCTTGCGCAAGGCGGAGACCTGCGCTTGCAGGTTGTTCTCTTCAACGATCAGGTTCGGCCAGACCTGTTGCAGCAATTCATCCTTGGTGACCAGCCGGCCGGCCCGTTCAACCAGGACCAGCAGCACATCAAGGGCGCGCGGTCCCAGAGGCACCGGCCGGCCGTCCGCCAGCAAACGCCGCTCGGCGGGCTGCAGTTCAAAGCGGCCAAATGTGTGGACGCTGAGGGGTGCGGCTTCAGCCATTCAGTGGGGCAGACAGGATGGGCGTGCACGGGCTCCGGATGCGGCATTCTGGCCCATGGCTGCCCCGGCAGAACACGCCAGGTGCGCGGGCCGCCGCCGGCTGAACGGGTGACGGCCTCATCGTCACCGCGTGGTCACAAACCGGCCCTACACTTCCATGATCATGGAAATAAAGAAAACCCGGCCACGCGCCGCCTTGGCTGAAGCCGCCGCCGTCACCGCCCTGGCCGCGCTGGCGCAGGGCATGCGGCTGCGCGTGTTCCGCACGCTCGTCGGCGCCGGGCCGCAAGGCCTGACGCCAGGCACGCTGTCGGCCACGCTGGACGTGCCGGCGTCCACGCTGTCTTTCCACCTGAGGGAGTTGATGGCGGCCGGCCTGGTGAGCCAGGAGCGCGATGGCCGGCACCTGATCTACCGGCCCTGCATAGCCCACATGGATGCGCTGCTGGACTACCTGGCGGCGCACTGCTGCCAAGGTGCCGACAGCGGCTGCAAGTTGGCCACGCCGGCCGTCCGCACGCGCTGCTGATGCGCGCACCGAATCACCCACCTGCCCGGCAATTCCCCATGAGCGACACGCCCGACAAGACCTTCAACGTTCTCTTCGTCTGCACCCACAATTCGGCGCGTTCCGTGCTGGCCGAGGGCTTGATGAACAGCCTGGGCCACGGCCGCTTTGTGGGCTATTCGGCCGGCAGCACACCGAGTGGCCGCATCAACCCATTTGCGCTGCGCACGCTGGAACGCATGGGCATCGCCAGCGCCGCCTACCGCAGCAAGGACTGGGCGGAATTCGACAGCCCCGGCGCGCCGCAGATGGACTTCATCATCACTGTCTGCGACAACGCAGCCGGTGAGGTCTGCCCGGTGTGGCCCGGCCAACCGACCACCGCGCACTGGGGCGTGGCCGACCCCTCGGCCTGCAGCGGCAGCGAAGCCGACAAAGCGCAGGCTTTCTGGGACACGGCGCTGATCCTGAAGCGACGCATTGAATTGATGTTGGCGCTGCCGTTGAGCACGCTCGAACAGTCATCGCTGCAACGCGAAATCCGCGCCATCGGCACGCGCTGAAGATGAACCGCTTCGAGCGCTACCTCAGCCTGTGGGTCTTCCTGTGCATCGTTGCCGGTATCGCGCTGGGGCAGGTGCTGCCCGGGCCGGTGCAGGCCATCGGGCGCATGGAAATCGCAAAGGTCAATCTGCCCGTCGGGCTGCTGATCTGGGTGATGGTGATACCGATGCTGCTGCGCGTCGATTTCGGCGCGCTGGGCCAGGTCAAAAGCCACTGGCGCGGCATCGGCGTCACGCTGTTCATCAACTGGGCTGTGAAGCCCTTTTCGATGGCCCTGCTGGGCTGGATCTTCATCCGCCATGTCTTCGCGCCCTGGCTGCCCGCGGGGCAGGCCGACAGCTACATCGCCGGGCTGATCCTGCTGGCCGCTGCACCCTGCACGGCGATGGTTTTCGTGTGGAGCCGGCTGACCGGTGGCAACCCGCTGTTCACGCTGTCGCAGGTGGCGTTGAACGACACCATCATGGTGTTTGCGTTTGCGCCCATCGTGGCGCTGCTGCTGGGCCTGTCGGCCATCACCGTGCCCTGGGCCACGCTGGTGACTTCGGTGGTGCTGTACATCGTCATCCCGGTGCTGCTGGCGCAAGGGTGGCGCAAGGCCTTGCTGCAGCGCGGGCCGGCGGCGCTGGACAGGGTGCTGGACCGCATCGGCCCCTGGTCCATCGCCGCACTGCTGGCCACGCTGGTGCTGCTGTTCGCTTTCCAGGGCAAGGCCTTGATCGAGCAGCCGCTGGTCATCGCGATGCTGGCCGTGCCCATCCTGATCCAGGTGCTGTTCAACTCGGGCCTGGCCTACTGGTTGAACCGCCGTCTGGGTGAGGCGCACAACGTGGCCTGCCCTTCGGCGCTGATCGGTGCCAGCAATTTCTTTGAACTGGCGGTGGCCGCCGCCATCAGCCTGTTCGGCTTCGAGTCGGGTGCCGCGCTGGCCACCGTGGTGGGCGTGCTGATCGAGGTGCCGGTGATGCTGCTGGTGGTGAAGGTCGTGAATTCAAGCCAGGGTTGGTATGAACGGGGCAAGGCCGTGGGTTGACCGGTGCCGTGGCTTCAAGCGCCGACGGCGAGTTGCTGGCCGCGATCGTTGGCGGCCACGCGGCCGTGCGCCGCTTTCGCGCGGGTCACGCCTTCCGTCATTTCGCGGTGCATGCGGTCGTATTCGTTGTTCAGCGGGACATCTTGCGGGTCTGCGAAGTTGAAGACACCGTTGAAGTAGCGGTGGTAGCGGGTCTGGCCGATCTGCCGCGTGGCGTGGATCTGCAGGTCGGTTGCGACCACCGTGAACAGACCGGCCAGCAGTTGCGGCACCGTCAACAGGTCGACCCGCAAGACCAGCGGGTTCGGCACCGAATTGTTGAAGGTCGTGTAGTGCAGGTTGGGCTGCGCCGCACCCTTCAGGTTGCCGCCTGCAATGCCCAGGTGGGTGAGCCAGTTCTCACGGCTGACCGTGCACTGGCGCTGGTAGACCAGGGCCAGCCGCGCATTCACCGCCACCAGATTGGCACCGCCCGGGTGCTCCTGCAGCAACTGCGCCTTGATCTGGATGACCGTTCCCGGCAGCAGGCGCTCGTTGTCGGTGTAGGCGGTGTAGGCGTTGTCGATGGCCAGCAGGCGCGCCGCTGCGCGTGCCGCCACCTGGTTCTGCACCGCCACTTCGAAGGCCGGCGGGTACACCGCCACGCGGCCCGGCCAGGTGGCCGCTACCGCTGCCGGGTAGTCGGCTGCCGGGTTGGCCTCGTAGGCGTTGGCACCCAGGTCCACGGCGGCCGTCCAGGGCGGGTTGCCGGCCACCAGGTGGGCGGCGGCTGCGGCCTGGTCGACCGCATCCCAGGCGGCCTCCACCGTGTCGGTGTTGCCTTCGTTCTGCAGCAGGGTGGCGTAGAGCACCGCCATCGCGCCGTAGGCGGCGGCCGAGTAGTACACGTGGTCGCCCCAGTTCTCGATCAGGAATTCATCCAGGGTCGGCTTCTCGGCATCTGCCAGCATGCCGTCGTCTGGGTCAGGGTAGCGCTGCAGCGCGGCTGCGGGGGCGGCCCCTGCGCCGAACAGCTGCGCAATCAGCTGGCGCTGAAGCTGCACGCGCGGGGCCCGGTCGATGCCGGCATGGCGCGAGAACGCAAGCGCCGCTGACGGGCCGCGCTCGGCGGCGGCGGCTGCCCGCCCTGCCGCCGGACTTCGGCCCTGGTCTTGTGCGCGCGCCGGCGGTTCGGGCAGCGCGCTTCGTGTTGCAGTTTCCATAGCGCCCAGGCTCCCGGAATCGATTCCGCCCACAGCACCGGGCATGCTGCGGTTCTACCCGGCCACGCGGCGGGCCACCATCAGCCGGCGGCTGACTTTGCGCTTCCGGAAATGCGGATGCTGGCGGGTTGCTGGCGAGCCGCACCTGGCCCGTCGATATACTGATTTCAGCGCTGGCAGCCTGCCACCGTGAACCGCCCACAGCCCGGCTGTGGCGCCGACCATGCCCCCCGAAAAGCCCCCCGCGCCGGCCCTGCTGCCGCAGCTGTTGAAGTGGCTGCTGCTGGCCACCGCCGTGGGCGCGCTGGCCGGTTCGGCCTCAGCGCTTTTTCTGTTCGCACTGGATGCAGCCACCGCCACCCGGGAGGCGCACCGCTGGCTGGTGGCGTTGCTGCCGCTGGCCGGCTTTGCGGTGGCTTGGGTCTACCTGCACCTGGGGCAGCGAGTCGAGGCCGGCAACAAGCTGCTGGTTGACGAAATCCACGACCCGCGTAACGTCATACCTTTGCGCATGGCACCGCTGATCCTGGTCAGCACCGTGGTGTCGCACCTGTTCGGCGCTTCGGTGGGCCGCGAGGGCACGGCGGTGCAGATGGGCGGCGCGCTGGCCGACCAGATCACCCACACGCTGAAGCTGCAGCGCCACCACCGGCGCGTGTTGCTGATGGCCGGCATCAGCGCCGGCTTCGCATCGGTTTTCGGCACGCCGCTGGCCGGCGCGGTGTTCGCGCTGGAAGTGCTGAACGGGCGCTTTGCGCCGGGCTCGCCAGGGGTGTCGATCTTCCCGGGCTCGCCGGGCTTGCCGGCCTGGCTGGACAAGGGCCGGGCGCACGGCGGCGCGCTGCTAGCTTGCGCCGCGGCGGCCCTGGTGGGCGACCAGACCGCCCTGCTCTGGGGTGTGCAGCACGCACGCCTGTCGGCCGGCGTGCTGCCGCCGCTGTCGCTGTGGGGGCTGGTTGCGGTGCTGCTGGCCGGCGGCGTTTTCGGCCTGGCGGCCGGCTTGTTCACCGGTGCCACGCACCGCCTGTCGGCCTTCAGCCAACGGCACATCGCCTACAGCCCGCTGCGGCCCCTGATCGGCGGCGCGGTCATCGCCGTGGCTGTCTTCACGCTGGACGGCTGGCGTTATACCGGCCTGGGCCTGCCCTTGATCGCCGAGGCCTTCCAGCAGCCGCTGCCGCCTTGGGAATGGGCCGCCAAGCTGCTGGCCAGCGTGGCCGCGCTGGGCAGCGGCTTCAAGGGCGGCGAGGTGACGCCGCTGTTTGCCATCGGTGCCACCCTGGGCAACGCGCTGGCCCCGCTGCTGCACCTGCCGCTGGCCCTGCTGGCCGCACTGGGTTTCGTGGCGGTGTTCGCCGGTGCCGCCAAGACGCCGCTGGCCTGCACGCTGATGGCGATGGAACTGTTCGGCGCACCCATCGGGGCCTACGCGCTGCTGACCTGCGGCCTGAGCCATGCGTGCTCGGGGCGCAGCGGCCTGTACCGCTCGCAGCGGCTCGAAAGCCGCCGCTGAAATCAGCGGCTGGATCAGAACACGGCGTGGTCGCCGCGCTCCAGTTGCACCGCGCCGCTGGCCAGACTGGCGTAGAAATCAAACAGCGTCTCGCTGCCTGTTTCCGGCGTGGCGGCGGCGTCATAGCGGCCGTGCGGGCCCGCAGCGGGGTCCCAGACCAGCATCGATTCGGTGGCGTAGTAGCGGCCGATGCGCGCCAGTTCAGCCTTGGCCGTCAGCGCCGGCAGAACCGGCAACAGGCGCCCCAAGGTGCCCAGCACCGCGATGATGGCGTCGAGCAAGCCCACCGGCACCTGCTTGAAGTGCGGACGGCGGCCGAGCAGTTCGCACAGCGCCATGCCCTGTTCACGCGGCGTGATGGCCGGGCCCGGACCGCCGATCGGCAGCACCCGGTTGAAGCGCGCCGGGTCGTCCAGGCAGTCGGCGAGGTAGTCGCCCAGATTGGCGTCGCTGATGGGCTTGCAGGCCGTGATCTGGCCGCCACCAAAGATCAGAAACGGCTTGCCCTGGCGCACGCGTTCCAGCTGCCCCGACAGCGATTTGAAAAAGGCGGTCGGCCGCACGATCGAATAGCGCAGGCCCGATTCGATCAGCACCTTTTCGAAGGCCAGCTTGGCCTGCTGGAAGGCCAGCAGCGGCTTTTGCACGCAGATCGCCGACAGCAGCACCACCTGCGCCACGCCCGCCTGCTGCGCGGCAGCCAAGGCGTGCACGTGGGCCTGGTGGTCGATGGCCCAGGCGTCCTGCGGCGCGCCAGTGCGCGACGCCAGGCAGGACACCAGCACGTCGAAACGCTCACCGCGAAAACCGTCGCGCGCCAGCGAGGCCGGGTCGCAGACATCGCCCACGCGCAACTCGGCGCCGGCCAGCACACGCGCGCTGTCGGCGGGCTGCAGCGCGCCGCCCACGCCGGCACGCGGGCGCACGAAACACACCACCGCGTGGCCGCGCTGCAGCAGCGCGCGCACCGTGGCGCGGCCGATGGTGCCGGTGCCGCCGATGACGAAGACGCGCTGCGGTCTGGCGTCGTTCATCAGGCGCGCCAATCCAGCATCATCTTCAGGCACTGCGGGTCGCTGAAGGCGACTTCGTAGGCCTCGCGGGCGCGGGCCGGGCTCAGGGTGTGGGTGATCAGGCCGTCCAGCGACAGCGCACCGCTTTCCACCAAGGCCGTCACCGCCAGCAGGTCGTGCTTCTTCCATTGCGCGGCCACGCGCAACTGGGCTTCGCGCATGAAGGCCGGTGCGAAGGCAAAGCTGAGGTCTTGCTTGTAGAAGCCGGCCAGCACCACTTCGCCACCCGGTGCCAGGCGCGCAATCAGGCCGTTCAGGATGCTGGCGTCGCCGCTGACGTCATAGATGGCGCTGTAGTTCTTGCGACTGTCTTGGTCGGGATGGACGACGTTGTAGCCGGCCGCGCCCGCGCGGCGCGCGGCCTGCGTTTCCCACACCGTGGGCGCGGGCAGGCCCAGCGCCAGCGTGATGCGCGCCAGCAGGCGGCCCATCACGCCGTGGCCGACGATGAGCTCGGGTGCCACCAGCGGCTGCCGCGTGCCGCCCAGCGCCACCGTGTGATAGCAGGTGGCCGCCAGCGCCAGCAGCACGGCACGGGGGCCCAGTTCGGGTGCCACGCAGACCACGCGGTCGTGCGACACGACCAGCCGCGAACCGGCACCGCCGAAGATGTTGCGCACGCCCTGGAAGCTGTAGCTGCCCGGAACGAAGACGCTGGCACCGACGGCGACCTGCGCCAGGCTGCCCGCGCGCACCACCGTGCCCACCGTTTCGTAGCCCGGCACCAGCGGGTAGCTAAAGCCCGGGAAGGGCGGCATGCTGCCGTCCCACAGCAGGCGTTCGGTGCCGGTGCTGATGCCGCTGTGGCTGACCTCGACCTCCAGGTCGGTGTCCTCGAAAGCTTTCAGTTCGAGGGTCTGAACCGCCAGGCGCTGCGGGGCTTCGAAGACGATGGCGGATGCAGCTCTAGGGGTCGTCATGGTGGGTGCTGGACTGTCAGTTGATACTGACGCCATGTTAGTCAACCTGCCGAGACAGCGTGCTGCAGCGGTCGCGCTCAGGCCGCCGCTTCGAAGCCGCGCCAGACCACGAAGCGTGTGCGCGGGTCGGCAGCAAAGTGTTCGGGGCCGGTTTGCGCAATCGCGTTGCGCGGCAGGCCGGCCGGGGGCGGCAGCAGCAGGTTTTCCGGCGCGCAGTGCAGCACGCGTGCCACGCTGCCATCGGCGGCCACGGCCGTGACGATGCCGATGTGGCCCGGCGGGCCCTCGGACCCCTGGCCCCTGGGCTGCGGAAAAACCATCAGCACGCCCGCTGCCGCCCGCTCCACCGGCGTGAACAGGCGCTGCGCGCCCAGCGCGTCGGCGTAGACGGCGTCGGTGCCGATCCAGCCGCCTTCCAGCGGCGCGCCGTCGCGCGCAATGCCCAGCGCCCAGCAGACGAAGCCTGAACAGTCACAGGCCTGCGGCGGCAGTTCGGCCAGCGTCAGACCCGACTGCGCCAGGCCTGCGAGATAGGCCGCGTGCACCTGCGGGCGCTGCCGGCGCATGGCTTCGAATTCGCGGGCCACGTCGATGGGGCGACCCGGCCGGGCACTGGCCGCTGGCTGGGCTGCTTCGGCCTGTGTCCAGCCGCCCTTGCCCAACCAGTACAGCGTGGGCAGGGCCACAGCGGACAGGGCGCGTTGCACGAAGGCTTCGGTGTTCATGTCGTGGCGGCTTTCTTGAAGTCGGGCGGGCGCAGTTTAGACAGGCGGGTGGAGCGTGCCGGCAGGAACGCGGCCGCATCAACGCGCCGGCGTGGCAGCGACAGTGGCAGCGGTGCTGGCCGCGGCCAGCATGACGGCTTCGGCGGCCGGCTGCTGAGGCAGCGCGTAGTTGGTGATGAGCTGCAGGCCGGTCAAGGTGACCAGTGTGGAGGCGGCGAATGCGGCCAGGCGGCGGGTGATCGGGGCGGTGCGGGTGTTCAGCTGGGTGTTCATGGCGCGGTTTCCTGGGTGCTGTTTGCCGGTTTCGGCGGGTGGGGAATCGATGGGGTCCACTGTAGAAATCGGCGCCGCGCCTGGCGATACCGTGAGGGCGGTATCCGTTGCCGCGCAGCGGCCCGCGCCTACCGTGTTCACGGTAGTCACCCCCTGCGCCACGGCGGGCGCGCTGACGCAGAATCGTTTGCAACGCCCGGCAACGCCCCGCAACGCCCCGCAACGCTCCGCCAGCCCACCAAGGACAAGCCGCATGACGAACCGCCAGCCCATCGGCGTGCTCATCGTTGAAGACGAACCGGAATTTCTCAGCCGCTTCAGCGCGGCGGTGCTGGGCGACCCGCAACTGCGCCTGATGGGCGCGGTGTCCACCGGCAAGGCCGGCCTGGCGCTGCTGGACGCGCAGCCGCCCGACGTGCTGCTGGTCGACCTGGGCCTGCCCGACATCAGCGGCATCGAACTCATCCGCCACGCGGCGCGCCACCACACCGGCTGCGACTGCCTGGTGGTCACGATGTTTGCCGACGACGGACATGTGCTGGGCAGCATCGAAGCCGGAGCCACCGGCTACCTGCTGAAGGACGCCAGCGCCGCGCGCATCGCCGCGGCCATCCACGAGGTGCGCGAAGGCGGCTCGCCGATCAGCCCCAGCATCGCGCGGCGCGTGCTGGCGCGCTTTCGCGCCGGGCCGCCTGCGGGTGCTGCGGGTTCTGCCACGCCTGCGCTGACGGCACGGGGCGCGCCGGTGCAAACCCCAACGCAAACACCAGCGGCCGAGCCTTCGCCGCTGTCAGAACGCGAAACCGAATTGCTGCGCCTCGTCGCCAAGGGGTTCAGCTTCGAAGCGGTGGCCGAGGTGCTGTGCATCTCGCCGCACACGGTGGTCACGCACGTGAAGAACATCTACCGCAAGCTGGCCGTTCATTCGCGCGGGGAGGCGGTGCATGAAGCGCGGCAGATGGGCCTGCTTTGACGGGCTGAAACTGGCGTGCTGGCTGACGTTCGGCGTCGCTGGCAGCCTGCTGCCGGGCCTGGCGCAGGCGCAAGCCCAGACGCAGGTTGCGCCCATGCAAGCCCAGGTCATCGTCACCGACAGCGCCGAGCCGCCCGCCGCTGACGACCCGCGCTGGCACGCCGTGCCGCTGGCGCAGGACGAGCCGGGCCCCAGTGCCTGGTACCGCGTGCGCTTCGACGGGCCGGCACCTGCGGCCGCCGCGGTGTCGGCCGAACGCGAGCCGACGGTGCTCTACCTGCCCTACTTCTACGGCGGCGGGCGCGTGCTGCTCAACGGCAGCCCGGCGGCCGACGTGCCGCGCACCACCGCCACCCGGCGCGTGCGCTGGGAACGGCCGATGCTGCTGCCGCTGCCGGCTGGTGCCTTGCGGGAACAAGGCAACGAACTGCTCATCCAGGCGCATGCCGAATACAAGGGCCAGAGCACCGTGCTGCCGCGCCTGGTAGTGGGCCCGCAGAGCCTGCTGCTGCCGGTGTTCGAACGCCGCCTGTTCTTCGTGCGCACGCTGCCGCTGCTGACCTGGGTGGCCGGCAGCGTGGTCGGGCTGCTGGTGCTGCTGATCTGGCTGCAGCGGCGGCAAGAAGTGCTGTATGGGCTGTTCGGCCTGGCCGTGCTGCTGTGGGCGCAACGCACCAGCACCTTCGTGCTGGAGACGCTGCCGGCCGGCGCCTGGGACGGCTGGCGCATCGTCTACCACCTGTGCACCGGCGGCTTCGTGGTGGTGATGGCGCTCTACATGCTGAACCGCGCCGGCTGGGCACGCCGCAGCCTGACGCGCGGCCTGATCGGCTACTGGGCGCTGGGCCCGGTGGTGTTCCTGGCGCTGGGCGAAAGCGCTGCGGCCGGTGTGTGGACACCCGGCCTGGCCGTCATCGGCCTGGGCCTGGTGGCGGTGGCGCTGGCAGCCGCCTGGCGCCAGCGCAGCGTTGAAACCGTGGCCATCGCCGGGGCCGTGGCGCTGGGCTTCGCGGCCGGCCTGCACGACCAAGGGGTGGCCACGCGCTCGCCCTGGTTCATGCGCCTGCTGCCCGAATGGGGCGACCACCACCTGTTCCTGTTGCACCATGCGGCGAATGTGCTGCTGCTGGTGATGGGCGTGCTGCTGAGCCTGCGTTTCGTGCGCAGCCTGAACGCCGTGGAAGCGGCCAACCGCACGCTGGAAGCGCGTGTGCAGCAACGTGAACGCGAGATCACACTGAGCCTGCAACGCATCGCCGCGCTGCAGCGCGAACAGGCCGCCACCGACGAGCGCCAGCGCATCATGCGCGACCTGCACGACGGCCTGGGCTCGCAGCTCTTCACCTCGTTGTCGCGCGCCGAACGCGGCGCGATGCAAAGCGCCGACATGGCCGACAGCCTGCGCAGCGCCATCGACCAGATGCGCGTGGCCATCGAGGCGCTGTCGTCCGAAGAGCAAGACTTTCACGCCGCTTTCGGCAACTTCCGCTTTCGCTGGGACGCCCGCCTGCGCGAAGCCGGCCTGCTGCCGCGCTGGGACATCCAGATCCCCGACAACGCACCCGACGGCGGCCCGCCACTGGCCCCGCACGACGCGCTGCAGCTGCTGCACATCATCCAGGAAGCGCTGACGAATGTGCTCAAGCACGCCAGGGCCACGGCGGTCACGGTGCGCGTGGTGCTGGACGACACGACACTGGCGGTGGATGTGGAAGACGACGGCGCGGGGCTGCCCGGTGCCGGACCAGCGAACGACGCGAAGACCGTGGCAGGCAACGCCGGGCGGGGCCGCGCCAACATGCGCAACCGGGCCCAGCGCCTGGGTGGGCAGATCGAGTGGCATGCCACGCGACCAGGCACCTGCGTCAGCTTGCAGGCACCCTGCCGGCGGCCGCCGGCCAACGGTGTGATGGCGCGCTGACCGGTGGCTCCATCCTGGGCCACGGCTCGCGGCGGTGTGGCGGGCACGGCCGCGCCGGCAAGCCGCCCCTGCTGGCCCCTGCTGGCTCCTCAGGTCTCGTCGATGGCAGCGCCCCGCAGCCGCAGCGCGTTGCCGATCACCGAGGCCGAACTCAGACTCATCGCCAGCGCCGCGACCATCGGCGACAACAGCCACCCGGTGAACGGGTAGAGCAGCCCGGCGGCGAGCGGAATGCCCAACGCGTTGTAGACAAAGGCGAAGGCCAGGTTCTGCTTCATGTTGGCCACCGTGGCAACCGACAGCGCGCGCGCCGTGGCGATGCCACGCAGGTCGCCTTTGACGAGCGTGAGTTGGGCGCTGTTCATCGCCACGTCGGTGCCCGTGCCCATGGCGATGCCGACATCGGCGCGGGCCAGCGCCGGGGCGTCGTTGATGCCGTCGCCCGCCATCGCGACGGTGCGGCCTTCGGATTTCAGTGTCTCGACCAGCTTGAGCTTGTCCGCCGGCTTGACCTCGCCGTGGACTTCGTCGATGCCCAGTCGCTTGCCCACCGCCTGCGCCGTGGTCAGGCCATCACCGGTGGCCATGATGACGCGAAGGTTCGCCTTGCGCAGGGTCGCCAGTGCGTCGGCGGTGGTCGCCTTGACCGGGTCCGATACCGCCAGGATGCCGGCCAGCTTGGCGTCCACAGCCAGGTGCATCACGCTGGCGCCTTCGCCGCGCAAGGCCTCGGCCTGTGCCGCCAACGCGGCCACGTCGACACCCAGCTGCGCCATCCAGGCCGTGTTGCCGAGGGCAAGCGCCTTGCCGGCCACGCTGCCGCGCACGCCGATTCCTGATGCAGAGTCGAACTGCTCGGGCTTGTCCAGCGCGAGCTTCTTGTCACGCGCCGCCGCCACGATGGCCGCCGCCAGGGGGTGTTCGCTGCCCTGGTCGAGGCTGGCCGCCAGGCGCAGCACCGCATCCGGCTCAAAACCATTCACACCGACCGCCTTCTCGAAGGTCGGCCGGCCCTCGGTCAAGGTGCCGGTCTTGTCGACGATCAGCGTGTCGACCTTGCGCAGGTTCTCGATGGCGGCCGCGTCGCGGAACAGCACGCCGTGGGTCGCGCCGCGCCCGGTGGCCACCATGATCGACATCGGCGTGGCCAGGCCCAGCGCGCAGGGGCAGGCGATGATCAACACCGACACGGCGTTGATCAGGCCGAAGACCCAGCTCGGCTCGGGCCCGAAAAGGCCCCAGCCGAAGAAGGTCAGCACCGCAGCCGCCACGACGCCGTAAACGAAGTAGCCGGCCACCGCGTCGGCCATGCGCTGCATCGGCGCGCGCGAGCGCTGCGCCAGCGCCACCATCTGCACGATCTGCGACAACACGGTGGCCGAACCCACATGCTCGGACTGCATCACCAGCGCGCCGCTGGTGTTCAGCGTCGCACCGATCAGCTTGTCGCCGACGCGCTTGGTCACCGGCATCGGTTCACCGGTCAGCATGGATTCGTCCAGCGCGCTGCTGCCCTCGACCACCACGCCGTCGACGGGCACCTTTTCGCCGGGCCGCACGCGCAGCTTGTCGCCGACGTGCACATGGGCCAGCGGCACGTCCGCTTCCGAGCCGTCTGCCGCAATGCGCCGCGCCGTCTTCGGTGCCAGGCCGAGCAGCGACTTGATGGCTGCCGAGGTCTGCGAGCGCGCCTTCAGTTCCAGCAACTGGCCCAGCAGCGTCAACGAGATGATCACCGCCGCCGCTTCGAAATAGACGGCCACGCGGCCCATCGAGACGAAGGAGTCCGGAAAGACCTGCGGCGCGACCGTGGCCACCACGCTGTAGAGGAAGGCCGAGCCGGTGCCCAGGCTGATCAGCGTCCACATGTTGGGGCTGCGGTTGACGAGCGACTGCGCACCGCGCACGAAGAACGGCCAGCCGGCCCACAGCACGATGGGCACCGAGAGCAGCCCTTCCACCCAGCTCTGCGTGCCCATGGCCAGCCAGCCAAGCCGGTGACCGAACATCGCCAGCACCGTCACGATGACCGTCAGCGGCAGTGTCCACCAGAAGCGCTGCGTGAAGTCGGCCAGCTCCGGGTTGGCTTCATCATCCAGGCTGGGCATCACAGGCTCGAGCGTCATGCCGCACTTGGGGCAGTTGCCCGGGCGATCCTGGCGGATCTCGGGGTGCATCGGGCAGGTGTAGGTCATGCCGGCAGCAGGGGCGTGGGTCGGCAGGGCCACGGGTGTCTTTGCTCGGCAGGCCTACTTTGCCGAGGGTGCCGGCGGCATCCTGTCGGCCATCATGTCCATCATTGTCTGCATCAAGGCCATGTGGTCGGCCATGCCCGCCATCGAAGCCTCGCTACCCGCCGCGCCCTTCATGCCCATGCCGCCCATGCCGCCGGCACCGTGCATGGCGTGCGTCTCTTTCATCATGGCCATGCCACCCTGCATCGCCTTCATGTGATCGGCCATCAGGGCCTGGCGTTCTGCGGGCGTGCTGGCGTTGCGCATTTTCTGGTGCATCTCCTGCATGGCCTTCATGCGGGTATCCGGCGCTGCCATGGTTCCGGTGGCACCCATCGCCATGGGGACGCTGCCGCCGTCTGGTGACGCGGCATTCATCGTGCCGGGATTCGCGCAGGCCGTCGCGAGGGCGGCGAGCGTCAAGGCTGCGAAGGTGCTTAGGGTGGTCATGGTGAACTCCTGAGGGGTTGGGTTGGCGGACGCCAGGCTGCCTGGCGGCTGCAGTGAAACCGGCATGCGTGACATCGCCTGCACAACGCGGGTGGGTTCATGCGTGTGAAGGCGGGCGGCTGAGACTGCGATCCCAGGTCGCTGGCGTCTGTGCGCCACCGAACGGGTCCGAGGCTTCGCGCAGCGCAGCACCGCAGCATGGGTCGGTCAAGGCTGCGGGCGCTTGATGCGCATCAAGGCACCCGCAATCTGATCACTCAGCGACAGCAGCAGCCGCTGCGCGGCGCCGGTTGCGCCACCGCCCTTTCAGCGTCGGCGACCGGCACCGGTGTGTAGCCGGCTTCGCGGATGGCGTGGCCCAGCCGGGTCGTGTCCGACCCGGCCGGCTCGATCTGCACCCGGTGCGTGGCCAGGTCGACAGTGACCTGGGCAGCCGGGTCGACGGCGCGGACCGCCTGGGTGATGCTGCTGACGCAATGTCCGCAGCTCATGTCCTGGACTTCGAAAGTGACCATCTTGATCTCCGTTGCTTGTCGATGAACCGACTTTCATCCTTCCCACCGTGGGAGGGTCAAGCACTTTGTGCGATCACCCTGGGTCCGGCATGTTGGCGTGGCCGGCTTGACCTTGACATGGCGGGAAGGTCTAGACTGATCGGCGTTCCATCAACCGACAGGATGGTCCCATGATGAACATCGGTCTGGCAGCGAGCGCTTCGGGCGTGTCGGCCAAGATGATCCGCCACTACGAAGCGTTGGACCTGCTGCCTGCCGCACACCGAACGGAATCCGGCTACCGCCAGTACGCGCCGAACGATGTCCACACCTTGCGCTTCATCCGGCACGCCCGCGACCTGGGCTTCTCGCTGACGGCGATCGCCGAGTTGGTGGGCCTGTGGCAGAACCGCCGCCGCCCTAGCCGCCAGGTCAAGGCCCTCGCCGAGGCGCACATCCGGGAACTGGAGCAGAAGGCCGCAGCGCTGTGGGCGATGAAGTTGGCGCTTGAACACCTCGTGCAGGGCTGTCACGGCGACGATCGGCCAGCGTGCCCCATCCTGGACGGTCTGGCGGGCCCCGACACCTTGTTGCCGGCAGCATCCGCCGCCCGGCGCGGTGCCGTTCGGGGCGCGCGCCGCGTCCCGGCTTGAGTCCTCGCGCCCTGCCGCCTACTTCACCGTGAACCTCACCGTGATCGCCTTCCTGGCCGGCGTGGTCAGAGCGGCCACGACCTTGGCACTGGCTGCGAGCTTCACCCCTTTGGCTTCCAGCTTGTCGCCTGCCACCGCGAGTTCGGCCTCAGACTTTTCGGCCCCGTTGAGCACCGTCAGCTTGCCTGTCATGCCCGTGGGCACCATCGGCTTGCCATGGTCCTCGACGCAGATCGCCGCGCCGCTGGGCGTGCCGACCAGCTCAAAACCCAGATCGCTGGCCACGGCAACGACGCCCCCATGCTTGGCCGTGGCACCGCCATGGGCGAACGCGGCATGGCATGACAACGCCGACAGGCCCAGCACCACCACACTGAACAGCTTCTTCATCATCGCTTCGGTCTCCTGCAAGGGTGCGGCGCACGGGAACAGGCGGCGCCGCCAGGCCTGACGTCAACTCAATAGGCTTGCTGGGTGCCGGTAGTGCCCGCAGCCGCGTCAGCGTCCGGTTCGGTCAGCCGCTGCGTCGCCTTTTCCCCGTACAGCCAGAACAGCACCGGCGTCAGCAAGGTGTCGAGCAGCGTCGAGCTGACCAACCCGCCGAAGATGACCACCGCCACCGGGTGCAGGATCTCCTTGCCCGGGGCATCGGCGGCCAGCAGCAGCGGCGTCAGCGCGAAGGCCGCCACCAGCGCCGTCATCAGCACCGGGGTCAACCGCTCCAGCGAACCGCGCACGATCATGGCCTGGTCGAAGCGCTCGCCCTCGAACTTGACGAGGTTGATGTAGTGGCTGATTTTCAGGATGCCGTTGCGCGTGGCGATGCCGGCCAGCGTGATGAAGCCCACCAACGACGCCACCGACAGGCTCACGCCCGCGATCCACATCGCCACCACCGAGCCGATCAGTGCCAGCGGGATGTTGGCCATGATGATGCCGGGCAGAACCACCGACCGATAGTAGAGCCGCCCCTCGATGCCCGGCAGCGCGAACAACGGCACGAAGACCAGCACGACGATCACGGTGGCGTAGACGATGCCCGAGCGAACTTCCACGCTGGCGCGGCGCACGACTTCCCGTACCGAACGCGGGTTGCCGGCCGCCTTGTTCTGTTTCAGCCGGCGCAGGATGTTTTCCACGTCCACCACCGCGTCGTCGACCAGCTCGCCGATGGCGATCGCCAGGCCACCCAGCGTCATCACGTTGATCGACTGCCCCAGCCACTGGAACACGAGTGCCGTGACGGCCAGCGACAGCGGGATGGCGACCAGCGAGATCACCGTCGTGTGCGCCGACAGCAAGCAGGCGAACAGCCCGATGGCCACCAGGATGGCCCCGTCGCGCAGCGCCTGGGCCACGTTGCCGATGGAGGCCTGGCCGACAGATCGGCGCATGGTGCCCAGAGTCTACGCAGGCGCTTTGCAGCCCGGTGCGGGTGGCACGCCGGTGCCTGCTATGCTGAAACCGTGATGTCCTTGATTCGAGCGCTGCTGATCTGGTTGCTGGTGCTGGCAGTGCCCGCGCAGGGTGTTGCTGCAGCAACCATGGCGTTCTGTGGTCCAAACCACCATGGCGCCCATGCATCGAGCCGGGTCCTGCCTGCTGAACCGGCCCAGCATGCCCATCACGGCGGCACGCCAGCTACAGCGCATCCGCATCCGCATCAGCATCAGCATCCCGAGCTTGCGGCGCTCGCGGACGGGCATGCGTCGTTTGTCACCCAATCAGCGGTTGCCACAGATGCTGGCGATGCCGTCCAGCAAAAGTGCAGCGCATGCGCTTCGTGTTGCTCGGTCGGAGCGATCCTGAACTCGTTACCCGCGGTGCCGACGCCCGTTGTCGTCCCCACGGTGTTCGTCACGATCGTGCCCAGCGTCGACACGCTCGCCGCTGACGGCCCCGACCGGCCCCCTCGAATCGTTCTCGCCTAGCTGGCGAGTTCTCCGCGTGCGCTGGCGCGCGCGTCTCGCCAGGTCCTGTCTTTCCTTTGCTGCGCATGCAGCACAGGCGCACCCAGACTTTGACGCGAGGACTCCATGGTCCATTCCCTTTCCATTCCTGTTCTTGCAGGCCGCAGGCGCATGCCACGTGCGGTGCAATCGGCACTGCTGGCAGCCTGCCTGCTGGTCACGCTGACAGCCCAGGCACAGCCGGCTGCAAAGGCCGCCAGGCCCGATCCGCTCGATCCGAAGGCCGCAGTGCCGGCGCTGCGCCATGAACCGTCGTTCGCTCAGCACCGACGGCTGGGCGACGACAAGCCGGTTTCCTGGCGCGACGCGAACGACACCGTCACCCGCATCGGGGGCTGGCGCGTCTATGCACGAGAGGTACAGCAGCCTGATCCGGCGCCCGCCGCCACAGCCCCCACCACGCCCGCCGCCTCAGCCGCAGCCGCAGCCGCATCCGCATCCGCATCGGCCGCCAAGCCTGCGGCCAAGCCCATGCCCATGCCCATGCCCATGCCCATGCCCATGCCCATGCCTGCCGGGCAGGGTGGCCACAAGTCCCCATGAAGGCCCGCACCATGAACGTCGAAACCCTGAGCTCGCCCAGTCTGCGCCGGCTTGCCTTGCTTGCCAGCGCCGCCGTGCTCGGCGGCTGCGCCTCCTTCAGCCCGGACGGCGGCTTTGCAGCGGTCGAGAAGACCGCCAAGGACCGGCTGGGCAAGGACGTGAGCGTGCAATGGGCACGCTCGGACGCCGACCAGGACAGCATCGCCAAGCGCGTCAGCGAGCTGTTGTCCAAGCCACTGACCGTGGACGACGCCGTGCAGATGGCGCTGCTGAACAACCGCGGTCTGCAGGCCACCTTCCAGGAACTCGGCATCACCGAGGCCGAGGTCGTGCAGGCCGGGCGCGTTCCGAACCCGGGCTTCAGCTTCGGGCGCTCAAGCCGCGGCGATGAGCGTGAGATCGAGCGCGGCCTGCACTTCAACCTGGCCCGCTTGCTGGCCATGCCGCTGATCGGCCCGATGGAAGCGCGCCGCTTCGAGCAGACCCAGGGCATGGTGGCGATGAGCGTGCTGTCGCTCGCCGCCGATACCCGCAAGGCCTACTACAACGCGCTCGCGGCCGAAGAGGCCGTGCGCTACATGCGGCAGGTGAAGCAGGCCGCCGACGCCAGCGCAGAACTGGCGCGCCGCATGGAGCAGGTGGGCAACTTCAACAAGCTGCAGCGGGCCCGCGAGCAGGTTTTCTATGCCGATGCCTCGCTCAACCTCGCTCGCGCCGAACAGGCGCAACGGTCGACGCGCGAGCGGCTCACGCGGCTGTTGGGTGCGTGGGGAACGCAAAC
>JANMZP010000216.1:0-2197 GCA_031383435.1 Betaproteobacteria bacterium | reverse complement strand
TTGGCCCGCACCCACTGCGCGAAGCTGGCGTCGCGGTTCAGGATCTCGGCTTCGGTGATGTCGTTGGCGCAGGTGTAGCCGAACACATGCGCCATCGCGTCGGCCTCGGCCACGTTGGTGGCTGATCGGCCGATCACGATGCCCAGTTCGCCCTCATAGACCACCTTGCCTTGCGCCCAGGGCTGCAGCACGGTGTCGCCCGGGTGGGCGTAGCTGTTGGGCGCCTTGATGAAGTACAGCGGCTCGGCCGGCGTGCCCAGGCCCAGCTTGGTCCGCAGCGCGCGGAAGTTGTTCCACAGCGCCACCACCTTGGTCGGCTGGCTGGGGTGCAGCAGCTTGACGTCGGCCAGCGCATGCGTGGCGCCGGTGGACGCGGGCCGGGCGTACATGTCGCCCGCGAACTCGGTGATCTGATCAGCATGCAGCCTGCCGAACGCGACGCGTTCGCCCACGGCGAAGCGCACCCACAGGTGCTTGTCGATGTTCATGGCCGCCCCTCAGATCACGCGTTCGGCGCGCAAGGCGTCGATCTGCGCAGCCGTGTAGCCGAGTTGCTCCAGCACCTCGATGGTGTGTTCGCCCAGCAGCGGCGACCGGGTCACGTCGGTCGGGCTGTCGGACATCTTGATCGGGTTGCCCACGGTCAGGTACTTGCCGCGCACCGGGTGGTCCACCTCGACGATGGTGCCGCTGGCGCGCAGCGACTCGTCAGCCGCAATTTCCTTCATCGACAGGATCGGGCCGCAGGGGATGTCGTAGCGGTTCAGGATCTCCATCGCCTCGATCTTGTCCTTGGTCATCGTCCACTGTTCGATGCGCTTGAAGATCGGCTTCAGGTGCAGCAGCCGGGCCTGCGGCGTGGCGAAGGCCTCGTCGTCGATCCAGCCTTCTTCACCGATCACCTTGCACACCGCCGGCCACACCGCGGCCTGGGTGATGAAGTAGATGTAGGCGTTGGGGTCGGTTTCCCAACCCTTGCACTTCAGGATGGAACCCGGCTGGCCACCGCCGCTGGCGTTGCCGGCGCGCGGCACGGCGTCGCCGAACTTGCCGTCGGGGTACTGCGGAAATTCATGCAGCGTGCCGGTGCGTTCCAGCCGCTGCTGGTCGCGCAGCTTCACGCGGCACAGGTTCAGCACGGCGTCCTGCATCGGCGCCAGCACCTTCTGACCGCGGCCGGTGGTGTGGCGTTGCAGCAGCGCGGCCAGGATGCCCAGCGCCAGGTGCAGGCCGGTGCCGCTGTCGCCAATCTGCGCGCCCGTCACCAGCGGCGGGCCGTCGTCGAAGCCGGTGGTGGAAGCCGCGCCGCCGGCGCACTGCGCCACGTTTTCGTAGACCTTGCAGTCTTCATAGCGGCCCGGGCCGAAGCCCTTCACCGAGGCCACCACCATCTTCGGGTTCAGTTCGTTGATGCGCTCCCAACTGAAGCCCATGCGGTCCAGCGCGCCGGGTGCGAAGTTCTCGACCAGCACGTCGCAGGTCTTGATCAAGGTTTCCAGCACCTGCTTGCCGGCCGGCTTCTTGGTGTCGATGGTGATCGAGCGCTTGTTGTGGTTCAGCATCGTGAAGTACAGGCTGTCAGCGCCGGGGATGTCGCGCAGTTGCCCGCGTGTGGCATCGCCCTCGCCGGCCTTCTCGACCTTGATCACGTCGGCGCCGAACCAGGCCAACAGCTGGGTGCAGGTCGGACCCGACTGCACGTGGGTGAAATCCAGGATGCGGTAACCCGCCAGTGCCTTGCTCATGAAAACTCCAAAAGTTCAAAGTGAAAGAAAGCGGTGGAAGCGGACGCAGGCGTTCGCCGTCGAATGGGGTGGGGGTGCGGCCGGCGCTGGCGCCTGACGTAACGGTGGGTCAGCGGGTCAGCGGGTCAGCGGGGCGGCGGGACAGCCCGAAGGCCGACCCATGGACGTCATTTTGAGCCGCAGGGCAGGGCCTTGTGTGTCGCCACAAATCGACAAAAAGCCACATGCTGCGTCCGGGCTAACCCGAATTTGTGCACTGCAGCGATTTTTTGCATCGTGAGACCGCAACGGGGTTTCGGCGGTCGAGAGCGTGTGCCATATCGTGAGATGGCAGCGGGGCCAGCCGGCACCTCCAGGTGGCTAGAATCGGGGCTTGCTGCGGGTGTAGTTCAATGGCAGAACGGCAGCTTCCCAAGCTTCATACAGGGGTTCGATTCCCCTCACCCGCTCCA
>JANMZP010000160.1:0-4204 GCA_031383435.1 Betaproteobacteria bacterium | reverse complement strand
ACCGCCGCCATCTCGGCCGACAGCATCGAGTCGAAGTTCATCAGCTGCGCGTTGTCGGGCCGCAGCAGGCCCAGCCGCGCTTCGGGGAACTGCCGCGCCACGCACAGGCCGATGGCGCGGGCCATGAAGGCGCGCTGCAGCGACAGGTAGACCAGCATCTGGTCCCAGCCGGTGTAGGGCGTGTCGTCGCCGGCACCGCCAGCGAAAATGACACGTCGTTCGGCCGTTAGCAAACGGTCGATCAAGGCCGATCGGTGCAGCGCTTCGCTGTAGACATCGGCCGGCAGGTCGGGGCTGATGTCCAGCCGGCGCAAGCTGTAGTCGCCCAGGCCCGCCTGCACGGCCGCGTCCAGCGTGCCAGGGTCGGTGAAGAGCAGCGGCACGCCGGCATAGCGCTCGGGCTGTGCGGCGATGTGCGGCACGTCGCTGCGCTGCAGGACCAGCACGGCGTCGATGGCGTGGCCCTTCACCCCGATGCCCATGTCAAGCCGGAACGACCTTGAACAGGTATTGGAAGACCGTCGCGTCTTCGGCGGCCTGCTCGGCGTCGGCCCCGGCGGCGCGGGCGACCATGCGGATGCCGTCCATCAGCGCCGGCGGTGCGGCCTGCGGCAGGCGGCGGCTGAGGCCGCTTTCGATGCGCCAACCGGCTTGCTGGAACAGCTCGATCATGGTCACGCGGGTGAACCAGCGCACGTGGGTGCGGTCGAGCAGGCCGCTGTCCTCGTAGCGGAACAGGCCGGTGGCCAGGCGCATCTGCACGCTCCAGTGCTGGGCGTTCGGGATGCAGGCCACCAGGCAGCCGTCGGCGTCTATGCGCTCGCGGATGTTGCGCACCACGCGCCAAGGGTCGCGCAGGTGTTCCAGGCAGTCGCCGAAGACCCAACAGTCACTGGGGAACAGGCTGTCGAAAGTGGGCGTGTCAAAGAGTTCCACGTCACCGGCCAGTGCGCGGTCCAGGCTTTGCCCGGCGACGGCGGCGTAGGCCGGGTCGATGTCCACGCCGGTGTAGTGCACGGCGGGGTTGATGGCGCGAAAAGCCTGGCCCAGCGCGCCGTGCATGCAACCCACCTCGACGACGCGGCGGGCCGTGCGCGGCATCAGCGCCAGCAGGTCGTGGTTGACGACGCTGTGGGCCGGCGTCTGCTTCATCAGTGGCGGCTGGCCGGCTGCGCTGGCAGGGGCTGCAGCAGCAGCGGGGGCGGCGATATCGGTAGCGGTGCGCATGAACTGAAGTCTGATTTCGCAGACCCGGGCCCGGTCGGCCGATATCAGGCCGCTTTCAGACCTTATTCATCGCCAGCGCCGGTTCAGCGCAGCCATTCGTTCACACCCCGCCCCAGCGACAGCAAATTGGCGTTCATCTGCTGGCCGTCGCACAGCGCGTTGATGTAGCTGATGCGCAGGTTGTAGTGCTCGGCCTCGGCGCCCATCACGTCGAACAGGCTGCGCTTGCCCAGTTGCTGCCACTGCTGCAGCGTGAAATTGCGCACCTGCTCGCTGTCGCGCAGCACCTGCGCCGTGCGGCGCATGCGGTCGAAGCTGGACAGCGTTTGCTCGTGGACTTCGGCCAGACGGAAGCGGCGCGATTCAAGGGCGTCGTCGCGCTGCAGATCGGCGGCCTTGGCGCGCTTGCGGGCGGCGTCGGTGGCGCTGGCCACGCCGGGGTTCATCAGCGGCACGTTCAGCGCCAGGCCCAGCGCGAACTGGCCGTTCTGCGTGGTGCGGTTGCCGCCGCCGCTGACCTGCGACTGGGCCACCGACTGGCTGCCGCTGAGGTTCCAGCTCAGCTGCGGCCGGTTGCCGGCTTCGATGGAGCGCGCGTACTGGGCGGCGGCCTGGGCCTGCGCCGTCATGCCCGCAATTTCGCTGCTGCGTTCCACCTCGGGCAGCAGCGCTTCCAGCGTAGGCACCTGCAGCAGCAGGCCCGACAGGCCGCGCACCGGCGGCAGGCCGTCGCCCACCATGCGGCGCAGTTTCACTTCCACCTGCCGCGCCTGTGACGCGGCCTGGGTTTGCGACATTTCGGCCTGTTGCAGCGTCTTGCGCGCCTGCACCAGTTCACTGGCCCGGCCGCGGTCGGCCTTGATGATGGTTTCCAGCGCCTCGACCAGGCAGCCCATCTTGCGCACGTACTGGCCGTAGACCAGCACGTGCTGGCGGTAGCGGTTGCGTTCCAGCGCCAGCGACACCGCGTTCAGCGCCAGTTGCTCGCGCGCCGTGAGGTGGCCCTGGCGCGCCGATTCAGCCAGCTGCGTGCGCCAGTCGATGAGGCGGTCGGTGCGGCCGCCGTCGTACAGCACCTGGCCCACGGTGACCGAGCCGCGCAGCTGGAAGGGCGAGATCTCGGTGCCGGCCAAGGACTGCGTGCCGCCCGGCCCGAAGCCCGCGCTGGCGCTGGCCTGCAGCTTCTTGGCAGCACTGGTTTCCTGGATGTCGTCCAGCGCGGCCTGGGCCTGCAGTTCGGCCGCGCTGATGCCCAGGCTGCGCTGCAAGGCGTCGCGCACCAGGTTCTGCATCACCACGCGCGGGTCGGTCTGGGCCTGTGCAGCGGCGACTTCCACGGCGGTGCTGCTGTCGGGTGCCGGGTCGGGGCTTTCTTCGTCGACGCAGCGGCCGGCCCAGGCCGGGGTGGCCGCCAACAAAGCGGCGCACAGCAGTGCAGAAAGAGGGTGTGACGGGGCAGGCATGCGCAAAGAACTCCAGCAATGCGCCCACCCGAAGCGGGGGGGACGCAGGACCGAGTCTGCTGGCCGGTGGCCGGTGGCAATGGCCGGAAAACTCGCGGCTTTGCAGCGCTGTTCGGGGCTCAGCCCGGCCGCACCCCGAAGGCCCAGGCCAGCAGCGAGAAGCTGCCGAAGGCCAGCACCGTGCTGCTCATGATGATGCGCGCCACGCGGCCGTTGTCGGCACCGTAACGCTCGGCCAGCAGCGACACGTTGCTGGCGCTGGGCAAGGCGGCGGCCAATGTCAGCACCGTCAGCTGGAAGACCGACAGCGGCGCGCCCAGCGCATGGGCCGACGCGCCGAGCAGGAAGACCAGCAACGGGTGGATGACGAGCTTGATCAAGGCCACCGGCAGGTAGTCGGCCAGCGGCGTGCGGCGGGCCGCGTGCTGCCCCGAACGCCACAGCACCGCGCCGATGGTGAACAGGGCCACCGGCGAAGCCGAATCGGCCAGCATGCCAACCAGCGTGTTCAGCGGCCCGGGCCGTTGCAGTTGCGTGACGGAGACCAGCGCGCCCAGCGCGATGGACCACGGCAGCGGGTTCGACAGCGCGCCCTTGAGTGCCCGCTTCAAGGCCGCGCGCGCACCGGCGGTGTGTTCGCCGTCGGCCACCACGGTGGACTGCGCCAGCGCCACGCACAGCGTGCTGGTGACGAACAGATCGGCCAGCACCGAACAGATCACCGGCCCCGCCGCCGCCGGCCCCAGCAGGGCCACCAGCAGCGGCACGCCCATGAAACCGGTATTGGGAAAAGCCGCCACCAACGCGCCGAAAGCGGCGTCTTGCAGACCGACGCGGGGCCCCAGCGTGACGGCGATGGTGAAGAACACGATCAGCAGTGCCGAGGCGATGTACACGCCCAGCACCGCCGGGTTCAGCAGGTCGAAGACCGGCGTGCCCGCGCCGAAGCGGAACAGCAAGCAGGGCAGGGCGAAATACAGCACGTAGCCGTTCAGCCCCGGTATCGCGCTTTCGGGCAAGACATGCCGCCGCGCGGCCAGGTAGCCGCACAGCACGAGGGCGAAGAAGGGAACGGTGACGGCAAGGATGGCCTGCATGCGCGGGCGATTGTCTGCCAGGCCCATGGGCAGGGGTCTGGCACAGGTCGCCAGTCGGGTTGCGACGGGCAGGCGCTGCTCGTCCCGCCTTGCCTGCTTGGCGTGCAGGGCGCCCAGGGTGGGCGCGAGGCAGCGGGGATCGACGCCGGACAGACAGGCACCGAAGCTGCCGCTCAGCGGTTCCGGCTGTCGGCCAGTTGCTGCCGCTCGCCACGGGCCGCTTCCTTCCATTTCACTCAGTGTGATTTGCAGGCAATGCGCGCAGCGTGGCGGTGCGTGCGCAGGTCAGCGCCACAGCCGATACGGCCAAAACGCCTCCTCTGCCTCGCTGCGCCGCCTGAGCTCCTCGGGGCTGAAGCCTGAGAGCCTGCGCGTTTCGCGGCAAAGGTGGGACTGGTCGGCGTAATCGGTGTCGGC
>JANMZP010000179.1:0-27935 GCA_031383435.1 Betaproteobacteria bacterium | reverse complement strand
ATGAGCAAGAGCCGGGGCACCGGCATCAGCCCGTTGAAGTACCTGGAAGGGGGCCTGAACGCCGAATGGCTGCGCTACTACATCGCGGCCAAGCTGAGCAGCCGGGTCGAGGACATCGACTTCAACCCCGACGACTTCACGGCCCGCGTCAACAGCGACCTGGTCGGCAAGTACATCAACATCGCCAGCCGCGCGGCGGGCTTCCTGGCCAAGCGCTTTGACTACCGGTTGTCGGGCGACCTGGGCGTCGAAGGCCGCGTGCTGCTGGACGGCCTGCGTGCCCACGGCGACGCCATTGCCGAGCTTTACGAGGAACGCGAATTCGCCAAGGCGCTGCGCGAGGTGATGGCGCTGGCCGACCGCGTCAACGAATATGTGGATCAGCACAAGCCCTGGGAATTGGCCAAGCAGGCAGGCATGGACGGCGCACTGCACGATGTGTGCAGCGTCTGCATCGAGGCCTTCCGCCTGCTGACGCTGTACCTCAAGCCGGTGCTGCCGGCGCTGGCCGTGCAGGTCGAGGCTTTCCTGAAAATCGAACCGCTGCAGTGGGCCGACAGCGCGCGCGCTTTGGGCCACCACACCATCGCGCCGTACAGCCACTTGATGCAGCGCGTGGACCCCAAGCTGCTGGACGCGCTGTTCGAGCCGCCGCCTGCGCCCCTGATCGAACTGCCACCGCCCGGCGGTGAAGCCATCGCCCCGCAGATCAGTGCCGACGAGTTCTTCAAGGTCGATCTGCGCATCGCGCTGATCGTCAAGGCCGAAGCCGTCGAAGGCAGCACCAAGCTGCTGCGGCTGACCCTGGACGTCGGCGAAGGGAAACACCGCAACGTCTTCAGCGGCATCGCCGCAAATTACAGGCCTGAGCAGCTGACCGGCAAGCTGACCGTGATGGTGGCCAACCTGGCGCCGCGCAAGATGAAGTTCGGCCTCAGCGAAGGCATGGTGCTGGCGGCCTCCGACGCCGACGAAAGGGCCACCACCGGCGTCCATGTACTGGAGCCTTTCCCGGGCGCGGTGCCGGGCATGCGGGTGCGCTGATCCCCGCGCCGAACAACAGGCCCGACAACGCGCGCAAGCACCGGATGCTGCCCAGCCAACTGCATCCCTTCCGCCCGCGCCTGCTGGACACGCTGAAGGGCTACGACAAGCAGCGTTTCCTGACCGACCTGGGTGCCGGCATCACGGTGGGCATCGTGGCCCTGCCGCTGGCGCTGGCCTTCGGAATCGCCTCGGGCGTGAAGCCCGAACAGGGCTTGATCACGGCCATCGTGGCCGGCTTCCTGATCAGCGCCCTGGGCGGCAGCTCGGTGCAGATCGGCGGCCCGGCCGGTGCCTTCATCGTCATCGTCTACGGCATCGTCGAACGCTACGGTTTCACCAACCTGCTGGTGGCCACGGTGCTGGCCGGTTTGCTGATGGTGCTGCTCGGCCTCTTCAAGCTGGGGGCCTTCATCCGCTACATCCCGGTGTCCATCGTCATCGGTTTCACCAACGGCATTGCGGTGCTGATTGCGCTGTCGCAATTGCGCGACCTGATGGGCCTGGCCATCACCAAGATGCCCGGCGAGTTCTTCGCGCAACTGGGCACCCTGGCCGCACACGCCGGCAGTTTCAACCCCTGTGCCTTTGCCATCGGCGTGGCCTGCATCGCCGGGCTGGCCTTGTGGCCCCAGCTGTTCGTGGCGGGCAAGGGGCTGCCGGCCAGCGTGCTCAGCCAGCGGCCGATACGCATCGCGGCACGGCTGCCGGCGCCCGTCGTGGCGCTGGTCACGCTGACGGCGCTGGCCTGGTGGTTCCAGCTGCCGGTGGAAACCATCGGCAGCCGCTTCGGCGAACTGCCAAACTTTTTGAAGACCGGCCTGCCCAGCCTGAACCTGCCACCCATCAGCTGGGCCAGCGCGCAGCAGCTGATCATTCCCACCGTCACCATCGCGCTGCTGGGCGCGGTGGAAAGCCTGCTCTGCGCCCGCGTGGCCGACAGCATGGCCGATGCCAGCACCCCCTTCAAGCGCCACGATCCGAATCAGGAACTGATGGCCCAAGGCGTGGCCAACATCGTCACGCCGTTTTTCGGCGGCATACCGGCCACCGGCACCATCGCGCGCACGGTGACCAATGTGCGGGCCGGTGCCACCAGCCCCATTGCCGGCATCGTGCACGCAGTCACCTTGTTCCTGATCTTGCTGGTGGCCGCGCCGCTGGCCTCGCTGGTGCCGCTGGCCGCGCTGGCCGGCATCCTGATGTTCGTGGCCTGGAACATGTTCGAAGGCCACCAGTTCCAGCGCCTGCGCCAGTTCAGCGGCGGCTACCGGCTGTTGATGGTGGGCACCTTCGTGCTGACCATCGTCTTCGACCTGACCGTCGCGGTGCAGGTCGGCCTGGTGCTGAGCTGCGTGTTCTTCATCTGGCGCATGGGCACGCTGTTCAGCGTGAAACCGCACCGGCCCGCAGCGGGCACCGAGGTGCCGCCCGGCGTGCAGGTGTTCGATTTGTACGGCTCGCTGTTCTTCGGTGCGGTGGACAAGATCGAGGCCCTGCCCGATCAACTGCCCGCCGGCACGCGGGTGGTGGTGCTGGACATGCAGCGCCTGGTGCTGATGGACAGTTCGGGCCTGGATGCCCTGCAGCAGATGCACCGCGCGCTGCAGCGGGGCGGCATAGCGCTGGTGCTGGCAAATGTCAACGAACAGCCGCTGGGCCTGATCCGCAGCACCGGTTTTGAAGCCGTGCTGGGCAGAGAAAACATCGTGCCCACGCTGGCCGAGGCCGGCCTGGACGCGGCCGCCGCCACAACGCCCTGATCGGGTCTTGCGGGCCGTGCGGGCTGCTGCGCCAGGACCGGTTCAGGCCCGGTTCAGGAAGGGCGTAGCAGCAGCGCCAGGGTGCGCAGCAGCAAGGTCTGGCAAGGCAGGCTGGCCAGCACATAAGGCGCGGCCATGGCACCCGGCGGACCGGCCAGTTCGCGGGCGATGGCCTCGCAGTCCTCGGCCAGGTTGAGGGGGTTGCCGTCGCCGCTGCGGGCGTCGCTGGCCGCCAGGCGGCGCAGCGCTTCGGCCATGCGGCGCAGCGCGGCGCGCAGGGCTTGCAGGTGTTCGGGGCCGCCCAA
The DNA here is from genome assembly GCA_031383435.1 of Betaproteobacteria bacterium. Classification (GTDB taxonomy): domain Bacteria; phylum Pseudomonadota; class Gammaproteobacteria; order Burkholderiales; family Burkholderiaceae_C; genus Rubrivivax. The sequence continues at coordinate 24,823 of JANMZP010000179.1, read as the reverse complement.
CCCCTCGGTGATCTCGGCACCGTTGGCCACAGTCTGCGCCAGCGCCGCCTGCAGGGCGGCGTGGCCGGCAGGCAGCGGCGTATCGCCCGGCCGGCGCGGCGGCGGCTGCACGGTCACGGCCGGCCCGCTTTTCAGACCCAGCGCCAGGCGCATGCCGCGCTCGCTCTTGGTCCTGCTGTCCCACCACAGCGCGTGCTTGCCAGCCCAGCGCAGGGCCAGCGCCGCCAGTTTGTCGGGTGGGCCGCTGAGCAGTTCGAATTCGATTTCGTTGACCGCCAGCTTGCGGGCTGAGGCGCCGTCGGCGGTGCCGGGTCCCGTGCCCGTGCCCGCTTCATCACCGCTGCCCTCACCGGCCATCAGCCAGCCTCGGTCGTAAGCCACTTCCACCACCGCGCCTTCAAAGCGCAGCTGGCGGTGCAGGCGGCTGATGTCGGTGCGGTACAGCGGCTGCAACACGGCATCGGGGGGCAGCGCGGCGGCCAGGTGGTCGCCAGCCGGGGTGCCGGCGTGGCGCTGCAGGTCCAGCGCGGGCGTGCCGGCCTGCGGCGCCAGCTTCACCCCGTGTTCCAGCCGGTTCAGCAGGCCGTCGCCACGGCCCTTCAGCGTCTGCACCCAAACCCGGCCTTCCTTGCGCAGGCGCAGCGCCAGGCCGGCCCGCGCCAGGTGCTGCTGGGCGGTGTCGGCATAGACGGCCTGCAGCCGCGTGGTCTGTGCGTCGCCGCCGGCCACGGCGCGCTCCAGCGCGGCGCGGCAGTTGCTGGGTATCTGGAATTTCAGTTCGGTTTCCATGCAGATTTGTCGTTATGCAGCGGCTGGTTGGCGGGTTTTCGGTCTGCGGCAGCAGGCCGCCGCGTAAAATCGGCACATCGATTTTGACCTGCGCCCCGCGCACCCCCCCCATGCCGTTCTTCTGGAAGCCCTACACCTCGGACGTCACGGACTTCATCGCGACGCTGAAAGACAAGCAGCCGGCCCTGGAAAGCGAACAGCGCGCCGGCCGTGCCCTGTTGTGGGACAAGACCCTGGACCGCAGCGAGCAGGCTGAATGGGCTGACGCCAAAGTGCCGCAGCAGCCCTACGTCTACCAGACGACGCAGTGAGCGGTGCCCAGGCTGCGGCCAGCGCCGCAGCAACCCCGTCGCCGGACGCCAACCCGCTGATTGCCGAGGCCCTGGCCCAAGGGCTGGCTGACGGCATGGCGCTGACCCCCGACATGCCACCGCTGGTGGTCGACCAGGTGGCCGTGGCACGCCTGTACGGCGAGCCGCTGTTCCGCATGCCGTCGGACCTGTACATCCCGCCCGACGCGCTGGAGGTCTTTCTCGAAGCGTTTGAAGGTCCGCTGGACCTGTTGCTGTACCTGATCCGCCGGCAGAACTTCAACATCCTGGACATCCCGCTGGCCAGCGTGACGCGGCAGTACCTGTCCTATGTCGACCAGATCCGCAAGCACAACCTGGAGTTGGCCAGCGAATACCTGCTGATGGCGGCCATGCTGATCGAGATCAAGAGCCGCATGCTCTTGCCGCCGAAGAAAAACGCCGACGGCGGCGAGGTCGACGACCCGCGTGCCGAACTGGTGCGCCGGCTGGTCGAATACGAGCAGATCAAGCGCGGTGCGGCCAAGCTGGACGCGCTGCCGCAACTGGGCCGCGACTTCCTGCGCGCCCAGGTCTACATCGAACAGAGCCTGGCACCGCGCTGGCCCGATATGGAGGTTGACGAACTGCGGCTGGCATGGCTGGACATCCTGCAGCGCGCCAAGAACAACCAGCACCACGTCATCAGCCGCGAACAGCTCAGCGTGCGCGAGCACATGAGCATCGTGCTGCGCCGGCTGCAGGGCCAGCGTTTCGTTGAATTCCAGGACCTGTTCGACACCACGCGCGGCATGCCCGTGCTGGTGGTGACTTTCATCGCGATGCTGGAACTGAGCCGTGAACACCTGCTGGAAGTGACCCAGGCCGAGGCTTTTGCGCCGATTTACGTGCGGCTGGCCTACACATCCTCAGCGCAGAATTAGCCCGCACCGAACACCCAAGCAAAGGCAACGGCATGTCCTGGATCGAGAAGGAACTGCGCAAGCGGGAAAAACTGGAAGCCCGTGCCCAGGCCAAGCAAGACAGCCTGCAGCACGGCGAGGAAGAGGCCAACGAACACGCCCGCATCCAGACGCTGTGGGCGCTGTTCGAGGCCACCAACGACGCGCTGCCCAAGAAGCTGAAGTTGCAGCGTGAAGTGGCCACCGGCGAGGGCTTTTCGGTTGAACGGTCGACGTTTCTGGTGGCGCTCAACGCCAAGAACGGTGCCTGCCTGGGGTATACCGGCGACGCCATCCGCTACCTGTGGCCGAAGAAAAGCCTGCGCAGCAGCAACAATTTCTGGATCCGCTGGCAGCCGGGCCTGGGCTACCGCCTGAGTCGCCGGGTCAAGCCTTCGGCCTTCCGGGCCGGCACCGAAGAAAAGCCCTTTCGCGAACCGGCCGTCGACCACATCCTGCGCTGCCTGGTCGTCGACAGACGGGTCACCTTCCGCTCGGTGCGCAAGCGCCGCTTCTGGTTGTTCTGATCCCGCGCGGCGCGCGCGGAGCGGCGCTCAGCCGTGCAGCGTGGCCAGGTCGAAGTTGGCACCGCACAGCACCAGCGCCACCCGCTCGTGCGCGGCCGGCACCACCAGGCCCGAACGCAGCGCCGCCAGGCCCAGCGCGGCGGCCGGCTCCACCGCCAGGCGCAGGCTGGCCCACAGCTGCTGCTGCGCGGCAGCAATCGCTGCATCGCCCACGAGGTGCGCAGCGGCCACAAAACGCTGCGTGATCGGCCAGGCCACATGGCCGATGCGCCGCGCGCCCAAGGCATCGGCGGCCAGGCCGCCGACCGCCACGTCGACCGGTTCGCCAGCCACCCGCGCCGCGTGCAGCGTGGGCGCGCCCACGGGCTCCAGCGCTTCAACGCGGCAGCGGCCGGCGAACCAGGCCGCGATGCCACCGATCAGGCCACCACCGCCCACGCTGACCAGCACGCGGTCGGGCAGACCTGCTTCAGCTTCAATTTCCAGCGCCAGCGTGCCGGCACCGGCCACCACCTCGGGCTGGTCGTAGGCGTGCATCCACAGCGCGCCGCTCTGCGCCTGGCGCTGCAGGCAGGCGACCAGTGCATCGGCATAGGCCGCGCCGCCGACCACCACCGTGGCCTTCAAGGCCGCCAGCGCCTGGCGCTTGGCAGCGCAAGCCAGTTCGGGCAGGAAGACCTCGCAGCGCACGCCCAACGCCTGCGCCGCGGTGGCCACCGCAATGCCCGCGTTGCCGCCGGAAGCGATCACCACGCCGGCCTCGGGGATGGGCTGCGCCAGCATGCGGTTGAACATGCCGCGCGCCTTGAAGCTGCCACCGACCTGCAGGTGTTCCAGCTTCAGGCAGACCTCGGCACAGCCCACGCCCAGCGCGGCACCGGGCAGGCGCAGCAAGGGCGTGCGCCGCACGCGGCCGTGGATGCGCGCGGCGGCTTCGGTGATGCGGCGGGCATTGACCCCTTCAGCAGAATTCATGCGGTCATCGTAGCGGCTACAGTGGCCCGATGAGCACCGCACAACACCCCGCCCAGCCTGACCACCCTGCCCTGCCCGGCCCCGAAGCCCTGGCCTGGGCGCAGCGCCTGGTGCGCTTCAACACGGTCAGCAGCAACAGCAACCTGGCGCTGATCGAGTGCATCGCCGACCACCTGCGCGGCCTGGGCGTGCCGCTGCGTTTGACGCATGACGCAACGCGGCGCAAGGCCAACCTCTACGCCACCGTGGGCAGCGGCAAACCGAACGGCGTGCTGCTGTCGGGCCACACCGACACCGTGCCCTGGGACGGCCAGGCCTGGACGGTGGACCCGCTGTCGGCCGAGATCAGGGACGGCCGCCTGTACGGGCGCGGCAGTGCCGACATGAAGGGCTGGATCGGTCTGGTGGTGGCGCAGACGCAGGCCTGGCTGCAAGCCGACCTGCCGCACGCCATCCACTATGCCTTCAGCTACGACGAAGAAACCGGCGGCTTCGGCGCGCGCGGTTTGATCGCCGATCTGGAAGCCGCCGGGCTGCTGGCCAACGACGCCGCGCCGCGGCTGTGCATCGTCGGCGAACCGACCTCGATGGTGCCGGCCATCGCGCACAAAGGCGTGCACCGCTGGCGCTGCTGCGTGCGTGGCAAGGCGGCGCATTCCTCACTGACCCCCAGCGCCGTGAATGCGCTGGAAGCGGCAGCCCGCGTGGTCACGCACATCGCCGGCATCGCCGACGAACTGCGCGACACCGAGCCGCGCCAGGCCGGTTTCGACGTGCCCTATTCCACCGCCGCAGTCTGCGTCATCGAAGGCGGCATTGCCGACAACGTGGTACCCGAAGACTGCCGCTTCCACTACGAATTCCGCGACCTGCCGGGCGCGGACGCCGGGGCTTTGCAAGCCCGCGTCGCGGCTTACGCGGCCACGCTGGAAGGGGCCATGCAGGCCGTCGAGCCGACGGCCGGTTTCCGCTTCGACAACATCGCGCTGATGCCGTCCTTCAAGGCCCGCACCGACGAGCCGGCGGTGCAACTGGCGCAGCGCCTGGCCGGCACCCGGCAGACCACACTGGTGGCCTTTGGCACCGAAGCCGGCCTGTTCCAGCGGGCCGGTCTGTCAACCGTGGTCTGCGGCCCGGGTTCGATCAACCAGGCCCACCAGGCCGACGAGTACGTGAGCCTGGCCCAACTGGCGCAGGCCGAGGCCTTCCTGCAGGCGCTGGGCCGCGGCTGATCAAGCCGCCATCGCACGTGCAGCCTGCAGCAGCGCCGTCCAGAGCGACGGGTTGCAGGTGTGTTCGGGCAAGGGCAGCCAGCGCAGGCCATCGACCGCGACCCGCCGGTCCTGCACCATGTGCGACAGCATGTAGCGGCGCTCGATCTCGGCGCTGTGGTCGGGGTGGCCCATCAGCTGCGCCCAGCGCTCGGGGCACGGCGGCGCGAAATAGGACGACAGGGTCGACTTCGTGGCAACGAACTCGCCCAGCACCTGGTGCAACCAGCTGCCTGGCGAGGTGCTGCGGGGGCGCTCCAGCTCGTGCAACTGGGGCGGCGCAACCGGCAAGGTCAGGGCCGTGTTGGCGGGCCAGCGGTTCAGCAGCTGGGCGGCCAGCTTCACGGCCGCGTGCTGCCGGCCCAGGGCGTGCAGGATGTGCACCAGCAGCGCCCCCGCTTCAAGGCCCAGGCTGGCTGCCGGGCCCGACCAGGGCGTCAGCAGCACCTGCGCAGCCACCACCAGCGCAACCCGCTCGGCCGGGCGCAGGCCCACCTGCAGGTGGGCGCTGGCCACCGCGTTCAGCGCGCGCAGGCAGGCCGTGTCGGCTTCAGACACCGGCAGGCGCAGCTTGTCCAGTGACTGCCGGGTCAGCGCGCACCAGGCGGCCAGCGTCTGCGGGTCGGGGTGCGGCGGCACCACCGCCTGCAGTTCGGCCGGCGTGACCAGCAGGCCGCGTTCGGCCAACTCGGCTTGCTGTGGGGGGCGCACCGCCACCAGGTTCAGCGCGAAGTCGGTTTCGTCACCCGCCACGTCGAAGGGCAGCAGCAGGTTCAACTCGGCGCTCCAGCGGAACATGCCGTAGCCCAGGACCTGCCAGCGCTCGATCAGCGCGGTGTTGATGGCCGCACCATGTTTTAGTTCGAACAGCACGACGGGCGATTGGCTGTCGAAGAAGCGCTGCGCGCCGGCCAGCACCTGCAATTCGCCGCCCTCGGCGTCCAGCTTCACGAACGCGATCTGCACGCCGGCTGCGTGGGCGTCCAGGTAGTCGTCCAGGGCCAGCAGCTGCACGGTCTCGCGGCGGGCACCGCCGCCGCTGCGGGAATTGAGTTCGCTGTTGTCGCTGACCGCAAAGCTGGCCTGTCCAGCGCATTCGGCCAGGCCGGCGGCCACCACGGTCACGCGGTCACCCAGGCCGTTGTCCTGCACGCTGCGCAACAGGCTGCTGCGCGGTGCCGCGGTGGGCTCGAAGGCCCAGACATGGCCGGTCTGCGTGCAGCGCGCCATTTCCAGCGCGTACAGGCCATGGTTGGCACCGATGTCCAGCGCGTGCAGACCGGGCTGCAGCAACTGCGGCAGCATGCTCATTTCGGGCTCGAACCAGTGCTCCTGCTCCAACAGCACGTAGGTCGTCAAACTGGCCATCGACGCCGGGACATGGAAGACCAGGCCCCGGGTCGTGGCCAGCGCCCAGGTCTCGCAGGTCTCGCAGGTGGCGACAGTGGCGACAGTGGCGACAGTGGCGACAGCGGCGGCAGCAGCCTCAGCTGCCGCGATGGCGGTTTGGTGTTCGACAGTCATGCTTGTTCCTCAAACGTTGCGGCGCTCAGGTGGTCGCAGCGCAGGCCGGCGCGCCAGCGCGCCACCATGCGGGTGAACAGGTTTTCCAGCTCGCGCGTGTAGCGCGCGGTGTCGAACAGCGGCAAGTGCTGGCGCTGGGTGACGAGGTGCTGGCGGTAGGGGGCCAGCAAGGCCGGGTCGAGGGCCAGGGCCAGGATGGCGCAGCGGTAGTCGGCCACATTGCTGAAGGCCAGCTCGCCCAGGCCGGCGGCGTTCAACACGCTGGCCGCCACGCGCGACGCGTAGGACTCGCCGTAGCAGGTGACCACCGGCACGCCGGCCCACAGCGCGTCACTGGCCGTGGTGTGGGCGTTGTAGGGCCAGGTGTCGACGAAAAGATCGGCCAGCGCCAGACGCGAAAAGTGGTCGGCATAGGCCATCACCGGCGCGAACACGATGCGCTCGGCCGGCACGCCGCGAGCGGCTGCCGCGCGCAGCACGTTGCCATGCAATTGCGCGTTGGTTTCCTTCAACCACAGCACCGCGTGCGGCAATTCGCGCAGCAGGCTGCACCAGGTGTCGAAGGCCTCGGGCCCGATCTTGTAGGTGTGGTTGAAGGCGCACATCACGAAGGCGCCTTCGGGCAGGCCGGCCTGGCCGCGCGTCATCGCCTGCGGCAAGGGCCGCCCGGTGCCGTTGGGCTGCAGGGTCAGCGGCAACTGCGCCAGCTTCTCGCTGTAGTGCGCCGCCAGTTCCAGCGGCGTGACCAGCGGGTCGCCCACGATGTAGTCGATGCCCTCCAGCCCGCTGCTCCCCGGGAAACCCAGGTAGGCGGCCTGCACCGGTGCCGGGCGGCGCGCGAAGATGCCCAGGCGGTGACCGCGCGTGTGGCCCATCAGGTCAACCAGCAGGTCGATGCCGTCGGCGCGGATGCGCTCGGCGGCCTGCGCGTCCGACAGGCCTTTCAGTTCGACAAAGGCATCGGCCGTGGCCACCACGCGGGCGCGCAGCGGTGAGCCGTCGTCGGGGCTGCTGGAATACAGATGCAGTTCGAAGCGCTCGCGGTCCAGCCGTTCCAGCACCTCGACCAGCAGTTGCGACACCGGGTGTTCGCGGAAGTCGTGCGAGACCAGGCCCAGGCGGATGCGCGTGTTGCGCTGTGAACCGCCGCTGCGGCTGGCCGGGTTGACCGCGGGCAGGGCCTGCACGCCGCGCGTGGTGGCCAGGCCTTCGCCGCGCGCGGCCCGCAGCTGCAGCGCGGGCGGCACCGGCAGCGACAGCAGGCTGAAGGCGGCCGACACGCAGGGCTGGTCGGCAGGCTGGGCACGCAGCTGTTCGCACAGGGTGTGGACATCGGCGTCGAGGTCGGTCCAGTCCAGCAAATGGCGTTTCTCGAACGACAGGTGCGACAGCGCTTCCAGGTTGCCCGGCTCCAGCGCCAGCACGGTCTTCATGCATTCCACGGCCTCGCGCTTCAAGCCCTGGTCGCGGCAGGCGTCGGCCAGCAAGGCGTGGCCGCGCACCAGCGCCGGGTCCAGCGCCAAGGCGCGCAGCAGCACGCTGGCGGCTTCGGCCGGGCGGCCCAGCGCCAGCAGCGCCGAGCCGTGCTGCAGCATCGCGTCGGTCTCGCTGTGGCCGGCAGTTTCCAGCGCGGCAAAGGCCGCAACGGCATCGGCATAACGGTGCAGCTGCAAGGCGCAATCGCCCAGCAAACGCAGCGCCAGCGGGTCGCACGGCACCAGGGCCAGACAGCGGCCCGCCGACACGACAGCCTGCGGCAAGTCGCCAGCACGGCGCTGTGCGTTGGCCAGGTTCAACCAATACAAGCTGTCTTGCGGGGCAGCGCGCGTGGCCCGGGCGAAGGCCCGTGCGGCCTGCGGCCACCGCGCCTGGCGGGCCAAGGCCATGCCGCGGCTCCAGTCGCGTTGCGCGGAAGGGCTGCTGCTGGCGTGCATGGCGGGGCCTTGTGCTGTGGTGAGGGGTTGGCGGCCTCGCAAACACACAAGACCACCCATCGATGATGGCCACCGCACCCCGGCCCGAGCGCTCGAAAAGGCCGGTGCGCCGCCCGCTATTTCAAAAGAAGCCTGCATCGACTTGCTGCGAAACGCTAAAGGTTTGCGGGCCGGGGACGAAAACGGCTTCAACGTGCCCACGAAAGTGGGTGCGGGGTCCGGACCACAACGGGCCGAGCGGGTGCCTCCACACCAAAACCATGGCGGCAAACGACTCGGCAGCGAGGGGCCCGGGCGAGTTCTGCGGTGTTGGGCCAACCAGCCCAAGTACCGTGGATTTGCAGGCAGGCACCGGACGTCGGGCTGTCAAAACCGCGTTGCCTGCCAGGCATTTGCCTGTGGTCATCAACCGATCGGAGATTTTCCATGCCCCAGACCATCAACACCAACCTCAATTCACTCAACGCACAGAAGAACCTGTCCATGAGCCAGTCGGCTTTGGCCACCTCGATGCAACGCCTGTCCTCAGGTCTGCGCGTCAACAGTGCCGCCGACGACGCCGCCGGTCTGTCTATTGCTGAACGCATGAAGTCGCAAGTCAGCGGCATGTCGGTGGCAAGCCGCAATGCCAACGACGCGATTTCCTTGTCGCAGACGGCAGAAGGCGCACTCGGCTCGGTAGGCAGCCTGTTGCAACGCATGCGTGAACTGGCTGTTCAATCGGCCAACTCCACCAATTCGACATCCGACCGCGCCAGCTTGAACCAAGAGTTCGTGCAGCTGGCACAGGAAGCGACGCGAACCATGGGTGGCACGCAGTTCAACGGCCAGAACATCCTGTCCACGACTTCGGATTCGACATTCCAGATCGGTGCCAACAACGCTTCGGACATCGACCGCATCACCGTGACCGCCTTCGCCTGGTCGGCCAGCGCCGGCATCAGTGCGGTGATGGGCACGGCCGTCATCACCGGCACTGACGCGCCGACGGTGCAGATCACCGACGCCGCGACGGCCCAGAGCGCGATCGCTTCGCTGGACACCGCCATCGACGCGGTGAATACGCAACGCGCCAACTACGGTGCGGTGCAGAACCGTTTCAGCAACGTGGTGTCCAACCTGCAGACGGCCAGCGAGAACCAGAGCGCTGCGCGCAGCCGCATCATGGACGCCGACTACGCGGTGGAAACGTCCAATCTGTCGCGGGCCAACATCCTGCAGCAGGCCGGCAATGCCATGGTGGCCCAGGCCAACCAGTTGCCGCAGCAAGTGCTGTCGCTGCTGCGCTGAGCCGCGGCTCCAAGGCCACTTGAGTGGCCTTGGACGGCGAAGCGGATTCGAGTTCTGCGCGCAGGGCTCCGCCGGCAACGGTGGGCCTTTTTTCTTTGCCGGATCGGTTATGGGGGGCGAACAGCCCCTTAATCCGACCCAAGCCTGAACGCCTGGCGGCGTAATCTTCAACCCATCGCATCGAACTGTTTCGGTGGATGCGTTCAGTCACTAGAAGTCCGACCCGCCAGGAGAACACCCCGTGCCCCAGACGATCAACACGAACCTCGTTTCACTCAATGCCCAGCGCAACCTGAGCATGAGCCAGTCTCAACTGGGCACCGCCATGCAGCGGCTCTCGTCGGGCATGCGGGTCAACAGCGCCAAAGACGACGCGGCCGGCCTGGCCATCGCCGAGCGCATGAACACCCAGGTCAAGGGTATGACCGTGGCCATGCGCAACGCCAATGACGGCATCTCGCTGGCGCAGGTCGGTGAAGGCGCCCTGGGCGCCGTCGGCAACCTGTTTCAACGCATGCGGGAATTGGCGGTGCAGTCGGCCAACGGCACCAACTCCAGTTCAGACCGCATCAGCCTGAACCAGGAATTCATCCAGCTGTCGCAGGAAGCCACGCGCACGCTGGGCGGCACGCAGTTCAACGGCCAGAGCATCCTGGCCACGACCAGCGACTCGGTCTTCCAGATCGGCGCCAACAGCAGCAGCGACGTCGACCGCCTGACCGTCACCGCCTTCAGCTGGTCGGCCAACACCAGCATCAACAGCGTGCTGGGCACTGCGGTCATCACCGGCACCGACGTGCCGACGGTGCAGATCACCGACACCCCGACGGCCCAGGGCGCCATCGCCTCCATCGACGCCGCCATCGACGCCATCAACAGCCAGCGCGCCAACTTCGGTGCGGTGCAGAACCGCTTCGAGAACATCGTCAACAACATGCAGGTGGCGGTGGAAAACCAGTCCTCCGCGCGCAGCCGCATCATGGACGCCGACTACGCCGCCGAGACCTCGGCGCTGTCGCGCGCGAACATCTTGCAACAGGCCGGCAACGCCATGGTGGCCCAGGCCAACCAGTTGCCGCAGCAGGTGCTGTCGCTGCTGAAGGGCTAAGCCCGGGGGGTTGAACGCCCCGGCTGAAGCAATCAACGACAAAAAGTTCTAAAGCCCGCAGCGGCGTTGTCGATACAAGGTTCCATGGGGTCGCTCCGCGCACCCCTGGGGCCCTTGGTGCATGGAGGGTCCACTGACCTTTCCTCTCGAAGGAGCACACCATGGCCACATTCACTTCTCTCGGCGTCGGCAGCGGGCTGGACCTGAACACCATCGTCACCAAACTGGTGGCGCTGGAGCGTCAACCCATCGGCCAGATGCAATACAAGGCGAACCAGCTGCAAACGCAGGTTTCGTCGTTCGGGCAGATCAACAGCCTGATGAGCAGCATGCAGACGGCAGCCAACGCGCTGACCAACCCCTTGCTGTGGTCGGGCTCGACGGTGACGTCCAGCGACGCCAGTGCGGTCTCGGTCTCCAGCAGCAACAACGTCACCGCCGGCAATTACGCGGTCACGGTGCAGTCGCTGGCCAACAGCCAGACCCTGGCCTCGGCCAGTGCCTTCACCGACAAGGGCGTGCTGCCGGGCAGCGGCACCCTGACGCTGCAATTGGGTTCGTGGGACACAGGCCAGGCCAACTTCAGCCCGAAGAGCGACAGCACGGCACTGGACATCACCATAGCGTCCACCGACACGCTGACCCATGTGGTCGAGAAGATCAACAGCGCCGGTGCCGGGGTGACCGCCTCGTTGATCACCGACGCCTCGGGCGTGCGCCTGTCGCTGCGTTCGACGGCCACCGGCGAAGCCAACGGCTTTCGCATGACGGCGGCCGACAGCGACGGCAACAACAGCGACGGGCTGGGCCTGTCGGTGATGGCCTTCGACCCGCCCAACGGTGCCACGGCCATGCAGTTGATGCAGGGTTCGTCGGACGCCAAGGCCACGGTCAACGGCATCGCCGTCACGTCCACCTCGAACGCCATGACCGGCGTCATCGAAGGCCTGACGCTGAACCTGAACAAGGTCACGGGTCTGAACACAGGCACGGCCATCAACATCACCGCCAGCGCCGACACCGCCAGCGTGCAGACGGCCATCAAGACCTTCGCCTCGGCCTACAACGCCATGGTGTCCTACATCGGCAACCAGACCAAGTACGACCCGACCTCCAAGTCCGGCGGCGTGCTGCAGGGCGACAGCGCCGCGACCAACCTGCAAGCCCGGCTGCGCACCATGGTGGGTACCACCAGCGGTGCCTCGAGTGCCTTCGGGCGGATGTCCGACATCGGCCTGGAAGTGCAGCGCGACGGCACCCTGACGGTCAGCCAGGCCAAGCTCGACGCGGCCGTCGGCAAGCTCAGCGAACTGAAGAAGGCCTTCTCGAACAGCGACATGGGCAACAGCGCCAACAGCGGCTTTGCGCGGCGCTATTCCGAGCTGGCCACGCAGGCGCTGGGGGTTGACGGCACCATCTCCACACGCACCGCCGGGCTGCAGAAACTGATCACCAAGAACGGTGAAGACCAGACCGCGCTGAACACCCGCGTGGACAGCTTCCAGGCCCGCCTGGTGGCGCAGTACACGGCGCTGGATTCGAACGTGGCGCGGCTGAATTCACTCAGCTCCTACGTAACCCAGCAGATCGCGAACTGGAACAAGTCGACGGGGTGAGAACGGTGTCCATTGGGCGCGCAAACAGGGCGTCGCCACAGGGGTAGATCCCGTCTCAAGTGGGATCGGGGGCAGGCCGATAACCAAGGTATCACAGGCCGAACCAGCACCCCCAACAGATGTTTGCCAACACCTTTTCCAGCCGCCCTTCCCGCGGTGCCTTGCGCAGCGACTTGTACCAACAAGTCGGGGTCGAAACCCGACTCTCGGGCGCCACGCCCCACTCGCTGGTGGCCATGCTGTTCGACGGCTGGATGGAAGCCGTGGCGCAAGCCCGCGGCGCGATGCGCAGCGGCGATGTGGTCGGCAAGGGCCACGCCATCGGTCGCGCCGTTCGCATCATCGACGAAGGTCTGCGCTCCGGGCTCGACATGAAGGCCGGCGGCACGCTGGCCCGCGACCTGCACGACCTGTACGGCTACCTGACCATGCGTTTGACGGTGGCCAACCTGCGCAATGACGAGGCTGCGCTGGACGAGTGCCAACGCCTGATGCGCCCGCTGCAAGAGGCCTGGGCGGCCATCTCGCCCAACGGTCATTCACGTCGCTAATTCGGTCGCTGATTCGGTCACCGATTCAGCCACTGATGCGCAGCCCGACCACCAGGAACCAGAGACATGGACCCGCAATTGCTCAGCTACTACGAAGCCATCGAACGTGCCAGTGCCGACATGCTCAACGCCGCGCGCGACGGCAAATGGGACGAAGTGCTGAAACTGGAAGGCGCTTGCGTGCTGCTGATCAGCCAGCTCAAGCACGCCGCGCAGCAACCCGAAGACGAAACGCCGAACCGCTTTGCCGACACCCAGGCGGTGAACCCGGAAGCGGCCAAGGCGAAGTCGCGCATCATGCAACGCATCCTGGTCAACGACGCGGAAATCCGCCACCTGGCCGAGCCCTGGTTGGCAGAACTGGACGACGCCCTCACCGGCCGCCGCCAGACGCTGCACTGAGCCGGACCGAAGCCGATGAACGCCCCTGGGCCCGACTCCTGGGCCGACTTCCGCATCACGCACGGACCGGACTGCCTGAACCTGCTGCACGCCCTGCGTGACGGCGGGGTGCCGGTGGTGCTGAACCTGCCTGACGGGACGGCCCTGCCGACCACGCTGTGGGCGGTGGATGACACCGCGCAAGGCCTGCACTTCAGTGCCGACACCGACGCGGCCGGGCTGAACCGCCTGGTCGAATGCAATGAAGCCACCGCGGTGGCCTACCTGGAGAACGTCAAGCTGCAGTTCGACCTGCAGGGCTTCGTGCTGGTGCACGGTGCCCAGGGCAGCAGCCTGCACAGCCAGCCGCCGCGCGAGATGTACCGCTTTCAACGGCGCAACGCCTTTCGCGTGCGCAGCAGCGGCCGGCCCGACCCGCTGGCCACCTTCCGCCATCCGGGCCTGCCCGAGATGACCCTGGCGCTGCGCGTGCTGGACGTCAGCATCGGCGGCTGCGCGCTGTGGCTGCCGGGTGACGTGCCGCCGCTGCAGGCCGGCACGCGCCTGGGCGAATTGCGGGTGGAACTGGACGCCGAGACGCGCTTCAGTGCGCCGGCCACGCTGCAGCACATCACGTCGCTGGGGGATGGGCCGAACGCGGGGCATGGCGAGGGGCAGAACACGTCGCAGAACGGCGTGCACAGCGGTGTGCGCATCGGCTGCGAATGGCTGGCCCTGCCGGGCAGCGCCGAACGCGTGCTGCAGCGCTGGATCGACCGTGCGCAACAGCGCCAGCGTCTGCTGGTGCCCCGCTGAAGCGCCACCCGACATGCTGCCCCACACCCGCCCGGGCACCGCCGGCTTCACGCTGATCGAATGCCTGATGGTGTTGGTGATCCTGGCCATCGTGGCCGGGCTGGCGTTGCCCGGCCTGCGCGGTTCAGAACGCCGCGTCGCCCGGCTGGACGCCGTGCAGGCCCTGACCCGGATGCAGGGCGAGCAGGAAAATTACCGCGCCCAGAACGGCCTGTACAGCGCCGACCTGGCGGCGCTGCGCGGCGTGCAGCCCATCAGCCCGCAAGGCCGCTACACGCTGAGCCTGTCGGCCAACGGCCCCGAAGGCTACCGCGCGGTGGCGCAGGCGGCGGGCGACCAGCAGGCCGACCGCGACTGCGCCGCCATCACGCTGGACGTGAGCCTGGGCTTTGCCACGCGCGGGCCCACGCCCGCCTGCTGGGGGCATTAGCCGTGCACGCCACCAAACGCAGAACGCAAACCAGGCAAACCAGGCAAACCCAGCCCGACACCGGCTTGACGTTGCTGGAGCTGGTCCTCTGCGTGGCCGTGCTGGCCGTGCTGGGCACGCTGGCCTTGCCCAACCTGGGCACCCAGCTGGAACGCCAGCGGCTGCGCAATGCCGCGCAAACCCTGGTCGGCGACATCACCGAAGCGCGCTTCCTGGCCGCCCAGCGCGGGCAGCCGGTGCATGTGCGGGTGCAGGACGGCACGCCCTGGTGCTGGGGCATCTCGATGAGCAGCGGCTGCGACTGCAGCCCCACCACGGAGCGCCAGGCCTGCCGCATCCACGCCGTGCCCGCAGCCAGCCACACGGGCATCCGCGTGCTGAACCCGATGGCCGTGCAACTGGAGGCGACCGGTGTGGTGCAGACATCGGCCAGCACGACTTTCGAGTCGCCGCACGGCGACCGGTTGCGGGTGAACGTGTCGCCGCAAGGGCGACCCCGGGTCTGCGCGCTCAGCGGTGCGTGGCCGCAATTGCCTGCCTGTTGATCAGACCTGCATGTTCATGATGTCGCTGTAGGCCTGCGCCAGGCGATTTCTGACTTGCAGCGCGGCCTGAAAGCCGATCTGCGCTTTCTGCATCGCCATCACGGTCTGTTCGACGCTGACGTTGGGGTTGTCCAGCGTCAATTCGCGTTGCAGGCTGTTGGCCGTCAGCTGGCTCTGGCTGACATTCTTCAGCGCATCGGCCATGGCCGTGCGAAAGCCACCGCCACCCGCTTCGGCCACCGCGCCGGTGCGCGGCATGCCGTCCGGGCGCAGCCCGGCACGGGCCACGGCGGCCTGGAAGTCGAAGGGTTTGATCCGCAAGTCGGACATGGCGTGGCCTGGAGTTGAAGGTGTGGCTGAAATGCTTTTCCACGCAGCCAATGTAGTGCGCCCGCGCGGGCTGCCAAGCGGCGATCAGCCGCGTCTTTGCTGGCTTGATCCCACTTATGTCCGGCCCGGTGGCAACGAACAATGGCGGCGAACCCCGGAAAAACTCGGAAATTGCGCCCCCTGCCGACCCCATGGACAACGCCCTCGCGACCACCGCCTCCAACGCAGCCCATGCCATCGTGCCCACCGACATGGGCGCGGCTGTGCCGACGATGGGCAGCCGCTGGCGCAGCCTGCCCGGCCGCATGCAGGCCATGGCCTTGCTGGGCGTGGCCGCGCTGCTGGCCCTGCTGGTGGCCATGGGCTTCAGCGCCAAGGACGCCGACTACCGCGCCCTCTTCCCCCACCTGTCCGAGAAAGACGGCGGTGCCGTCATCGACCGCTTGACGCAGATGAACGTGCCCTACCGCTTCACCGAAGGCGGCAGCG
This sequence comes from Betaproteobacteria bacterium, assembly GCA_031383435.1. Taxonomy (GTDB): domain Bacteria; phylum Pseudomonadota; class Gammaproteobacteria; order Burkholderiales; family Burkholderiaceae_C; genus Rubrivivax. The sequence continues at coordinate 8,995 of JANMZP010000179.1, read as the reverse complement.
TGATCATGGTGCCCTCGGGCCGCGTGCACGAACTGCGCATGAAGCTGGCGGCGGCCGGCCTGCCCGGTTCCACCGCCGGCGGTACATCGGGCTACGAGCTGTTGGACAAGAACACCTTCGGCCAGACCCAAGGCCAGGAACGCATGAAGATGCAGCGCGCCATCGAGGGCGAACTGGTCACCACCATCCAGGCGCTGGAGCCGGTGAAGTCGGCCCGCGTGCACCTGGCGCTGCCGCAGCAGAACGGCTTTTTCCGTGAACAGCAAAAGCCCAGTGCGTCGGTGGTGTTGACGCTGCACCCGGGCCGCACGCTGGACCGCGGGCAGATCGCCGGCATCATCCGCGTGGTGTCGGGCAGCGTGCCCGAACTGACGGCCAAGGCCATCAGCGTGGTCGACAGCAGCGGTGCGCTGCTGTCGCAAACGGGCGACGAAAACCAGGGTCTCGATTCACAACAGTTGCAGTACCGCCGCGAAGTGGAAGCCGGCCACCTGAAGCGCGTGCTGGACCTGCTGGAGCCGGTGCTGGGCCGCGACAACGTGCGCGCCACGGTCAGCGCCGACATCGACTTTTCACAGGTCATGCAGACGGCCGAGGCCTACCGCCCCAACCAGGGTCCGGACGCCAAGACCACCATCCGCGAACTGCGCACCGAAGAGACCAACGGCCCGGGCGGAGCCACGCCAGCGGGCGTGCCGGGTGCCACCAGCAACCAGCCACCGACGCCGGCTTCGGCGCTCATCAACGGCAGCGCGCAGGCGCTGGGGCCGGCCCAGGGCGGTGCGGCCGGTGCCAACGCGCGGCGTGAAGCGGCCACGCGCTTTGAAGTGGACAAGACGACCACCGTCACGCGCAACGCGGTGGGCAGCGTGCGCCGCCTGAACGCGGCCGTGGTGGTCAACCACCGCACCACGAACGACGCCAAGGGCAAGCCGGTGACGGTCGCCCTGCCTGACAAAGAGATCGAGCAATTGACCGCGCTGGTGCAGCAAGGCATCGGCTTCAACGCCGAGCGCGGCGACCTGGTGAAGGTCATCAACGCACCCTTCCGCGTGGAAGCGGCACCGGCCGCTGACGACGTGCCGCTGTGGAAACAGATCTGGCTGGTCGACCTGCTGAAGAGCGCCGCCGCGCCGGCCGCGCTGGCCCTGGTGGCCTTGGTGGTGGTGTTCAAGTTGATCCGCCCTGCGCTGAACACGATGCTGGCCCCGCCCCCGCCCCCGCCGCAGCCCGAATCCGAAGTGGGCAGCCAACTCGACGTGGTGGTGCAGGACGACGCAGCCACCGCGCAAGACGCCGAGAAACTGATGATGGAACAAATCCAGCTGAAGCGCCTGGACAACGCCCGGGCGATGGCCAAGAGCAACCCCGCCGCCGTGGCGCACATCGTGCGTGGCTGGGTCAACGGCGAAGCCGCCTGAAGCAAGCGATATGGCCGGCGCACTCGACGAAAAAGGGCTGGAAGACGCGGCCATCCTGCTGATGACCCTGGGCGAAGAAGAGGCCGCCGAAGTCTTCAAACACCTCAACCCCAAGGAAGTGCAAGGCCTGGGCGAGACCATCGCGCGGCTGAAGACGGTGCCGCGCGACCGCATCGAAACGGTGATGGACAACTTCGACAAGGTGGCCTCATCCGAACACATGCTGGTCGAAGACAGCAACGAATACGTCAAGGCCGTGCTGCGCCGTGCGCTGGGCGACGACAAGGCCAACCTGCTGATCGACCGCATCCTGCAGGGCAGCGACATCACCGGCATCGAGGGCTTGAAGTGGATGGACCCGCAAAGCGTGGCCGAACTGTTGCGCAACGAGCACCCGCAGATCGTGGCCGCGCTGCTGGTGCATCTGGAATTCGACCAGGCCGCTGAGGTGCTGAAGCTGCTGACCGAACGCCAGCGCAATGAAGTGATGGTGCGCATCGCCACGCTGGACGGCATCCAGCCAGCCGCGCTGCGCGACTTGAATGACGTGATGAGCAAGGTGCTGGCCGGTGGCGACCGGCAGAAGAAGACCTCGCTCGGCGGTGTGAAAGCAGCGGCGGAAATCATCAACACGTTGGGCAATGCCATCGAGACCTCGATCCTGGACTTCGTGCGCGAATCGGACGCCGACCTGGCACAGAAGATCCAGGACAACATGTTCACTTTCGACGATGTGGAACGCATCGACGACAAGGGTATCCAGGCGCTCATGAAGGAAGTGCAGAGCGAATCGCTCATCGTCGCCTTGAAGGGTGCCAGCACCGAGCTGCGCGACAAGATCCTGCGCAACATGTCCAGCCGCGCCGCCGAAACGCTGAAGGAAGACCTTGAGTCGCGCGGCCCGGTGCGCCTGTCGGAAGTGGAATCCGAGCAGAAGGAAATCCTGAAGATCGTGCGCCGCCTGGTGGACGAAGGCCAGATCGTCATCATGGGAGGCGGCGATGAGCAGTTCGTCTAAAAACTTGTTTCGGAATATTCCGCCGCCTGAGGGTTCGAAGACGGCGGCTTCCTACCAGCGCTTCATTCCGGCCGAAGAGCTGGGTGCTTTTGCGAGCTGGACGCCGGGCGCGATCGGGCCCGATGCACACGCGTCGGCGGTGCCCGCTGCCCCCGCAGCGCCACCCCCGCCCACGGCGGCCGACTGGCAGGCGCGCATCCATGCGGCGCGCCAGGCCGGCTACCAGGAAGGCTATCGCGATGGCCTGGTGGCGCTGGAAGGGTTCAAGGAGAGCTTCGCGCAGCAGGCCACCTCGCAGGTGGGCGCGCTGCTGGAAGCCTTTGACGAACAGCTGCAAGGGCTGGACGAGCAGGTGGCGCAAGCGCTGGCCACCAGCGCGGTGCAACTGGCCCGCCAGGTGCTGCGCAGCGAACTGCAGAGCCAACCCGAACTGGTGGCCCGCGTGGCCAGTGAAGCGGTCAGCGCGGTGATGCTGAGCGCGCGGCAGATCACCGTGCAGGTGCATCCGCAAGACCTGCCGCTGGTGCAGGAAGGCGCGGCCGAGGTACTGGCCCTGCGCGGTGCGCGGCTGGTGGCCAGCCACAGCATCGCGCGCGGTGGCGTGCTGGTGCACAGCGACGTCGGCAACATCGACGCGCGCATTGCCGGCCGCTGGGCGCAGGCCGCTGCAGCGCTGGGTTCGTCGCTGCCGCTGGACGGTGACGACACCGACACCGATGGGGACACGCCTTGACCGCCACCTTCGTCGCCCCCGTCACGCTGAACCAGCGCCTGGCGCTGCGCGAATGCCGTTGGCAGCGCTACCTGTCTGATCTGCAAACCTATGCGGCCATCGCCCAACCGCTGCAGGCCGAAGGCACACTGCTGCGCGTGACCGGCCTGGTGCTGGAAGCCGCTGGCGTGCGCGTGCCGGTGGGTTCGGTCTGCGAGGTCATCGGCGACGGCCCACCCAACGCGCCGGGCAACACCGTGCTGGCCGAGGTGGTGGGCTTCAGCGGCGACCGCGCCTACCTGATGCCGATGGGCGAACTGCACGGCCTGAGCAGCGGCGCCCGCGTCATTCCGCGCCCGGCACCGATCACGCCGCCGCTCTGGGGTGTAGACAACCACCCCTGGCGGCGCAGCGAAGACCGCGGCCTGCATTTGCCGATGGGTGCCGGCCTGCTCGGCCGCGTCGTCGATTCGCACGGCACGCCGCTGGACCGCCTGGGCCCGCTGCAGGACGTGCACACCGAACCGCTGGTGCGCCGCGCCATCAACGCGATGGACCGCGACCCGGTGCGCACGCCGTTGGACACCGGCGTGCGCGCCATCAACGCGCTGCTCACCGTGGGCCGGGGTCAGCGGATAGGACTCTTTGCTGGAACAGGCGTGGGCAAGAGCGTGCTGATGGGCATGATGGCCCGCTACACCGAGGCCGATGTCATCGTGGTCGGGCTGATTGGCGAACGCGGCCGCGAGGTCAAGGAATTCATCGAAGACATCCTGGGCGACGCGGGCCGCGCGCGCAGCGTGGTCGTCGCCGCGCCGGCCGATTCACCGCCGCTGATGCGCATGCAGGGTGCCGGCTACGCCACGGCCATTGCCGAACACTTCCGCGACCGCGGCCTGCACGTGCTGCTGCTGATGGACAGCCTGACCCGCTATGCGATGGCGCAGCGTGAAATTGCCTTGGCCATCGGCGAACCGCCGGCCACCAAGGGCTACCCGCCCAGCTGTTTCGCAAAGCTGCCGCAACTGGTGGAACGCAGCGGCAACGGCTTGAACGGCGTCGGTTCGATCACCGCTTTCTACACCGTGCTGAGCGAAGGCGACGACCAGCAAGACCCGATCGCCGACGCCGCGCGCGGCATCCTGGACGGCCACATCGTGCTGACCCGCGAACTGGCCGAAGGCGGGCACTACCCGGCCATCGACGTCGAGAAATCGATCTCGCGTGTGATGACCGCCGTGGCCGGCCGCGAACACCTGCAGGCCGCGCGCCGCATGCGCCACCTGATGGCCAAGGTGAACAAGGCCCGCGACCTGATCCAGCTGGGCGCCTACCAACCGGGGCACGACGCCGAGCTCGACACCGCCGTCCGTTTGCAACCGCAGATGAACGCGCTGCTGCAGCAAGACATGCACGAACGCGCCGCGCTGGACGCCAGCCGCGCCCACCTCTGCCACTTGATGACGACCTAACGCGAAGTACCCCGCCATGACCCAGGCTCTGCTCACACTTCTGGAACACGCTGAAGGCCTGCGCAACGAGGCGTTGGCCTTGCTGTTGCAAGCCGAGGAGGCCACCCGCCGCCTGCAGCAGCAGGAAATGCAATTGATGGCCTACCGCGACGAATACCGCCAGCGCCAACCCGGCCTGGGCGGGCGCAGCGTGTCCATCGAACTGCTGCGCAGCCACCACGAATTCATGCAACGCCTGGAACAGGCACTGACCCAGCAGGCCGGCCAGATGACAGCGGCACAGAACCGCCTGACCACGCGGCGCGCCGAACTGCTGGCGCTGGAAACGCGCGTGGCCTCGGTGCGCAAGCTGATGGAGCGGCGCAGCGGCGAACAACGCCGGCGCAGCGACCGCCAGGAACAACGCATCAGCGACGACGCGGCCCAGCACGCCGGCCGCACGGCCGGCCCGCTCAGCGCGGCCTGGTCAGCGGCTGCCGAAACGCAGCCGAACACGCACCACTGAAACCGCGCCCCGCGCTCAGCCCGAAAGAAGGTCCGCCATGCTCGCCTCTGCCCTGCCCACCTCGGCCGTGAATCCTGTCAACAGCGCGTTCAATGGCGCGCCTGCTGCGCACAACAACGACGGCGCAGAGGGCCCGACCGAGGGCTTCGCCAGACTGCTCGACCAGGCCAGCAAGCCCGACAACGGCACGGGTGCCGGTGCCTGCACCGAAGGCGAGGCCGGCGGGGGCGAGCCCGACCCGAACACGCTGGACGTGCGCAACGCGCCCTGGCACCCCGGCCCGCAGCCGATCAAGAGCAAAGTGGTGCCGGGCAAGCTGCCGCCCGTGCGCTTGCCGCCGGTGCCGGTTGACGCGGCCACGGCGGCCCAGACCCTGGATGCCCTGGCTCAGGCAGCGGCCCTCGCAGAGGCGCGCAAAGACACCCGAAAGGACGCGCTCAGCGCCGACGCCGCAGGCGCTGCAGGCGCGGCCGCAGGCGCTGCAGGCGCGGCCGCCGCCGGCACCAGCCCGACCGACCCGGCCGCCGCCGCCTTGCTGGCTGCGCATGCCGCGAGCGCGGCACAAGCTGTGCCCGCCACACCCACAGCTGGCGACGCCAGCGCCTTGCTGGCCGCCTGGAACGCCAGCGCCAGCGCAACGGCCGCAGCCACGGCCGCCAGCGCGTCCGCGGCCGAGGCCGCCGATACCGCCGCCGGCAACGCGACCGCAAGTGCCGCCATGGCCGCCACTGCCACTGCCACCGCCACCGCCACCGCCACCGCCACTGCCACCGCCACCGCCACCCAGGCGGCCAGCGCCGGCCGACCACTGACCGGCCTGAACGCCGACGGCAGCGCGCGCACCGGCCCACCCACGCGCGCCGACGGGCTGGCCGAGCGCGCCGAGCGCCTGCCACCCGACCCGGCCCTGACCCACAGCGGCGGCCCGAACGCGGCCGCCGAAGCCGCCGGCACGCTGGCGCGCGACAGCCTGGCCGCGGGCCGCAACGCAGCCGCCGGGGCCGCCGAGCAGGCGTCTGCACAGGCCGCGCAAACCGCACCAATCGCACAAGCCCGACAAATCACGCAAGCCGCCCAAACCGCCCAAACTGCGCTGGGTGCCGCTGCTGCGGCCAGCGCCGCCCACGCCACGGGTACTGGTGACCCCATGGCCCTGGCCACGCCCGAAGGCCGCGCCGCCGCGCTCGAAGCCCAGCGCCGCAACGGCCAGGTCAACGGCGGCGCCCGCAACGCCGGCAGCCTTGAGACCGGCGCTGCAACCCAGGCCCGCAGTGACTTGGCTGCGCTCGCCGCTGCCGCTGCCAATGCCGATGCCGCCCAGCGCAGCCATGCCGGCCCGGCCGCGAACGACACGGCGAACGCCCACACCGAAGCCCGCACCAACCCGCGCAGCCCGTACAAGGCCGACCTGCGCGGCGGCGTGAGCGCCGCGACCGCCAGCGCCAACGCCAGCGCCAACGCCAGCGCCAACGCCAACGCCAACGCCAACGCCAGCGCCAGCGCCAACGCCAGCGCCAACGCCAACGCCAACGCCAGCGCCAACGACAGCGCCCATGCGGCAGTCGCCTTGGCCGCCCAGTCGCTGACCCGCGAAGGCAGCGGCAACGCGCGCAACCAGACCGATGGCGACGCCGCAGTCACCGCCGCTTCAGCCCCATCGGGCGCATCGGCCAACACCGCACTGGGCGGCGCGCTGGCCTGGATCGGCGCGCCGGCCGCCGGCAACAACCTGCCTGGCGCAGCCACCGACGGCCGCATCGCCGCCAACCCCGGCAGCCCGACCTTCGCGCCCGAACTGGCGGCCCAGATCAGCACCTTCGTGCGCGACGGTCTGCTGCATGCGCGGCTCGAACTCAACCCCGGCGAAATGGGCCCGCTGACGGTGCAAATCCAGCTGGAGGGCAATGCCGCGCGGGTGCACCTGGCCGCCGAACACGCCGACACCCGCGCCGCGCTGGAACAGGCCATGCCGCAACTGGCCGGCAGCCTGCGTGAAAACGGCTTGACGCTGAGCGGCGGTGGCGTCTTTGAACAACCGCGCCAGCCGCAGCAACAGGCGCAGTCCGGCGGCGGCAACGGCAATGGCAACGGCGCCAACAACGGCAACGACAACCCCCGTGACAGCCGCCCCGACGGTGCACGGGACGCTGCCGCCAACGGCCAGACCGGCACTGCCGGCGCGCCCGGCCGGCGCCACGCCGGCGTTGTCGACCTGGTGGCCTGAGCGCCGCTGCGGCGGACGCGTCAGCGGTCGGGTTGCCTGCCCCGGCGTGAACGCGCAGGGCCCGTTTAGGGCCCTTTTCCTTGTCCTTTTCCCGCTGATGCGCAGGACCCGGGCTCCCAGAATGGGCAGCTATCGGGCACCAAGCGCCGCCACTGCGGCGGCGCCCTGTGCCCGCCAGCAGGAGTCACCATGTCCGCAGCCCCAGCCGCTGAAAAAGCCGCGCCCGCCAAGGGCAGCAAGAAAATGATCATCATGATCGCCGCCGCCGTGCTGGTGCTCGGCGGTGGTGGTGGCGCTGCCATGGTGCTGATGAAGAAGAAAGTCGACCCCGACGCCGAGGGTGCCGAAGACCACGCGCCGGCCAAGGCCGCGCACGCGCCAGCTGCCAAGCGCGACCCCAAGGCCGCACCGGTCTTCGTGCCGCTGGACCCCTTCACTGTCAATCTGGCCGACCGCAATGCCGAGCGCTTTGCGCAGGTGGGCGTGACGCTGGAGATCGAGGACGCGCACCTCGGCGACCAGATCAAGACCTATATGCCGGCCATCCGCAACAACATCCTGATGGTCATCGCCGACCGCACCGCCGGTGAACTGATGGGCCGCGAAGGCAAGGCCAAGCTGGCCGAACGCATACGCCGCGCTGCGTCGCGCGCACTGGGCGTGGAGGTTGACGAACTCGATGACGAGGACGACGCCGCCGAGGCCGAGGCCGACGCCAAGCCCAAGAAAAAGAAGAAGAAGAAAAAGGTCGAGGTCTCGCTGCCGATCAGGGCCGTGCACTTCTCCAACATCATCATCCAGTAGCCGCAGCTGTGAACAACCAGATTCTTTCGCAAGACGAGGTCGACGCCCTGCTGCAGGGCATCACCGGCGAAAGCCAAACGGTAGAAGCCGAAAAGCCGTCCGCGGCCGGCATGCGCGACTACGACCTGTCGAGCCAGGAACGCATCGTCCGCGGCCGCATGCCCACGATGGAAGTCATCAACGAACGCTTCGCACGCAACATCCGCCTGGGGCTGTTCAACTTCATACGCAAGAGCCCGGAAGTGGCCATCGGCGGCATCAAGGTGCAGAAGTACAGCGCCTTCCTGCGTGAGATCGTGGTGCCGACGAACTTCAACCTCGTCAGCTACAAGCCGCTGCGCGGCACTGGCCTGATCGTCTGCGACCCCAGCCTGGTGTTCGCTGTCATCGACGCGCTATTCGGTGGCGTGGGCAAGTTCCACACCCGTATCGAAGGCCGCGACTTCAGCCACACCGAGCAGCGCGTCATCCTGCGCCTGGTCGAAACCATCATCACCGAGTACCACAAGGCCTGGGCTGGCATCTACCCGCTTGAGCTGGAGTACCAGCGCAGCGAAATGCAGCCGCAGTTCGCCAGCATCGCCAGCCCCAGCGAAGTGGTGGTGGCCAGTTCCTTCACGCTGGAAATCGGCGACACCACGGGCACCATCCATTTCTGCGTGCCCTACTCGACGCTGGAGCCCATACGCGATGTGCTGTACAGCACCATCCAGGGCGACGCCGTCGAGCCCGACCGGCGCTGGGTCAAGCTCTTGAAAGAGCAGATCCAGGCTGCGGAAGTCGACCTGGTGGCCGTGCTGGCCACCGCACCGGCCACCGTCGAACAGCTGCTGTCCTTC